>JADFGN010000148.1 GCA_022567695.1 Candidatus Poribacteria bacterium | reverse complement strand
CGGGCAGAAGAGTCGTTTGGGCTAGGTAACACCTTCATCTTCGAGGGCAGATTCGATGTCCGATTCGGAAAGCACATCGGCGAAAGGCAGACCAATACTTTGGGCAAATTTCTGTCGTAAGATAGCAACCGGATTACCAATGGTCATCTGTTCATCTCCTGAGTTTTACCTCTTGGACGAACATAGATAACAATTGGTTTTCAGTCACTTTACTCTACAACAAAATTCTTAAGTCCGTGCCATTCCTCTATGCCCGGTCAGCTTACGGCTCAAACGCCTACGGTGTCTAGGTTTTCGCTTTGCCATGAGTTGCTCCTTAAAGGTAGAGTATCCCATTGGGGGACCTTTAAGATGTTACGATGGCAGGTATGGTCTGGGTTTCTGCTTTATTGGAGCCAGTGAAAAATCCGCTTTCATTGCACGAAAACTAGGAAATAAGTGAGGGGTAGCCATAATTCTGTGGGAGAGGCTTCCCAGCCTCGATTTCTTTCTCCCCGCTGGCTTCCTCCCCGCTTGCGGGGTCGGGGGTCTTGCGGGGCTGGGGGTCTTCTCTTATCGGGAGAGGGATCTCCCTCCCATTAACATCTGCTAACTGAGTGGATCTCGCGATAATAATGGTCACCCCTGAAATAAGTATACTCACGTATTCTTGGATGACTTAGGGATACAGGATTCAGTTCACAGGCATCTTATACTATTTTAGAATTGAGAATTCCTCATGTCATTCTGAACCGAAGGTGAAGAATCTAGATCTTTCGCAAGCCTGCCCTCGAGCGTAGCGAAGGAATGACATTTCAAATGAGAAATAGTATTATATCTTGTATCTTGTATCCTGTTCGATGATATCACATAGAAGCAACTTGTGATAGCTGGCGATACACACAAAAAGGATTGCCATAATTTAAGGAGATTATATGAAATTAGGTTTCTTAACAGGATATTCAGAAGAAATCGTCAAATTTGCCGGAGCCGATGCGTCCTTTGACTGCTTGGAGATCTCCGGTCCACCGGATGAGTGGATTGGCGATACCGATGAAGCTCATGCCGCACGAGAGAAGGCGAAAACCCTCCTTGGAGAAAACGGTTTGACGGTTGCTTCATTTCTGATTGGCTGGCCCTCAATCCGTACCTCATCGCAAGATTTGCCAGCGCAACTGGATCGCTTGAGCCAGATTATGGATGTTTGCAAGGACATGGACGGCGCGGTGTTGGCCGGTGCTGGTCCGATGGGCTACGATCCAAGCATTAGCCTTGAGGATAATGTTGCTCGCTACAAAGAGGTCTATTCCCACGTTGCAGAATTGGCTGAAGAAAAGGGCGTGTTGATTGGCTTTGAGAATTGGCCCGGTGGACGTGGTCCATTCGGCGAAGGTGGCAATCTCGCAGTAACGCCCGAAGCGTGGGGGTTAATGTTTGACGCTGTGCCATCAAAGCAAATTGGCTTAGAGTTCGATCCGTCCCACCTCATCTGGCAATGGATTGATGTTTGTGCGGCATTTGATGAATTTTCTGATCGGGTCTATGTGCTACACGCCAAAGACACCGAAATTTTTGAAGACCGTGTCAGGCGTAGTGGAGTCTTCCGTCGTGGTGGCTGGTGGCGGTATCGATTGCCCGGATTTGCAAATTTCGACTGGCATCGTCTTTTTGCTATGGCGCATGAACGTGGATTCGATGGTTCCGTCGTAATTGAACACGAAGATCCGGTCTTCAGCGGCGATCGCCGATTGGAAGGATTCCATCGGTGTGGGCGATTCCTCAAGGGGTGCATTTTGGATTAATACCCGTAACTAAGGATTGACGATTAAATAAGTCAGTCATTTCGCTCAACCCCCTCTATTTATCTATCGTCTCCGGGCTCGACGATCCCCCTTCACAATGGGGAGAATCAAGCGGCGTCGCTTCCCCTCCTTGCGAAGGAGGGGTTAGGGGAGGTCGGAAATGCGGGAGTTATTTGATTGCCATTACTAAGTTTGCTCCACTTGAAAGGCGTGCAAGACACAATCTGCACGCCTTATTTAGATTGCGAAAGGATGGGAGAATTTGTCAAACCAAACAAAAATACGCACAGCAGTCATCGGTCTTGGATGGCCCGGGATGCAACACCTCAAAGGATACATCGCCTGCGACCGTTCTGAAGTCATCGCTGTATGCGACCTGGACGAAAAAAGGTGCGAGGAAGTCGTACAAGAATATGGCATACCAATATTTTTTACCGACCATCGAAAAATGCTGGAGAATGGCGAAATCGACGCAGTTAGCGTATGTCTGCCAAACTTCCTGCATGCAGCTATTTCAATCGACGCGCTGAATGCGGGGAAACATGTCCTCTGCGAAAAGCCTCCCGCCTGCACAGCACAGGAAGCTCAAGCCATGGCTGATGCGGCTGAAAAAAACAAAAAGAAACTGATGTATGCAGTTGTCCAGCGATTTAGCGGAAGTGCGCAACTTCTTAAAAAGATGATCGATAATGGAGAACTCGGAGAAATTTACTTCGGAAAAGCAGGCTATGTCCGCAGACGTGGGATTCCGATTGGACGCGAAGGTTGGTTTGTTGATAAGTCGAAGTCTGGTGGTGGTGCTCTCATTGACATCGGCGTTCATGCTCTCGATTGTGTTTGGTGGCTGATGGGGGCACCAAAGCCGGTGGCAATTCTGGGGGCAGCTTACTCAAAGTTTGGACATCTTGTGCCGAAAGATATTAAATATGACGTAGACGATGCAACCTTCGCACAGATCCGTTTTGAAAATGGAGCCACAATTGTGCTAGAGGCAACCTGGTCAATCAACCTACCTGGTGGTGGCTATGTTCAGCTTGCAGGGACAAAGGGCGGCGCTCAACTGAATCCCCTCACCATTTACACAGAGGAAAACGGGGAAGAAATAAACAAAACGCCAGATGCCCCATCGGTCAATAGTTTTGATGAAGAAACCAAGCACTTTGTGGATTGTATATTAGACGGGAGTGAGCCCATTTCATCAGCAAGTCAAGGGGTCACGCTGATGCAGATGCTTGATGGCATCTATGAATCTTCTGAGAAAAAACGCGAAGTGCAACTCTAATGGACTCTTTGAACCAAGGAATGCATGGAAATAGAGATGCCCCCAAACAGAGCAAGTCTAATTTTCACGTTTTGCGTTCTTCCTTCGGCATATATTTTGAGTTTGCCAAGAAATCATTCCAGAAGCGGATGCAGTACCGCCTTGCAAATCTTGCGGGGTTGATTACAAATTTCTTCTTCGCAGTGGTGCTGATCTTTGTGTTCACAGCATTTTACGAAGCACAAACCGAACCACAGCCGCTGAATTTGAATGAGGTCACCACCTACATCTGTCTCGGTCAGGCATTTCTGATGATGATGCCGCTGTGGGGAAGGTCTGAAATCGCCAACACGATCAAAGACGGTAGCATCGCTCTCCAATTGACAAAACCGATTGATTTTCAAAGTTATTGGTTCTCTGATGAATGCGGCAAGTCAATTTATTACGCCGTCATGCGGGCACTTCCGACCTTTGTTTTAGGTAAACTCCTCTTGGGAATGTCCATCCCGTTTAATCTCACGATTATTGTCCCGTTCATTGTTTCAATGGCAATTGCGATTATTATGGGGGCGGCAATTACCATCGCCGTTTCTGGCACTGTGTTCTGGACGCTTGACGCGACGGGAATCAGCGCGTTTTCGTCGACTATCGTAATCTTCTTTTCAGGCTTTCTTGTGCCCATTTCGCTTTGGCCCCGGTGGTTGGCACAAATTGCATCGTGGCTACCCTTCGAAGGACTCGTCAACTTACCATTCAGTATTTACCTCGGAAAAATCGTGGGCACCGGAATTTTAATCGCGATTGGTAAGCAACTGTTTTGGACGCTCGTTTTCATTGGTCTGGGACGCATGATTCTTCACCGTGGATTTTCGCGACTCGTCGTACAAGGTGGCTGATTTGCATGGACTTCTCCTCTATTTTCATTTTGTCAAACTGCGAATCAAGTCGCAGATGGAATATCGGATCTCCTTTATAATGGAGGTCTTATCTCAATTTTGTATCACAGTCGTTGATTTCCTAGCGATTGTGCTGCTTTTTGCACGCTTTCGCCATCTGGCGCATTGGGATATGTGGGAAGTGGGTTTCCTTTACGGAATGATGGGAATCTCATTTTCACTGGCGATGATGTTTCCCCGAGGCTTCGATACCTTCCAAGATCTGGTCGTTCGTGGTGAGTTTGATAACATGCTCATCCGTCCGCTCGGCACATTCTATCAGGTTTTCGCGTATCAATTTCACCTCCGTCGGCTCGGCGGATTGGCTCAAGCATTGATCATTTTCATCGTCGCCAATTCGCACTTGGAAATATCATGGACAGTCGGCAAAGTCATCTTTTTTATCGCGGCGACTGTGGGTGGAAGTTGCTTTTTTATGGGGCTTATGGTAATCGGCGCAACAACCTGTTTTTGGACGGTGCAGTCCATCGAAATCATCAATATTTTCACTCACGGTGGAACGGTGATGGGCAGCTATCCAATTTCAATTTACCGGTACTGGTTTCGCCACTTCTTCACGTTCGTGGTTCCCCTCGCGTTTGTCAACTACTTTCCTTCGCTTGTCCTCCTTGAAAAACCGGATCCGAACGGTGCCCCATACATCCTGTCACAGATTGCCCCGGCGGTTGGCGTGTTATTTTTGCTGATTTCAACGGCCTTTTGGACATTCGGGGTAAAGCACTATCAAAGTACCGGACACTGATGAAAAGAGAGGGAGCAATTCTTTAGTTCGGTGAGAGCCTCACCCTCCCACAGATCTTGGGAATCTCGCGGTTTACGTCCATGGAAACAATCATTGAAGTCAAAGACCTCTGCAAAGAGTTCAAAATTTATCATCATCGCAAGGGATTTTTTGGAACTTTCGCGAATATCTTTTCGCAAAGGCACACAATCATCCGGGCTGTGGACAAGGTTACAGGTTCAATAATGATTTATGATTGGTTTTGTGAATTATACAAGCCGGACGATGTTTAACGCTTCACATTAACCAAGTCAAGGATAATTTTAAGGAGACAAAATCTATGTTGTACCAAGGCGTTATCAGGAATCAGGTTGTTGTTTTGGAGGAAGGTATATCACTTCCTGAAGGAACAAAGGTAAGAGTTATTCCTGAAAAGGATGAGGCTCGGAGAAACGAACTTCAGGCAAAGTGGGATAGATTTGATGAAGGAGCAGAGAAGGTTTTCCAATATCTTCTTTCTGAGATAGGAACCACGAGCGATTCAGCCGAAATCCTTAGACAGTTAAGAAATGAGAGAACAAATCGATGATTAGAGAAGTAGTAGTTGACGCCAGCTTAATTATCAAACGGGTGGTACCTGAACCGATGTCGGATAAGGCAAGGGAGCTCCTCAAACAGTGGCAGAAAACCACAGTTTCTTTGATCGCACCCGCCTTTTTTACGGTAGAAGTCGATAGCATTTTGAGAAAAAAAGTGGTGGCAAGGAAAGAATTGACTTTAGAACAGGCGCAGTTAAGCTGGGAACAACTTCAAAAGATCCCTGTGGAACTTGTAGATATGGAACCTTTCAGACAACGCGCATGGGAAATTTCTATTCAACTTCAGCAAGCACATGTGTATGACTCTGTCTACCTCGCCTTGGCAGAAGCGCACAAGTGTGAATTTTGGACTGCAGATGAACGGCTCTTCAATGCCACTAAAAATCGCTTTCCCTTTGTAAAATCGTTAACTAATTTTCGTGAATAAGTTCCCGCAAGAAATCAGTTATCATGCGGGTCCCGTGGTTTAAAATATATACTTTAATAGAGAAATTTAGTTAAGCAAGTTTAAATATAAACCTTTAAGATCTTATTTCACCAAATCCAGCATTGACACGGGTTTGGTGATTTGAGAACTGTCACTTGAATCCTTAAACTTGCTTAAGAGGTTTTAATCCGAAAATTTCATAGCTATATTGGAAACTGAATCTCCCGGTTTACATCTATGGACACGATAATCGAAGTCAAAGACCTCTGCAAAGAGTTCAAAATTTATCACCATCGCAAGGGATTTTTTGGAACTTTCGCGAACCTCTTTTCGCAAAGGCACACAATCATCCGGGCTGTGGACAAGGTTTCCTTTTCGATTAAGCGTGGCGAAATTGTCGGCTACATCGGACCGAACGGTGCAGGAAAATCTACAACAATCAAGATGCTCACAGGCATCCTTGTTCCCACCTCTGGATACGTTACTGTCAACGGTTACGTGCCGCATCAAGAACGGAAAAAAAACGCGCAACGAATCGGTGTTGTCTTCGGCCAGCGAACCCATCTGTGGTTTGACCTACCCGTGCAAGAATCTTTTGAATTATTGCAACACATCTATCAGATTCCAATGAAACAATACCGAGACAATCTCGAAACGTTTGACTATGTGCTTGGGCTTCACGATTTTTTTAAGACACCTGTCCGTCAACTTAGCTTGGGACAACGCATGCGTGCCGACCTTGCCGCTGCATTGCTACATAATCCCGAAGTGTTGTTCCTTGACGAGCCAACAATCGGTCTTGATGTGGTTGCAAAAGAACGCATTCGACAGTTTATCCGTGAAATCAACAAGGAACGCCAAGTGACCATCATTTTGACAACGCACGATCTTGACGATGTCGAAAAGCTGTGCAAACGAATCCTTCTGATTGACAACGCACGTCTTCTATTTGACGGAGAACTTGCAGCCATCCGCAATCTACTTTCCAGCGATCGACTGCTAATCGTGGATTATGCCGAAGACTATACGGAGGTCGCATTGCCTCACGCCGCCATCGTTCATCGTGACAAAAGCCGGGTTCATTACCGCTTTTCGCTAGACAAGATTAGCACAGCAGACCTCATCGGAGGGATGCTGGAACGATTCAAGATTGTCGACCTGTCGATCCAAGAACCTGAGATCGAGGAAGTTGTGCGGTCGATCTATGAAAACAAACTCTCTCTGGAATGAGAAATTGAAAGATACCCCAATGCAATACGATGCAATCTTTTTTGATTTTGGTGGGACGTTAGAATTCGATAGCCCACCAATTCCCGAAGGCGTTACAAAACTGCTCCAAAATATGAGATTTGACTGAGCGTAAGAGACGTTTATCAAGCTCGATATCGCGTCCATCAAACGGGGCTCAGTACAAGAAATTACCCGACACCAGAGCAGATGGAACGCTATTGGTTAATTTATTTTAAATGTCTGCTCAAAGAGTTAGCAATTACGAATAAACTGGAACGGTGCGCGATTCGTCTCAAAGAAGAGTTCCGATATGTGACAGCTATGAGGCAGACATCGTAGGTGCTCGCGCGGTGGGAATTACGCCTGTATTGATCGATCGTGATGATACATCCCCTCACGCGGATTGTCGGCGGATTAATAACTTGTGCAGCTTGTTGGAATTATAACTAAATTAGGACATCAGCCCCGCTGAGTTGGGGAGGTTTACGATGAGAATAAAATCGATTGGCATCTTTGTGCTGAGTTTGCTATTGATAGCGGGACTGCTTCAGGTTGAAGCGATTGGCAATTTGAATTCAATCTTCCATTCCGTTGCCGTATCAATCCGACGGATGGTCAAATGGGTCTGGGGCCCTTATACCCTAAGAACGCAACGCACAATCCTTTCCCTTGAACATGAATTCCTTAATGTTGATAACTCACAGAAGGCTACCTCGCTATCTGTGAAAAAATTGGTTTCTCCGCAAAGAGAGGGACCGAAAGTGATATTCAACGAGCCGCAAGCGCCTCAGACAAATGATGTCTTCAATCTGCTAAGTGAAGATTATAGTTCGCAAGATGCTTTTAGTGAGTCAATAGATTCGAGTTTGCTGCCGTTTTTGCATGAGGTGGCAGATTCTGGAGATCCTGTCACGGAGCTATTTCCCGAAACTAAATGGTATGATGAAATTGATACAGAGGATTACGATTGGATAGATCTCTTGGAAGGTGGCGAGGAGGAAGACAGGATAATTCTTGATGAACCCATCCGGTCAGAATTTGTTGAACCTTTGCTGGATGAGATGAAAACGCAGATCCAAGAAAAACTGGAATCTGACTCATTTGATGATAGGCCGGAGGGGTAGTCTAAGTTGACAGAAATGGTAAGAGTCAGGTATAGTTTCAGCTATTATTTTAAAGGCACTTTGCCTATTTTCAACTTATCGCAATATGAAAGGAGAAACAATGACTTCCAAACAAGTGAGCTTAATTTGCATCTTCAGCGTTTTACTTTTTGCAGCCTCGCATGTGAACGGCGTTGATGCGCAAGAATTTGTCACGGATGGCTTAATTGCCATGTATACTTTGGATGAGGCAGATATTAAGGGCGATGTCGTTGTAGACACGCTCGGCAAGAACGACGCCAAACTGATAGGTAAATTGAAGTTTGTCCCATCTGTCAAGCCGGGGTTTGGCGACGCAATGGAATTTGAAGGGAAAGCGGACAACTACGTTGAGATTCCGAAACTTGGGATGCTTGAGAAGGTTTCCATAGAATGCTGGGCGCTTGAAGGGCAGTTTGGTGGTATCCAAGGAATCGTTTCGACTTGGCAGTGGGTGGCCGGCAAAGTCCACTTTAAGTTTCAGGATAACGAGATACAGGTACATAAAAATGATGGTGTTAAGATCCGCCTAGCCGGCAAAAACAATGAATGGTATCACATCATTTACACGAGTGATACAAAAGCGAATGAACTCAAGCTCTACGTGAACGGCGAATTAGTCGACGAAGGAAATGCAGGAGGTGCGCCCGAGAACATGGACGAGCGAAGAATCGGTAGCGAACATGACGGTAGATTCCTCATTGGGATGATCGACGAAGTTCGCATCTACGATCGCATTTTGGATGAAAAGGAGGTCGAGCAGAACTTCGAGGTCAAATCGAATAAGCTCGCTGTCGATCCTGCCGGTAAACTCTCAACTTCTTGGGGCTTCATCAAGCGTATCAGAAATTAATTGAGTCATTCATCGAGAATCCAAGAGGGCGTGGAGGAAATCCACGCCCTTTTTTACATTTTAGAAGAAGTTATGCAACCCATTCGAAAAGCCGTTATACCCATCGCAGGATACGGAACACGCCTATTTCCTGCAACTAAAGCGCTTCCAAAAGCCCTCTTTCCAATCGTTGATTGCGACGGGGTTACCAAACCAGCAATCCAGATTATCATCGAGGAAGCGTTAGCTGCGGGCGTCGAAGAGATCTGCCTCGTTATTCAACCCGATCAACGTGAGCCGCTTGAAGCGTACTTCCTCAGTGATGTCGTCGATGCCATTCTCCAGAAACCGGAACTCGCCGCACAAGCCGAGCATGTCGCCGAAATCGGCAAGCGGATTCATTTCGCGGTGCAGGAATCTCAGGAGGGATACGGTCACGCGGTCTACTGTGCGAAGAATTTTGTCGGACGAGAACCGTTTCTCGTATTTTTGGGCGATCACGTTTACATCTCAAAGGTTGACATCCCTTGTGCCCGACAGCTCGTCGAAGTTTACGAACAGGTCGGCAAATCAGTGACGAGCATTGAATATTGTCACGAAAGCTTGCTGCATATCAACGGACTTGTCAGAGGTAATCGCGTGGCAAATGTTCCCAACCTTTTTGAGTTAGATTTGACTGTAGAGAAACCTGAGATCGATTTCGCCCGAAAGTCCCTTCGAGTCGAGGGATTGCCGGCGGGAATGTACCTGTGCAATTTCGGTATCGATCTCTTGACCCCACTGCTGTTCGATGTCCTCGATTATAACTACAAGCACAGCATTCGCACGAAGGGAGAAATCCAACTCCGCGATGCGATGGGAGAAGTGATGCGTCAGGAGGGAATGTACGGTTACCTCGTGCAAGGTAATCGTTATGACACAGGTATTCCTCAGAACCTAATCAAGACGATTACCGCTTTTGGACTGCACGGACCGTATCGGGAAGAAGTAGAGAAAGAGATTAGCACGAAGTGAGCGAGATGGGTTATTGCATACCGACGAGATTCACCCGGCCCAGCGCACGCGCAATTACGATGGATTCTACATCACCGTAAATTCGCCCGAAGTGATGAAGCATTTGGGCGTAGCTTGCACGCTGTTTGGCCAGCAACTCCGAGTCGTTGCCGTGGATGGATTCGAATTGGTGAGTTAACGCTGGGTTATGGTCATCTGAAAAGTAGCGTTGCCATTTTTGAAGCGAGCGGATTTGTGTATTCATCTTTCCTTGACTTTAATTATTTCTTATGCCAAAATAGTACGGTGTTCATCGTTCTGAACTGTCCTTGTTCTCTATTGGTAATTGATTTCTTAATGTTACCAGATTTAGGGGCGGGCTTCAATCTGAATTATTATCAGAAGCATCAGTAGGAAACCATACCGATTTGCAATTACCGGATATAAACGGGGAAGGTCATGAAGAACAAATATGTGATGACTGACGAGGAGAAGTATTTTTTTGATTTGACGGGATACCTCGTTGTTCGTGAAGCACTCACACCTGAAGAGGTCACGGAATGTAATGAAGCTGTCGATCACTACGAAGACAAGATTCGGACGCGATCGGTTGAAAGCGGCGGGCTAGCTCATGGTTCATCAGCGCTCCAGGGAAATACGGGACGGCTGGAGTTGACGGGGATGTTCGGGTGGCCCCCACCCTACCGAGAACCGTTCCGCAGGTTGCTGGTTCATCCGGTTGTGGTTTCCCGCCTGAACGAAATGTCTGGCAAAGGATTTCGCCTCGACCATGGGCCTCTAATGATCGGTGCTGAAGTTGGGACAGAGGGGCATCTATTACATGGTTCCGGAGAACCGTTTAGCCAATCGACCTGGTATCACCAGCAGAACGGACGAATTTTCTGTCGGGGTGTAACCGTTGCATGGCAACTCTACGATGTTAATGATGGTGACGGCGGGTTTGCCATTGTCCCAGGAAGCCATAAGAGCCGATTCCGTACACCGCAGGGGGTAAGGACAGTCGAGGATGATATGGGGCTGGTCGTGCAACCGGTGATGAAGGCGGGGGATGTCCTTTTCTTTGCAGAGACAGCGACTCACGGTACGCTACCCTGGAATGGAAAGGGACCTCGGCGTTCTATTCTCTATAAGTATGCCTCCCGGGCAGCCGTACGCGCTGTCGGACGGTTTTTCACTCCTGAAGAACGCTATGGAGAATGGACAAAGGAATTAACACCGGAGCAACATTCGCTTCTCTATGGCCCGGGGCACCACAGCGGGAGTAAAAAGCGTTCGGCACTGGAATCGAACGGAAATAATGTCCGGTTGGTTGAATAATTTTCACCGACCCATTATCACGCTTCACTTTTTAAGAGAGGTAAAGATGGACGAGCAAGAACGCTACTTCTGGGACCTGACCGGATACTTAATTGTTAGAAACGTACTCACACCGGACGAGCTTGCGGATGCCAACGAAGCCTTTGAGTATTGCAGAGAAAAGATTCCGAAAGGCAAAGCGGGGCGAGGTTCTAAAGGTTCTAAAGCGTTGGTAGGCACCGGTAGACTGGAAATGCACGGTTTGTTGCAACTTCCCAAGCCCTATTGTGAACCCTTCCGAAAAATGATTGCACATCCCGCCGTCGTGATGCGCTTGAACATTATGTGCGGGAAACGGTTCCGGCTCGACCACGGGCCGTTGATCATTTCCGGCGTGAAAGGCACCGAAGGCTTGACGCTGCACGGTTCAGGAGAACCACACAATCCTTGCGTTGCCTACTATCATCAGAACGGCGTGTCCCATTGCGGTGGTGTCACAGTCACTTGGCAACTCGCTGATGTGAACGAAGGCGACGGTGGATTTGTCTGCGTTCCGGGGAGCCACAAGTCACAATATCGCATGCCTTCTGGGATACGGACATGCGATGATGACTTGGGGATGGTTGTCCAGCCAGCGATGAAGGCAGGCGATGTGCTTTTCTTTATGGACGGTGCTCAGACGCATGGCACACACCCTTGGAGGAGCGCAATTCCACGTCGGTCTATCCTGATTAAGTATGCGTCCCAGAGCGCGGTGCGTGGCGTTCCAAGAAGAGATCTGTTTCAGCCCGACGTCTGGTGGGGAGATGAGCTTATCAATGGGATGACCGAAGAACAACGTGCGGTTATGTGTGGCCCTGGCGTTCACCACGGTGGGGTCGTCAAACCCTTGACTGTGGATGAAGATGGAACGGTGAGGATTGAAGAATAGACGAATAGGAAAGGAGGACTAAATGGACGAACATGAACGCTATTTCTGGGATTTGACCGGGTATTTAATCGTCAGAAATGTGCTGACTGCTGACGAACTCGCCGCCGCGAATGAAGCCGTCGATCACTATACAGATCGGATACGGATTGGCGAAGACAATGGAGGAGCCAGAGATTCCCAATTCCTACGGGGCACGGGTCGTCCCACATTGAGCAATTTGCTACAGTTGGAGCAACCATATTGCAAGCCTTTCCGAAATATGCTGGGGCATCCGGCTGTTGTGTTGCACTTAAATGTGATGTGTGGAAAAAGATTTCGGCTCGACCACGGACCGCTAATGATCGGCGGCATCAAAGGTACGGGAGGTTTAACGCTTCATGGTGCAGGAGAAACTCATCGGCCTCATGTCGCATATAACCACCAAAACGATGCGCCCTACTGCGGTGGTGTCACCGTCACCTGGCAACTAACCGACGTCAACGAAGGCGATGGTGGATTTGTCTGTGTGCCTGGAAGTCATAAATCAAAGCATCCTATGCCCAAAGGTGTGCGGACTTGCGACGACGACCTTGGCGTCGTTGTGCAACCCTCGATGAAGGCGGGTGACGTACTCTTCTTTATGGATGGAGCGCAGACACACGGGACCCATCCCTGGAGAAGTGACAAGCCGCGTCGATCCATACTTTTCAAATATGCTTCTCAGAGTTCAGTCCGTAGTGGCCCGGCAGCGAGCTTGGCTCGTCCCGAAACCTGGTGGAACGAAAAACTGGTGGAAGGCATGACTGATACGGAGCGCGCAGTGATGTACGGTCCCTACTCCAACCATCATGGTGAAGTCCCCTTTCTCACGGTAGACGAAGACGGGACGGTTCAGATTGAAAAATAGGATTGAAGGCTTTACGACAACCCATAAGCGTAATAAATTGGGAGCGCGAACAAATTTGGCATCATTTTTGTCAGGCGGCTTTTGAGTGTTGCTAGGGCGTGTTGACGAATTAAGAAAGAAAGACATATACTGAGACGAGATGAATGAATGCGAGAAACATCTCGGATAATTTTTCGTACCGAGTCGCGATTCTGCGGAACTGCTTTATCCTACCGATGAATCGCTCGACTCGGTTCCGCTGTTTATAATGATCCTCATCGTAGTTAATTGAAGTCGTTCGGTTCTTTCTGGGAGGAATGACGGGGACAATTTCGCTCTCTCGTAACGTCTGTCGAATGGCATTGCTATCGTAAGCCTTATCCATTATTCCTCTTTCAGGGGAAAATCCCTCGGGCAGTTTTAGAAAAACAGTATCGAATTCTTTCGCATCAGAAGCCTGACCCGGAGTCAGAGTGATTGAAATAGCAGCTTTTTCATTGATACAACCGACATGGATTTTCGTCGAAAAGCCTCCTCGACTTCGGCCGAGAGCCTGCTTTAATTGACCTCCTTTTTCTGTTGATGCGCCGGCGGCATGTTGGTGGGCTCGGATGCAGGTACTATCGATATAAAGGTTATCTGCCAACGCAATCTCATCCGTCTGAAGTTCGAGCCAGAGTCGCTCCCAGGTTCCATTGGTTTTCCATCGTTTCAATCGGTTATAGACGGCTGAATAGTTGCCCAATTCATCAGGGAGATCCCTCCAAGGGATTCCCGTTCTGGCAACATAAAGAACCGCTTCGATAAACATTCGGTCGCTCTGTTCAGGCGGAGCACCGACTTTCGGCTTAATTTCGAGTAAAATTGGCTCCAACCGATCGAAGATTTCATCGGTCAATAGGAGTCTTAATGCCATTTCTGACCTCCAACTCTTTTCTAAGTTGAGGTCAATGATACTTCATTTTTTACCAATTCGTCAACACGCCCTAATTATTTGCCGCAGACACGATGTAATCCTTAATTGTTTGTTGGGCATCATCATTTTTCCACCCAATCCACCAGAATTCGGCACCGATTTCATACATTTTCCGCTTCCGCTTGCATCGAACCACTTTGGCAAGCGCGAGGATAGGCGATGAGAACTGATTCGATTCCAACTCCAGCGCGACCATCGTCTCCGGTTCGATAACCTCTTCTGCCATAAAACT
>JADFGN010000147.1 GCA_022567695.1 Candidatus Poribacteria bacterium | reverse complement strand
CAAGCGATCTGAAAAACGGATGGAAGAATTATTGGAGATGTTTGATTTAACCAATGCCGCCGATAATCTGATTAAAAGCTACTCCTACGGGATGCAAAAGAAAATCCTCTTGACGGCAGTGTTAGTGCATGAACCGCGTATCCTCTTCCTCGACGAACCGACGAGCGGACTCGATCCCAGAAGCGCACGAACCGTTAAGGAAATTTTACGTGCGCTCTGCGATCGAGGCTGTACTGTGTTCATGACGACCCATATTCTCGAAATCGCCGAGCGAATTTGTGATCGGATTGGCATCATCAACCACGGAAAGCTGATCGCGGTTGGAACAATGAACGAATTGCGCCAGAGTAATTCCACAGCGGAACTCAGCCTGGAGGACATTTTCCTCGAACTGACGGGGGATGTTGAACAGATGGAAATGGTGAAGTTTTTGTCAGAATAGAGAAATCGATCTTGATGTTTGCTAGAATGCGTCATTAGCACACAGCTTTTCCATAAAGAATGGGAGCCTCAAAAATGTCGTTCAGATCTGTATTTATTTCCGTTTTTTTAGGAACCTCTTTAATTGTTGCAGCCATTATTCTTAATGCCAAACGCCCCCTCCGAGATACCGCTCAACCTAGCCTAGAGTTTGTCCGGTCAACTGGAAAATGTGCGGAATGCCATCGAAAAGAAACCTCTGCCGTTGTGCACCAATTTGAGAGAAGTCGTCATGCCGCTGAAGGCGTCACTTGCCTCGATTGCCATCAGGCTTTAGATAAACAGGAGCCCTTGGAACACCGGGGTTTTACTATCTCCAAACACTTGACAGCGAAGAACTGCAGTCAGTGTCATGCGACGGAATACAATCAATTCATTAAGAGTCGCCACGCGGCACCGGCTTGGGCGGCCGTATTGGGACATCAGGATTTTACGCCTGAGCAAATCGCTTTCGCCGAGACATATCATAAAGGTGCTGTTGATCGAGATGCGAATCAACTCGCCATTAAGGAGGGTCCCGGGGCTATAAACAAAGGGTGCTTGGGGTGTCACAGCATTGGCAAGCCCAACGAAGATGGTTCCATCGGCACGTGCACTGCATGCCATGCGCGTCATTGGGCTTCGGTTGCTCTCGCACGTGAGCCTGAAACATGTGGACAGTGTCACATGGGACCAGATCACTCTCAGATCGAAATCTATTACGAGTCGAAGCATGGAGTCATTTATAATAGTTACAAGAAACAGATGAATTTAAAAGCCCACCCGAAAAAACTGACGACGCAGGATATGCCGGTCCCCACATGCGCGACCTGTCATATGAGTGGATTGGAAGGCTTGAAAGTGACCCACGACACAACGGAACGACTTTCCTACTGGCTCTTTGCCGCTGTATCTGACAAACGACCGACGTATCAACAGGGTCAAGATGCCATGAAAGAAGTTTGTCTCAAATGCCATACAGCACCTCATGTTGAGGAATTTTATAGAGAAGCTGAAGTGGTTGTGGAAGCAACAAATGAAAAGGTGAATGAAGCGAACGCGCTGATGGCAGCCTTGCGGGAGGAAGGGCTTATTACGCCAGTGCCTTTCGATGAACCCATCGAGTTCCTTGCTTTCGATCTCTGGCATTACTACGGACGAACCGCAAAACACGGTGCGTTTATGGGCGGGGCCGATTTCGTGCAATGGCACGGAAACTATGAATTACTGGTAAAGATTACCGAAATGAAACAGATTGCAAAAGAACTGAGAACAGAACATGCGCGTTCAAAAGAATAAGTGGTTTCACAACCGTGCCATGCTAGTTGAAGTTTTCATCATAGCGAACTTGGCGTTCCTTGCGTTAGATGTCTTTATTGCCCACTCGGTCAACGCCTTTGCGCATTGGGGAGAGTGGATACCATTCTGGTTTTCGCTGGTAGCCGCTGTTCTATTGCTGTTAATTTTTGGCAGATCTCTAACCAAGCGGGAAGCTGACGTGTTTGCACATCTTCGGCAAGGGATGGGGCAATGGACGGGATTGGTCGTGGGGTTTATCTCGATTGTCATCGGTATTACGGGAATGCTGTTTCATATGGGAAGTCAGTTCTTTTCTTTGATGACCATCAAGAGTCTAGTGTATACGGCTCCTTTTGTCGCGCCTTTGGCGTTCTCGGGCTTAGGATTTCTGTTAATTCTGAATCGTATGGTTAATGCACAATTGCTGGAATGGGGAAAATGGATTCTGTTCTTGACGATGAGCGGGTTTGTAGGGAATTTCACACTTTCCCTCTGCGATCACGCCCAAAACGGTTTCTTTTACTCTCGCGAATGGATTCCCGTATTCACCAGCGCAGCAGCTGTTGGATTCCTGATCACCGCCATACTAAGACCGGTCGATCGAGTCTTTCTAGTCATATGTCTGGCAATTATGGTCATTAATAGCGGTGTTGGAGTGCTCGGCTTCTATTATCATCTCTCATCGAATCTCCATGGTATCTCATCAAATTTGAAAGACAATTTCCTCTACGGCTCGCCTGTGTTTGCTCCGTTATTGTTTCCGAACTTGGCCCTCTTGGGTGTCATAGGAATATGGGATGTCATGGTCAAGTGACTCTCCTAGATGAAGAGCTCTCATGAGTTTTGACAATCAAATTCAGCAACACTCGACCTTCCTATCCCTTCTTTGACCTTACTATGTATCCACCCTTCAACGATTGCAGGCATATTGATCTTTGGAAAAGTTTAATAGCTTGACAATGTTAGATTAGAGATCTGATCCTGTGGTAGCCCAACTTTCTAAGTTGGCCCAATCTCATGCAACCTAGATAGAATCTTGGGCTACCGGGAAACTTAACATTGTCGAAGTAATTAGTTTTGACAATGTTAAATTAGAATCCGCGTGCCATCTGCGTTTGAGCCAATTTGGGGAATTTACTGTCCCGATGTCGGTTCGTGGTGAGTGGTGACAATCACTACGCTCGAGGATAGATTTGGCACCCAAACTCACCCGTGAAAAATTCATCGGAACCCACGGGCAAAAACGCGGAAACCCGCAGTACAAGGGGCATCAAGGTTTGTCCTGTAATCTAACATTGTCGAGCTAATCAATGCGACTTAATTTAACAAACAAATCCGACGTTGGGACAATTACATGTTAAGCTACGATAGCTTTACGCTTGAGCGAGCAATCTTTGAACTCAGATTTCATGCAGGCTACCTGTATTGGGATAATTGCGGCAAAATCTGGTGTATTCTTAGCGAAAAGTGGCCAAATCTATCTATGGGTAAAGTTGATACAAGTCAAGCTAATTTCCAACTTGACGATAATGATATTCACCTATCTTTTTCGTATAATCGCTTTGGTGTACATCAAGACTATCCGAAGAAACGGGACTTTTTTCCGAGATTCACGGATGAAAGTTCTCAAGTAATCTTAGAATATCTTCAAATCAATACATTCACCCGTATAGGCAACCGTTATCAATACATGTCGGGTGTTGATGATATTGATGAGGTGACGAAACTTTTGGTGGACAGAGGGTTGTTTAACATATCATCCAAGATGGAGAATCTTGGAAAGAAGATATCTGAACCGAACATTAAGTTTCTTATCGAAAAAAACGATATTTCGATAACTGTACGCATTGGTTACGTCAAAAGAGAACTGGAATTTTCAGTACCCAAACCTTTGAAAGTAGATGAATCCGCCTTTATCAAGCAAGGCATTTCTGTTGATTTAGATTTTTTCACCACCAAGCCTGTTGATCGTGGAATTTTGAACGTAGCAGACCTTATTACAACCCATCAAAGAAGTTCCCGATTACAACCCATCAAAGAAGTTCCCGAAACCTGATTAAAACTCTTCTTACATGAGGGCGAAAATATGTCTCCTGATACAGCACCTGCCATTCCTATTGACGATGATAGAACAGTGAAGCGAATCTCAATAGGTCCGTCTTCAACTGAACCTGTCTTTGATAATGACTACACCCAACAGCAAGCCACTGGCGAACGTTTAGCTGATTGGGAGTTTAAATCCAAAGTGTCCCAGCCAGCTCAAAGAACAGAGGAACAGGTAAAGGACGGGAACAGGGCATCCCCTGAGAATCTTTATCAAGTAATTGGCGATTCTTCAAGAGCAAGTGTTCCGGTTATTCTAAGAATTCGCCAGTCACTCAACGATGGACAAAAATGTCTACAGGATGCACTTTCTGAATTCTCCAATGAAATCGAGCGCGAAACTCAGATAGACCTGTTCTTTAATTGTGTTCGCAGGATTGCCTCATTCCCATCTCAAAGTCGCCATTTTCCAGATGCTATGACGGGCTTAATTGTTGCTCTTGAAAGCCATCTGACACAGGCATATTCTCGACAAGAAATCGTAGCACTCAAAAAGGTAACAGAATTACTAAAGGATAACCCCGTCATGAAAGAAAATACTTTGGATGAAATTCTAGATACCCTAGAAGATGCGGGTTTTGATTTATCATATCCTTTTAAGGAAATCGATTTTGATGAACTCTTATAAAGAAATATTCATAGAAACCTCTACCCTGGTTGATTTCACGTTCAAAAAGGAATATCGAGATAAGATTTCCGCAATTCTTGACGAATACAGTGTGAAATCATCAAGTAATTATGTAAGAATGGAATTACTGAGAGGGGTTATAGGCTATCTTGTATATCTCCACAACAAAATATTTACTTGCCCTCAATGGTCTGATGCAATGAGAGCTGTCTCTCGGCTTTCTGCGACTCCACAAAGGCATCGATTGGGAACCGTATTAGAGGCATTACAGCAGTTCTGGACTGAAGTAGAGGCAAAAACCCCAAAGGAGATACAAAGAGAATCCGGTGAAATGTCCTTGAGCGATTACCTAAGGGAGAAATGTTCAAGCTTTTTGAGGGTTTCCATTCGACGATTATGGAGACAGTATGAAAAAATCATCGATAAGAAACTCAATCCTATGGATTGTTTTATTGATATTCAACCACCAATGCGAGAAGGCGATATGCTAGCCATACCAGCTAGAACATGCGAGAAATCTACGTTCGAGTGTAAGATTAGACAATTTTTTATCGAAAACCAGAAATCCTTCGACTCAGTTCGGGATCATTTGCGGGACTTGCCTGAGGAGAATGTAGATAATGAATTAAAACGCCATAGACAGAGTCTGAAAGAAATTCTCCGTCTCCTGCCTTATCGTAACCGAAAAATTAGCAATAAAGAACCAAAGATGAAAAAATGTTGTTGGAATTGTGGGGACAGCATATTGGCTGTTGTGACGCCAGAGGATGCAACCATTTTACATCACAATCCTCGACATTATAATCCGATATGCACAGCGGTAAAGCAGCAGAGCATAACCTATTGAAATTTCGATAAGTACGGGGTAATAGTAGGGTCGTCAAAATCTTACATGTCAGACTTTGGAAAACTGGACAAAACGTCAAATAAGGTGAGTGATACGAATGCGTCTTTTTGTGTAACTCGCCGTTTTTGTTTCTGGTGAATTTAACTTCTTCGACAAAAGGTTAAACTCACATGAGTTTGACGTAAGATAGGGACCTGTAAAACTGAAAGGAATACAAAATGACGCTCACAGCAGAGAAACAACTTGAGATGCTACGCTCAATGCAGACCATCCGCCGCTTTGAGGAGCGCGCGTCAGATGACTATCGGGCCGGTGCTATCTACGGCGTTGTGCATTGCTACATCGGTGAGGAAGCCGTCGCCGTGGGCGTGTGCGCGGCCCTGAACTTAGACGACCAGATCATCAGCACCCACCGCGGCCACGGGCATTGCATTGCCAAAGGCGCCGATTTGAAGCGGATGATGGCCGAACTCTACGGCAGGCGAACCGGTTACTGCAAGGGAAAAGGCGGCTCCATGCACATCGCCGATTTCAGCATCGGCATGTTGGGGGCCAATGGCATAGTCGCCGGCGGCATTCCCATCGTGACCGGCGCGGGTTTGGCAGCCCAACTCGAAGGCAAAGGGCGTGTCGCCGTGTCTTTCTTTGGGGACGGGGCTTCGGCCGCGGGCCCCTTCCACGAGTCAATCAACATCGCCGCAACGTGGAAGCTCCCGATGCTCTACGTCTGCGAGAACAATCTCTATGCCGCCACTACCGCAGCCGCAGACACCTTAGCCCTTGGCGACGTGGCCGCACGAGCCGCCGGCTATGGCATCCCGGGTGTGATTGTGGATGGCAACGATGTGCTGGCCGTCTATGAAGCCGCCGAAGCCGCGGTCGCCCGTGCACGTGCCGGTGAAGGCCCCACCCTCATCGAATGCAAAACCTATCGTTGGCGCACGCATACCGAAAGACCCGGGCAAACTGACCCACGTCCGGCAGAGGAGATCGAAGCGTGGCGGCAGAAAGGCCCAATCAAACGTCTGGCCACCCATCTGATGGCGCAGGGACTTTTAAGCGAAAAAGCGTGGCAAAAGATGGATGAGGAAATCCTCGCAGCAGTCGAGGAGGCGGTCAAATTTGCTTTAGACAGTCCGTTTCCAGATCCGGAAACGGCAGTCGAAGACGTATTTGCGGAATAATTAGGAGGTCAACCCACCATGCGAAAAATCTCATACGCACAGGCAGGAATGGAAGCGCTTACCGAAGAAATGAGGCGCGATCCAAAGACGTTTCACCTCGCAACCAGTGCACCTGCGGCGCTCGTGGAGGAGTTTGGCTCTGAGCGGGTACGCGCCACACCCATCGCTGAAGGTGCTTTTACCGGCCTCGCCATTGGTGCAGCAGGTTCGGGCTATCGACCGATCATCAACTGGAGTATGGTGACATTTTCCTTCGTTGCCATGGACCAGATCGTGAATCAGGCTGCCAAAATCCATTACATGTTCGGAGGCCAGGCAAAGTTCCCCATCACATTTCGCACCTCCGTCGGAGGCGGTACGAAGCTTGCCGCTCAACACTCCCAGAGTCCTTACTCGATGTTCATGAATCTAGCGGGTTTGAAGATGATTCTGCCTTCGACGCCGTACGACATGAAAGGGCTGCTCAAATCCGCCATCCGTGACAACAACCCCGTCATCTCGTTTGAATCCAGCCGACTCATGGGCTTTGAAGGTGAGGTACCCGACGAGGAGTACACCGTGCCGTTGGGGGTGGCGGACACCAAACGAGAGGGCAACGATGTTACAGTAGTCGCCTTGGCCTGGCTCGTCCACGAGGCGCTTGCCGCCGCTGAGGTGCTTGATAAGGAAGGCGTTTCTGTCGAAGTGATCGATCCGCGCACCCTCGTTCCTATGGACCACGCCGCGATTCGTGCGTCTGTGCAGAAAACCGGCCGGTTGGTGATTGCCGACGAAGCCGGGCCGACCGCAGGCGCGTCTGCCGAAATTGCCGCTGTGGTCACTGAGGATAGAGAGACATTTGCAAAGATGAAAGCACACGTGAAGCGCGTTTGTGCGCTGCATGTACCGATACCGTACAGTCCTCCGCTTGAAGACCACGTATTCCCAAACCGGGATAAAATCGCTGCAGGCGTGCGGGAAGTTCTGACGGCTGGGTAGAAACTACCAACATCAAGGCCAACATAAGGGTGCTATTTCTAACATGTCCCAATGCGAATGTAAAAAGAAAAGGGTTGTGGATGTTTTAGAAACCCAGCCCACTTTCGGGTTCGCTATTGTCTCGATGAACTGTTCGATTTTCTCTCGGTTCCACAACCCAATTTAGTTTGACTGTTTAGGACGTGAGGAGTATAATTTAACATAAATTTTGAAGACGCTGTTTCTGTGCGGAGGCGGAAATGGTAAAAATTCGGCGTATGTATATTAGCATGTGTTTATGTCCTTTTCTTTTAATGCTCGCCGCTTGCAGCGGTGATAAAAAACCAACCCCAACTGCAACCATTGAAACTAACAAAGGGAAAATAGTCATCGAACTCTATCCAGATGCCGCCCCCAAGACAGTGGAGAACTTTGCTACCCTTATTGGGCAAGGGTTCTATGATGGCCTCACGTTTCATCGGTATGCTCCCGGATTTGTGATTCAGGGCGGAGATCCAAAGGGAGATGGAAGCGGTGGACCGGGTTGGACGATTCCCGGTGAATTTCAGGATGCCAAGCTGAGTGAAAAAATGCCACCACACGAAAAAGGCGTTGTGGCGATGGCACGCACCCGTCACCCAGATTCTGCGGGAAGCCAGTTTTACATCTGTCTCAATCCTGACCCCAATCGCTATACCCATCTCGAAGGACAGTACACAACTTTTGGTCGGGTCATCGAAGGGACAGATGTCGTAGATGAACTCCGTAAAGGCGATCGGATGAATAAAGTAACCATAGAAAATTATAGTCCTCAGTAGTTTTAACTAATTTTCGGGAATGAGTTTCCGCAAGAATCAGTAGTCATGCAGGCCCCGTGGTTTGAAATATCTACTTTAATAGAGAAATTTAGTTAATGACAATTGAATCAAGATTAGAAAGGTTTTAAAATCAATGGATGAATGGAAACGTCTCGTTCGGGATACGGTGAACACACCAGAAAAACTTGCTGCCGCTCTCAATGTTGATGTCGAAGAAGTGAGGAAGATTCACGAAGAATTCCCGATTCGTATCAATCCTTACTACCTCAGCTTAATTGAGGAGCCGGGAGATCCGATTTGGAAGCAGGTCATTCCAGATTCAAGAGAAATGATTCATACTGGTGTAGAAGACCCGCTTGATGAGGAACATGACAGTCCTGTTCCTAATGTCACCCATCGTTATCCCGACCGGGTACTCTTTTATGTCAATTATATGTGCCCGATTTACTGTCGTTTTTGTACGCGGAAACGGAAGGTCGGAGATCCCCACTCGATACCCGACAACAACGTTGAAACGGGGTTGCAATATATCAGTGAGCACCCCGAAATACGAGATGTGATTATCTCCGGCGGCGATCCGCTTATGTTGACTGACCGCAAGATCGACTACATTGTGGGTGGTCTTCGCGCTATTAAGCATATCGAAATCATCCGGATCGGGTCACGTGTTCCTGTGACTCTGCCGCAGCGGATTACACCTGAACTTTGCGCCATTTTCAAGAAACATCACCCCTTCTACATTAACACACATTTTAATCACCCACGCGAAGTTACGCCGGAGACTACGAAGGCTTGTGGCATGTTGGCTGATGCCGGTATCCCACTTGGAAATCAAACAGTGCTTCTCAAAGGCGTCAATGATGATCCAGAGGTTATGGCAGAGTTGATGAAAAAACTCCTCGCCATCCGCGTGAAGCCCTACTATATTTATCAAGCAGATCTCGTCGTTGGAACTGATCACTTCCGCACTTCTGTCAAGAAAGGTCTGGAGATTATCTCAGCGTTACGTGGACATATCTCCGGGCTTGGCGTGCCGCACTATGTTATCGACGCGCCCGGCGGTGGTGGCAAAATCGCGCTTTTACCCGACCCGATTGTGTCTTTTGATGACAAAGAAATCAAGTTGAGAAACTACGAGGGAGGCGTTTATAGCTATCCAAGTACGCCCTTCTACGACGAAGATTGGTAAAACGAGTGTAACTCAAAACGAGAGCCATCCTTCGGATGGGGGAGTCGAGCCCGGAGCGAGTCAGACCTCGCGCATCTGACAGATTGCGTTACGAAACGGGAAATTGTACTTGTAACGCAAACTGTTAGTTTGCCGTCCACCCAAACACCAATCGGTCAGCGATGCCTACCCTATTAGGGGTCTATCATGATATGACGGACAAAATTATTCTCAAGGGCATTCAATTCCACGGTTATCACGGAGTTGCTGAAGCGGAGCGACAGATTGGACAGAAATATGAAATCGATGTGGAACTGACGGCAGATCTTTCTGCCGCCGGTCAGACTGATGATTTGACGCACACAATTGATTACGCCCAAGTGGTAGAACTCATCATCACAATCGGGGTCGAGCAATCTTTTCAACTCATCGAAGCCTTAGCTGAGACTATTGCAAAAACTATTCTAGATGGATTCTCTGTCGATGAAGTTCACATAATCGTCAAGAAACTTTCTCCCCCTATCGAACAAATACTCTCCTATGCAGCCGTTGAAATTCATCGAAAAAGAGTGAGTTGATAGCCCAGTTCTGCCTACTATTTCTAAAATGACAAAGACGCCGAAAAGGACAGATCGAGAAGATCATAGCCTCCAACGTTTAACCAAGGTGATTTACCCCTTCCTCATCTTCTGTTTCTTCATCAATATTTGTGGTGCGGCTCAGGCGGTGGGTAAGCGAACAGACCTATTTCAAGACCTCCATTCAGGCTTGGATATCTATCGGTATGATTGGGATGTAGAGCAATGCGCACTCTATGTCGCCGAAATGGATCGGAGCAATCAGAGACTTCACTTTGAAACAGCAATTGCCGGCGATCAGATTTTAGGGAAGGAAACCGTGAGATCAATGGCGCACCGGCGATCGAGACAAGGAGATCGCCGAGTCTTAATTGCCATCAACGGCGGATTTGGTGTTCTCGGTGACATGAGAGGATACGGAGGCGTGTTGGAAAATCTGCACATTCAGAATGGAGAGTTGATGACGCAACCGACCGATCTGGAAGCCTGCTTCGGCGTAACGGACAAGGGGGAATTTTTAATTGGACCGGTGCAGATGAAGGCTACAGTGACGATAGGAGATGGTATCTTCCCAATTGAATGCATCAATCAGAGGCGTCAGGATGGTTGCAAATCCATTCTTTACACGCCTCGTATGGGATATTCGACGCATACAAACCGGCGTGGGCTTGAAGTCACTTTAACCGAGCTCAAATTGCCAATTACCGGTAGCTATGAAAGTCAGCTTATCGTGAGTGAATTTCAAGAGGTGGGCAATAATCCCATTCCAAAAAATGGCGTGATTCTATCTTTCCATCAGCGAGTTAAAAAGGAGTTTGTTTCCCAATTCAGCAAAGCGCAACGTGGTCGGCTTGAAATCTCATTGCAGCCGCCAATCTGGAACGACGTTGTCCATGCGATTGGGGGCAGGATGCGGCTGGTCAAAAACGGCAAAGTGAATGAAACGCTTGAAAAGATGCACCACGACGAAAAAAAACATACCCCCGGTAAACGAACACCCGTATTGGCACTCAGTCACGAGCCGCGCACAGTACTTGGTTACAACGATCAGAAGTTAATTTTGATTGTGGTGGATGGTCGGCAACCGGGATATAGCACTGGCATGTCCCTATATGAACTTTCGACTATTTTAGTAGAATTGGGTGCAACTGAAGCGATCAATCTAGATGGAGGGTCGTCAAGTACCTTCATTGTAGATGGCAAGGTGGTTAACCGACCTTCTGGACAACAGGAGCGCGATGTCCTCAGTGCCGTTTTTATTACTGCCGATTCTGAGAATTAATTGTAGTGTGCAAAGACATTTTGCACACCCGTAAGGGCGAGGCATGCCTTGCCCTTACACAGCAATGGACTTACGGTAATGTGTAATATATTCCTGACCACTAAATTCTGAGAATTAATTCACCATGAGGAACTCAAATGAATAACAAACAACGGCTATTAACGATTGCATTCACTCTTTTTGTGATTGGATGGGTATGTTCTGCGAGTTTGGCGGATACGCCATTACTGTCTGCTGTGACGCCGCTCTCCCAAACAGCGATTCAGTTGCGGTTCGATCAAAAATTACACGCAGAATCGGCGGAGCAACCTTCCAACTACCACCTCCAGCCGGATATTAAAATTGAGTACGCATTGTTAGATACGCGAATGAACATCGTTCTTTTGCACACATCCCCGTTGGAAATTGGTAAACAATATACTTTGGTTATTCATGGACTACGAGCGCAAGGCGCATCGACAGATGCAATTGCTCCGCAGAAAGAGATGTCCTTCACCTTGCCGGAAACGATGGAGGTTACATTTGGCGAAGGCGAAGGGGTAACATTTTCGGGAGTTTTACGGGATACACTGTTGATTGTCCATCCCAAAAAGAAGCAGAGAAACGACAATGCGGGTGGCGAACCTTTCCTGCTTTGCACACCGATTGGTGGGGTATTCTTCGCTGCATTTGAGACTATAGATGCTTTTGAGGAGATCGGCATTACGCAATCGGATGCGATTTTAGAAGCGTCGATTAGCCTCTATGCGGAGTCCGTCGAAAGCGATGCGCCTCAAGAAATTATCATCCGGCGTGTTCTGTTGCCTTGGAAAGAAGGGGTACAAAAGTCGCAGTCCGCAAAAGAAAACGAACTCACTTATAATAGTGCATTACACCGAAATCTCCCCTGGAATAAACCACCGGCCCAAGCAATGCTGGAAGGGATTAACGGGGCTGAAGAAAGCGACTACAATGGTTCTGAGGATGTCGCCCACCGAATCGATGGGGCAACGCGCATTCAAGGAGCGAGTCAGCGATATGTCTGGAAAGGGCAGCTGATTACCGACGTCTACCGCTTTTGGTTGGCTAACCCGGATTATAATTACGGTCACCTTTTTGCCTTGCGTGATGGCTCTAGTCCAGTGCGTTTTGCTTCCAAGGAGCATTCTGCTGAGAACCATCGCCCTGTTCTCACAATTCGGTACACGACGCATGTGAATGTAGAATAACTCACCTTGAAATTTGACCGTCCAAACCAAACCGCATGAAACCTGCCTTGATCCTTCTCAACGGCTATTATGATCTCCGCCATCTTGAATTTTACAAACAACAGCTCACGTGGGGATTGGCGAATAATTATCCCTTGATTTGTGCGGATGGTGGCATCCGATTATTCCATAGCCTCAATCAGATTTACAACGACACACAATTCTTGCCAAATGTCCTGATTGGCGATCTCGATTCCTTTGAGGAGACATCTACAACAGAAGACATTAAGCGGCTGGAGGCATCCGGTACGCACATTGTTCGTGAATGGGTTGGGCAAGTTGATAAAGATTACACGGATGGGCAACTAGCGGTCGCTTACGCCATTGAAGAATGCGAATGCCAGCAAATCATTATCTACGGTGGACTCCCCCGTCCGCACGAGTACGAAACGGATCACTTTCTCGGAAATCTGAAATTGAGCGCGTTCGGTTTCCGGCAGTTTTCTGACCGTTGTGCCAGTGTTGAAACCCGACATCATCCACTTGCCTACGAAGCAGAGATGCGGGATGTATTTCAGACAATTCATTTCGTGGTTTCTGAACTGCGCTTAGAACGGAAAAACGATGGATTACAACGGGTATCACTCATCGCTGAACACGCCAACGTTTTTGTAGAACGAAGCGAAAACCTGCGTTGGGATGTATCTGGACTGCGAATTGACCCCGATATGGCTCCCGACCTGCCAAGCACACTGCGGAACGAATTCGCAGCGGGAGCAGATTGGGCGACCATTTTCTTAGCAAAGGCATCCCATCCGGTTTACGTCGTTCATAATTGGTATGAAATGTGATTCATACTAACTGTCATCGATTTTCATCTTAGGCTGAGCAAGCGTTTATGGACGGTGACTTTATCATAGATTGGTGGTTAAATATAATTAAGCAATTGGAGGTTAAACCATGACCATTACTGTTGAAATACCTCACGATGTTGAGAAGCAAATACAGGAAAACGTTGCTCGCGGTGACATCAAAGCCGTTCGTCGTCTGTTGCAAGAAACCGTTTTTCCCGCTGTAGAAGCCTCTATCATGAATCGCGCCGCGCCACCTATCGTATCTAACGAGGAATTTGAAGCACTGGCAAATAAGCTTGTCGATACCTTCATGGAAATGGTTGACCCGAATTGTCCACCGTTGTCGGATTATGCCGTAAGCCGTGAAGGGATTTACGCAGGTCACCCTAAATTATGATTTATCTTGCCGATACCAATGTGCTGTTGCGGTTTTTACACCGCACTGACCCGCGTCATTCGATTGTTTGGTCTGCCGTCCATACACTGAAGGCCGATAATCAACTACGCGCTGCCTCACAGAACTTTATTGAATGTTGGAACGTATCAACACGCCCTGTTATTCGAAACGGATTTGGAATCACGCCACAGGAAGCGGACACACTTCTGCAAATCGCCGAAAGAATGTTCCCTCCCTTGCCGGATTCGGCGGCCGTTTATCGAGAATGGCGGCGGCTTGTCGTGCAATATGGAGTGTCGGGCGTTCAAGTACATGACGCACACCTCGTGGCGACCATGCTTGCCCACAACATCACGCACATTCTGACATTCAATACGTCCGATTTTGCCCGTTATGCGCCAGAAGGAATAGTCGCCGTTGACCCGGCTTCAGTGTGCTGATGGATTGCGTGGCACCGGATTTGTATATTTTCTCATCGGTGATACCCGCTATCGGGATAAGGTGCGTGACATCCTCATCCAGCAGACTGG
>JADFGN010000694.1 GCA_022567695.1 Candidatus Poribacteria bacterium | reverse complement strand
TTAGATGATTTGGCGGATTAGGATTCAGCGTCCGACCTCTATTGTATCATACCCTCTGATAAGCGCCGCCGTGTATAGGGGGTCGTTGTCAATATCTATCACACGTCAGGCAGTGGAGTTGGCCCCTTCCCCTTAAATACTCCGCCTCTGGCTTTCCGGTTCGTAAATCGATTCGTGAACGATACATCTCCCCTTTGGTTTGATAGCAGTACCCGCATCGTGATTCGCACCCAGAAATCTCAGGTAAAGGATGATTGAATTGATATTCTTTCCCCTTCACCGCATTCCACAGTAGTGTCCACTCATCGGACTTTGGCGGATTGGGGATATTGATCTCGGCGTGCTGTATCTTCCAAAGTCCTCGCTTAATCCGCTTCATATCGTTTGGCAAAGCACGCTGAATCTGTTGGTACAGCCCTTTGGCTGTGGGCGTGTATGGTTCGCTGAGTGTGAGTCCCTTTTTTCTCAGTTCGTAGTTCGTCCAGAACACCGCTTTTTGCGTGTTAGAAAGACTTAGGTAAACCTGCTGATACGGTTTTTTGTGTGCAGCGTTTTCCGCAAGGTAGCAGGCTTTTCCGAGCTTCGCGAGTTGTTCGAGCGTCTGACACCGTTTTGGCGTGGTGAGCAATCGCTGAACAAGGTTCGGTTGTTTTTCAAGGTAGCTTTTATCTTCAGAGGTTTCCCAGACCGAATCGACTTTGTGAAAGCCCCACTGCGGGGGAATACCTCTTAAATCTTCGTCCTCTTCATCAAGGCTCTGAATGCCATCTTTGGGTCGGCACTCGTCCATGGCAGTTGCAATTTGTTGAAGCCACGACATCGCATCGCTGTATCCTTGCCTTCGTATCTGTGAATCCAGATAAGAAATCGCATCGGGGTACGTGAACTGGGCCTGGAGCATGAGTTGGTTGTATCGCACGGCATCTTCTCGACTAAGTAAAGGGTGTCTGAGGCGGATATTGTCCACACGCAATCTCTCCGGCACACCGTCCGGCGAATAATTTTCGTGACGTTCGAGGATGGCATCACCGGCTCTGTCAAAATCATTGCATTCAAAATAGAGTCTGTCAAGATGAGCGATTTCTCTACCTTTCGTTAGAACGGCATCCGGGAGATCCTCTTCCTCTTCAGTGACATAGAAGATTTCACCCAACCGTGTCAATTCACCGGTTTTTGACTCTAAGGATTCGACCCAAGCATCGCCATAGACTCTAATGGAATCCGGCTCAACAGGAAACACCCTTTTTTTGGCTGACATTTTGATTGGGTGAGTAATGTGTGGAGTGTGCTTATATCTGTTGAGCCGATGGGCCGATATATCTTAAGGGGAGTCAAAAGGTGTTTAAGCGGAGATCGAATATGTTTAACACGAGTTAAGTCGTCTCTGTTCCAACCAGGGTTTTATCCGTTTGTTGGCCATCAAAATGTAATTTTCATTCAGTTCTATCCCGATGAACCTTCGACCTACCTTTCAGGTGGGAGGAAGAACCTCGCGCAATTTTAAGGCCGCTAAGGCGGTTGTTCCTGCGCCCATGAAAGGGTCAAGGACGATTCCTTTTTCCACAGAGCCCGCTTTGATTGGGATTTCGCAGAGTGCTAAAGGATACATCGCATGGTGTTCAATTGCCGAAGGAACGGTGTGAATCCGCCATACGGACCTCATATTTCGTCCTTTCGGATGGTAAAAGTGGCCCAAAGCCGGGTCTTCTTTTTGTAGAGTCCGTGCCCATGGCGAGTTTAAGGTCAGGGGATTGTTATTGAATTTTGATCATAGTTGTCATGCCTTGTTCTCACCACTCCCAGTGGTCGATTTTCCACTGTTAAGTAAGGCTCCTTGAGTTGTTGGAAGTTGTATTTGCATAATTGGGTGAAAAAGAAAACCTTCTCGAAGTCGTGTGTAAACCGGTCCTTCACGCTGGAAGGCATGGCATTTGGTTTGTGCCACACAATTTCGTTTCTCAAAATCCAACCGCGACGACACATCTCTATCGCAAAACGAGACGGAATCATGCACAGCGATTTTGCCTTAACGGATGCTTTGAGCTGAGGCTTTTTGTCAAATCGCCATGACGCGATGTTTTTCCCGTCATACCCCGCGCCTTTGTTGCTCCCGGCATAAGTGTCAGAAAGGTTTACAAAGCAGGTGCCCCTTTTCTTTAGGACTCGGGAAACCTCATCAAAAATATCGCAGAGTTTTGTGACGTACTCCTCAAAGGTCGGCTCTAGGCCTAACTGATCCAAAACCCCATAGTCACGGAGTGCCCAATAAGGCGGGCTTGTGACCACGCAGTCCACCGAATGAGATGGCATCTGCTTGAGCAGAATCAGCGCATCCCCTCCCTACGGGTGGGAGGAAGAACCTCGCGCAAAGTGGATTTTATTGACCCACGCCGCTATATGGTTATTTATTTTTATTACCTCCGACAACTTCAATAGCTTCTTTGAAGACGAATTGCCATTCGCTTTCCTTCATGAATCGCCCTTTGATGGACATACAGACCATGGGAGCCTTCTAAGCTCCAGCCAACAATGCAACACCTATTTGGCCTAACAGCGTCCAGACGAGTTTTCATCCCTCTGTGATAGATTGCAGTTGCGCTTTAAATGGGTTGAGCCGATAGAACGGCCCACCTCAGATAAAGCCTGTTGAAACGAACGAGGTGTTATCGTGATTAAGGGAACACAAGGGTTAGAGGTTCATTATCTGTTTGCTTATCGCGCATGCTTGAATGACGAGAAAGGGTTTGTTCTGCTTGAGTTTGGCATTAGCCAGTTGGGCTGAGATCTTTGCCAAAGCTGATTTGGTGGTTGCGGCGATGATAAGATGATTTACATTTGCATTCATACATTTTCTGACATTATGCAAGACGTTGGACTTTCCGGTCTCCACTTCAACGGCAATGTTTATCTTGGCTTTCGTGGCGTACAGGTCAACCACCCCGCCTGATAAGAACCGGTGTTCTTTTAAGACGG
>JADFGN010000146.1 GCA_022567695.1 Candidatus Poribacteria bacterium | reverse complement strand
TTATGCCATATCGGGAATAGGTGTTGGATTCTTTGTGCAATTTTCCTGGTTCCACGGTCCATATGCAAAACACCCATATGGAATAATTTTTGTAGTAAGCATAGCCAGCACCGTTGTAGGCGGACTCATTGGAAGTCAAGCACCGCGTTCCCATCTTGCTAAGTGGGCCATCTTCATACCATTGGTTCCTGCTGTATTTGTGGGGTGGCTCATTGCTGTGGCATTAGTCAACATGGGAAACTAAGGGTAAGTTAACCAACGAAAATGGTCTAGGAGCAATACGCCGCGGGTTGGGAAAACCCATTTCCCATAACGCGCAAAGCGGTCTGACGAGTCGTTTGAAAGGGGTAACTGAAATTGGCTAAGGAACGGGAAAGAGATCGGAGACAGAAGCGAAACCAGATTGGATTTCAAGAATCAGATCTCCAATGGTTAGCGGAGCGATTCCAAAAACAGGCCGCAAAGCAACCCGACCTGACGCTAGAAGAATTTGCTATCCATCATGGTGTTCAGCCGAAGTGGATTAGTCGTTTCATCGATGCCCCTCCAGAGGCCGATGAGGGAACTACAATGTCCATCGGTCAAGTCGCGAAACGTTTCGATGTTGGCACCAGAATTGTTCGTCAATGGATTCGCGCAGGGGCCCTCCAGGGCAAATTGGTTAGAGGAATTTGGCGGGTTCACTTTTGCCCTGAAGATTTGCCGGACGAAGAAAATCCACTCGTCAATTTATGGCATGGAACGACAGAAGACCGAGCAAGGGACATCAAAGCGAAGGGATTCAGAGCGTTAGGCGCGCACTCCCGTGCGATTTGGTTTACGAAAAGCCCAAGGTTTGCCAAGAATATGGCGAATCACCGAGCAAAAGCTCGTGGAGAGCCGCCAGTCGTCATATCTTGCGGAATCAATCTCAAACAATATTCAGTGTTTATGAGGCCATCTCCCCATGTTTATGTGTTCTACACACCGATTGGTCAAGAGGTTATTAAAGATATATCAATTGTGGAGGAGGATGGCGGTTACAAGAAGTCGAAGCGGGAGAAAGGCAACCGCAATTCGATTGATATAACACTCACAAAGGCCTCGGGAAAAATGGGGGTTTTGGCTTGGATGGATTCTTATCTAGAGCAGGAAGGAAAAGGACTCGTGAGCGAAGATCACCCTGCCGTTGATGCAATTTGGCAGTGGGTTGAGACGCAGTATGTTGATGGGCGCGATGACCCGATTTCTGATGCAGAGATGTTGGTTCAAGTGACACAAGTGTTGAATTTGGAATAGTTGTCGAGAGTCATTCATTCAAAAGAGGGGAAAAATGGCAAGTCGAAAAAAGAAAGCACAGAAGTGGAAAGAGAAAGTCGAATATAAAAGACTCCTTCGTGACAAGCACGCTCGGCGGCAGCTGGACAAAACACAACTCGCAGGAATCGCCGCCGTTTATCAGGAACAGGAGAATCAAATCCAGAGATTGCATTGTCCACATTCTCAGCACGCTGTGGCGTCCAACCTGAACAGCTTCGCCGCTTCATGAGGCATCCGATGACCGAGCGCAAAATAAACACGCTGTCGGTCACGCAATTCGCCGGGCATTACGGTATTTCAACAAATGTCGTTGAGCAGTGGATTCGCGTCGGTGCCCTGAAGGCCAATTCGGTGGATGGCGAGTGGCGCATTCCTGATACACCCGAAATCAAACCAAAGAAGAAATTTGAAAACGTCATACTCTGGCTTGGAACAACAGCGGAGGAGTTGAATGACATCGTAGAAGAAGGGCACGCTGAAACAGTTGGCGGACGATTTCGGGGCGTTTGGATGACGACCAGTCTTAAATACGCCCGTCGCGTCGCAATCGAGAACGCGCAGTATCATCGTGAAGTTCCGATCGTCATTTCGTTTGAGGTGGATCTGGAGGAATACACCGCATTCAGTCGAATTTCACCGTCAGTCTATCTGTTCTACACACCGATCTCCAACGAATCCATCCGGTGTGTGTCCGCACTCACGACTGAGGCAGCGGGGCTATTTGTCAAAAAGCGGGGGAACGATGAGAATATTCCAGAATCGGTGAATGTGCCGATCAATAGAAAGACGGGAAAACAGGGGATGTTGGATTGGGTGAATTGCTATCTTCGGATGGAGGGCGAAAATCCTATCGGCGTTAAACATCCCGCCGCCGTCGAGATTTGGAAATGGGTCGAGTCAGAATATGCCTCCGGTCGGAGTGAAGCCATCTCTGACGGAGAAATGCTCACATTGCTAATGACCTACCTGAAACTTGGTGTCAAAACCGATTTGCTCTCCCGCTTCATGATGGAAAGCCAACAGACCTTTTCCGTACTTCATACGCCTGTGAGCAATGCGCTGGCGTGGAAGGTTGAATCGATGTCACGGGAACAGCGCGATAAAAACATCATTCGGCTCTGGCACGGAACAACGGAGCATCGGGCAAAACGCATTATTGAAGAAGGATTCAAAATGGAAGGAACTCGACGAAACGTGAAAATTTGGTTGACCACATATCAGGGCTCTGCGCTAGGAATGGCGCGTCATCGGGCAGAGCAACGAAATGAAACGCCTGTACTTCTTGACTGCGAGATCGATATAAAAAAATATTCGGCATTCGAGACCGTTGGTGCCCATTACGTCTTTCGTACACCGATTGCCGGTGAATGCGTCCGAAATGTATTTCGGTGCCAAGCCGGCGCAATCTTGATTCCATATACGTCGGGGCCGTTAGCTGTGGAACAAACAATCCCATAGAGCAGAGGAAACATCCCAATATCCAGATTCTTCGGCTTCGCCTCAGAATGACAATGAAATCAAGTCTTATTTTACAGAGCAGTAGCAGATTATAATCAAAAGGAGGATTCAGAAATGAAGTGCAATAATATCCGAGAAGAACTTATCGCCTATATTGATGGCGAACTGTCTCCAATGGGGAGACACGCAATTGAAGCTCACCTTGATGAATGTAGTGAATGTGCAGCTGAGTGTAAAAGTTTGGAGAATGCAATTGAATGGACTCACCAGGTCGAATGCGTAGAACCTTCACAAGATTGGTGGGAAAAATTAAAAGAACGCATGTATACGACCAAACATGAATCCGATCTCTTGGCTGAAATTCGTCAATTGCGCGAATCTGTAGAACGGATGGGAAACCGGATGGAACAAAATGCGCAACCAGCGGAGATAAAGGAAGTCATGACGCTAGAGGAGGTATCAGCCTACCTCCAAATAGATCTCGAGTCCATGTGGAATCTGCTTGATGAAATTCCTCACTTTCAGGTGGGTTATGAAGTTCGGTTCAAAAGAACCAGCGTTGATGAATGGATTCGTATGAAGGAAACCGGGGATGGCAGCGATCTGTTCCATTGGGATATGTCGGTGAACTGGCTGGATCGATTCAGTCAAATCGGGCGGTAAGCAGCGAAATACAATACAAAATCAGGAATCGGCCTCGGACTTCGCAGTCCGCTATGGAGAGATATAATGAAAATCGCAACTGTAGATTCTGGTTGCTCAATCTTAGATGAGCATTTCAAACCGACGAATATTCTGACCACCGTTGCATTGGTCACCGATCAGCCTTACGAGCAACCGATACAACTCCAAACGCAATCCGGCGATTACCCCCTGACAGATCCAAACGTGTTGGTCTACGAACTCCAGCTATGCCAACAACTCTTAGCAGCGGGGCAAGATGCTGACTGTGTTCATCTCGATCTCACGCTTGGCGGACTCAATGTTCTGGATATTACCGACGAATATCTTTTTCAGATGCAGTTGAGTCAGACAGGACGTAGCGTCCTGCATGCCATCATGCCCGCGTTGCGAAATATTGCGCTACAGATTGGCGAAACACATCACATCCCCGTACTGGCAATGGGGAAGCGAAGTATCCCCGTGCGGCTTGCGGAACTTCATGCCACTGCTTATGGGATACAACACGCCTTTGAAATTGCGCGGGCTTCTAAGGGTCCGATTTCTGTTGGATTGCCCGCGAAGACATTGGCGTCTTTTGAAACGGACGGCGCCGTTCGCATCTCCTCGGCGGAACCGATGGAGGACGCTTTGATCGCTGAAGCACCAGTTGAGAACGGCGTTTCGGTGGCGCAGTTTCTCAATCCCGTGACACGAGGATTTCAAGTTCTGCAGATTGGCAATTAACTCAACCTGTTGCTCAGATTCTTATGGAAATTAAAGTCATAGAAGAAACGGTCAAGGCATTGAAAGATTATGGTCGGGTGTCGATTGCATTTCGAGTCGAAACCCGATTTCGGGTGGATGAGATCGACAATGGGCTCGGTGGTTTTCGCCTCGTCGAAGAAAGAGTCCATCCGCCTTATGTCAAGGACTATGATTGCGACAAAGGGGAAGGACCGACACGCTGGCGCAATCAATGGAATATCGATCATTGGGGAGTGTTGTCAGCTTTTTACGGAAATCATCGCGTTGGTGGTGCTGTCGTGGCTTACGATACCAAGAACGTCTTTATGTTAGAAGGGCGCAAAGACTTAGCCGCCTTGTGGGATATTCGTGTGCATCCTGATTTTCGCGGAAAAGGAATCGGTGCAAAATTATTTCAACGTGCCGTCGATTGGGCGAAATCCAGAAACTGTCGGGATTTCAAAGTCGAGACACAGAACATCAATGTTCCCGCATGCCGGTTTTACGCAAAGCGTGGATGTAAGCTGGGAGCAATCAATCGATATGCATATCCCAATCACATCAACGAAGTGCAGTTAATCTGGTGCATGTCCATTGGATGAAAATATGATTTATATCACAGATACCATCGCAATTCATGAAAGTGAAATCCAACTGGAATTTATCCGTTCCACCGGGCCGGGCGGGCAGAATGTCAACAAAGTCGCAACGGCCGTGCAACTCCGATTTGACGTGAACAATTCCGCTTTGCCTGATGATGTGCGTGAACGTCTTGTTCATCTTGCTGGCAAGCGAATCACCGAAAAGGGTATACTTATCATCATTGCCCGTCGATTTCGTAGACAGGATAGAAACCGCCAAGATGCACGCGATCGGATGGTCACGCTTATCCGTAAGGCAGCCGAACCTCCCAAACCTCGGCGTAGGACCAAACCGACACCGGCATCGAAGTCCCGTCGGTTAGCAGACAAGCGTCACCACAGTCGAATCAAACTTCGGCGGCGGTTAGATCCACTTGATGAAATCTAGGACAGTATTCTATCACTTTACATTTTGGAGGTAATTCATGAGACCTAACAAATTTCGAGAGTTACTGAACGCAGGCAAACCAACGCTTGGCACCCATATCCACACGACATGGCCGTCCATTGTCGAAGCAATCGGACATACCGGCATGTACGACTACGTCGAATTTGTGGCAGAGTACGGGCCGTTTGACCTTTATGTACTCGACGACCTTTGCCGGGCGGCTGAACTCCATAACATGGGCTCAATGATTAAAGTCGATCAAGAGCCCCGGAGCTTTATCGCCCAACGTGCAATCGGATCCGGTTTCGGGAGCGTTCTGTTCGCTGATTGCCAATCGGTCGAAGATGTGAAAGAGTGTGTCCGCATCACCCGGGCCGATACGCCCGAAGATGGCGGCACGTATGGCGTTGCAACCCGTCGCTTCTCCTACATGGGCTACGGTGGATCGCCGGACTACGTTCAAGCGCTCCGGGACATCGTTGTCGTGATTATGATTGAGAAGCGTGGGACAGTTGAGAACTTGGAGGAAGTTTTGTCTGTCGAAGGCGTCGATATGATTCAGTGGGGCGGCGCAGATTACTCGATGAGTGTCGGCATGGCGGGGCAACGGGGCTCGCCTGAAATTAAAGCCGCCGAGCGCAAAGTCTTTGAAACCGCAATAAAAATGGGGGTTCCGCCGCGAGCCGAGCTTGGTAGTGCCGATCAGGCCAAATATTACCTCGACTTGGGGGTTCGTCACTTCTGCATCGGAACAGATGTTTCGATTCTCTTCAATTGGTGGAAGGAGCATGGCGATAACCTGCGGAAAGCACTTGAGGGAGCGTAGTAGCTCGACAATGTTACATTTCCCCGTAGCCCAAGATTCTATCTTGGTTGGCATGCGACCCTGCCAATCCTTCACTTCGTTCGAGGACAGGCCTTAGAAAGTTGGGCTACAACTGCATCCCATTTCTAATTTGACATTGTCAAGGTAGATGTCAGCGTGGAATCCCTTCGATGACATGTTGAAACGGGTTCCATGCTTATAATCCATTATTCGAGACCAAAGAAGAAACATCATGCGTAGCCAACACATAACAATGACGGGGGAAGAATTCCAGCGCATGCCGAGAAGGCTCGGTTGGAAATACGAGTATTGGGACGGCCAAGCCCATATTTCTCCCGGATATCAAATTGTGACAGTTTCTGTCGGGATTAAGCCACGTCCTGTCGAATCCGCTTGTCATATCCAGGCTGTGGACGAGAGAGATGAAGCCCAATTAATCTCAGCATATTTCGCTGCTTTCAGTGAGACCACCGAATTTTGTGACTGGAAGCGAGAAAAAATTTTAGATGCCGCTCGCAAGGATATCCAAGAGTTTTTGGCTGGCAAACGGGGAAACCCGCATCCATCATCCCGTGTGGCTGTTGCCTCTGGAGAGGAATCCATCGTTGGCGCTACGCTCGTTATCTGTGGCGAACCTCCCTGTTTGCAGATGTTGTTCGTTATTCCAGAATGGCACCGCAGGGGAGTGGCGACAGCTTTAGTTTCATCGGCAGTCAACGAACTTCATCGCGCTGAAATTAAAACGTTGGAAAGCCGCTACCTTCTCGGTAATGAAGGGAGTCGAGCGTGGCACCAAGAGTTCGGGTTTGTGGAACAACCAGACCTGTTTTTGGCAAGATTGTATTATCGTCACGCTCAGTACGAACTTTGGCGCCGGGAGGAAATTGGTGATTTGATTGAAGCGGAACGTAAGGCGCTGTCTTCAGAGGTGAATCGGTGGAAGGTACGGATTGATGAATTGGAGGGAATCGCTGAACGAGAAGGCATAGAGGCAGTGCTTCCCGAACCTTGGCGTTGATAAGGCTTTGCGTGTGCAGCAATGGGATAAAATGCCAATCGTTAAGATTTGGTTTATTGCTCGGTGAATTCTTTGTAGCACAGTGCATAACAAATACGAGTTTTTCAGTTATCATCCGAATGCAATCAGACCCCCCGCCCCTTCCCTGCGAGGGAAGGGGGAGTATCTCCCCTCTCCTCGTAGGAGAGGGGCCGGGGGAGAGGTTTTAGGCTAACTGAAAAACTCGTATAAACAAACATGAAAATACTCATCGTCACCCCAATGCAGGAAGAGTTGCGCTTCATTGTGAAGAGATTCACCAAGCAAGGATTCCAAGCTGAAAACGCTATGGCTGGCAAGCTACCGATCGTGCGGATTCCCGAACTTGGTATTACGCTAGGGCGCGGTGGAACTGGCAAAGCACAGTTTGCTCTCCAAACGCAGCATCTGTTGGATAGTTGCGTGGATAGGCATTTGGTCATCTGCGCGGGGGCAGCGGGCGGTTTGGTCGATGGCCTGGCCATCGGCGATGTCGTTGTCGCAACAACCACCGTAGAACACGATTATAATAATAAATTTAGCAATCGCCCTGTGCCAAGATTCGATGGCGCGCCATCCACAATATCGAGGCTCAAGGCGGTACCGTTGTCGAATAACTCGTTCAAAGTTCACTTTGGAACAGTCGCAAGCGGAGACGAAGATATCGTGGACACTGAAAGAAGGAGAACTCTCCATCAATCAACCAACGCACTCGCCGTCGCTTGGGAAGGCGCCGGCGGAGCAAGAGCAGCAAGGTTTAGCAACGTTCCATTTGTCGAAATTCGCGGCGTAACGGATACTGCCGACCACGATGCGCCATCGGATTTTAAGAAGAATTTGGAAACTGCAATGCGCAACGTAGCTACATTCATCATGTCTTGGATAACCGATGTGGAGCAAAGATGAAACTGGTATTTATTTATGGGCCTCCCGCTGTTGGAAAATTGACTGTCGCGCAAGGACTCGCAACATTGACCGGATTTAGGCTGTTTCATAATCATCTCACGGTCGATCTGGTTACCTCAATCTTTGAACGCGGTATGCCTTCCTACGGCGAAATGGTTTGGAGAATCCGCTTCGCAATCTTGGAAGAAGCAGCACGAGTCAACATTGATGGTCTGATATTTACGATGGTCTACGCCACCTCTCGGAAGCCGAGAATCGATCAGTGCATTGATGTCGTGGAAAGACACGATGGTAGGGTTTGCTTTGTACACCTGCATTGCGCTCGAGCAACATTGGAAAAACGGGTTGTATCTGATAAAAGAAGGAAGTATGGCAAAATCACGACAATTGAACTTCTGAACGAAACTTTAGATCGGATGCAAGCACAACAACCTTTTTCAACCATACCCGGACAAGATAATTTGAGTATTGACACGAGCGATTCTAAACCTGGTGACGTTGTTCACAGAATAATCAGTCATTATGAATTGTCAAAGTTGGCGACGGAATAATAACACGCTTCTCTCCGGATATAGGAAAATCGAGGCAGGGAAGGGAGTCCCTTCGCGTAGCCTGTCCTCGAACGAAGTGAAGGGCTCGAGGGCAGGCTACGCCCGGAGACGAGTCAGACCTCGCGCAAAACTAACAGTTTGCGCTACAAATGCAATTTGCTTCCTCGTAACGCGATCTGTTAGATTGCGCTCATTTTTCGATGTGCAAAAAACTCGGTTTCTTTGACCCAGGTGAACAGTTACCTAAATCCCTCCCAAGACGAAATAGTATCCGGGGTTCCAGCTCTGACAAACTAGAAAGCCCTGCCCGTCGTACTCATACCAGACCGCATTGTGAATATGGTCTGCACGCTCAATACCTAACTCCTCCTTGGGACGGATTGTAGATACCACTTGGTATGTCGTCCCATCAAGAATATAAATAGGTGCTGGCCGCCCCTTTTCCGGATCGTCTAGGCTGCCGACAACGGCGTACCATCGGTCACCTCTCTTGAAGTAATCTATGCCGCACGGTCTTGAGCCCGAGGGCAGCGAGTGAGATGCAGTGAAGCGGCCCTCAAAGGTATAAATCTCGAACCGCGAATGTAGCCTGTCAGCGATGGCAAGGTGGCTGCCAAGCGGCGTACGATTCATGCCGTGGGCAGTCCCAAACTTTCCGTGTTCTTCAGGATTTTGTGTTTTTCCGCCAAAGATACCACTCCATTGACGGGTGGGAAGATCGGCATTCGTAATGTAGTTTGCACCGTAACCATCGGCGACAAAAAGCCTGTCCCCTTCCAACACAGTGTCGGTCGGCTTGTAGGCATTTTCCGCCTCATGGTATTCGTCAAATTCGGGCTTTGGAAGAATAAAATCGATTTCGCCTTCCAGGGTCACAATCACCACCATCTCATCGTTATTCGCGGCCAAGAACAGGCGGCGTTTGCCATCAAAATCGCCAATCTTTGTGCTGTGAAAGTTAACGGATTCCAATTTCAAGGGCAGTTCGATGATCTCCTGCGTTGTCAGGTCTGGACTCACGCGAAGCAAACCGCACCCTAACATACCATAGTAGATGTGGCCATAGTCGGGCCGCTTATCAACGGCAAACCCGCCATGCAGTCCCTCCTCGAAGCCAAGTGCTTTTTGCGGTAAGCTACGCAAATCCTCACAATATGTGAACACAAACGGGCCTTGCCCGCTCGTCTTTTTAGACTGCATTAGAAACCTCCTATATTTCGCGCTGTGCGTTTTTCAAATGAGTTGAAAATAACACGGAAGTGATGGGTGAAGAACGTTTCCGTTTCAAATGGACGGACAGCTACTCTGTCACCTGCTCTAAGATGACAAAATCTCCAGGGTTCCATGCCTGGGCGATGATATAAAACTTGCCATCAATCACACGAAGCACCGCATTGTGGATGTGTTGAAATTTGTCCAATCCGAGTTCTTCTTTTGGCATTATCGTTGATACGACATTGTCGCCTTCGAGAATATAGATCGGGGCTCCTTTACTCCGATCCGGGCCATGGAGACAACCAACGATGGCATACCCATCCGCGTAGTCTATATCACAAGGAAACGAGCCTTTCGGCAATTTCAGCGTATCGCGATAATGACCGTAGCGAGTAAAGCGCTCGATCTCAGAGTTCGGTCGATCAGAAACATCCAATCGCTTTTTCCCAGGCGGCACCGTAATTCCATGCCCAGTGCCAAACTGGCCCGGAGCGTCGCCTTTGCCTCCAAAGGCCAAGTCATGCCATTTCGCAACGAATGGGTTCATGGTTAAAATCTTGGCAGTCAAAACGTAATCGAGTTTTGAATATCCTGTCGTCACGTAGAAAAGACCATCGAGTTGCTCAACATCGGTCGGAACAAACTGTCCGCCGCCATGGAAATAGTCATTCACCGTCAGATTATCAAAGTTGTCATCCGCCTTCGGAGCGGAAAGCGTGTGAACGAGTTTTCCATCTAAGGTCGTTGTGAAGACCATCCCAGCACCGTTTGCAGGAAATGATAAATACGGACTGCCATCGGAGCCATACCAGATTGTGGTATTATGCAAATTCACGCTTTTCAGCTCCGGTGGTGTGTCAAGGAGCCGTGTGGTTTTCAAATCCGCGCTGAGTTGGATAATTCCCGCATTCGGCAGAGCGAAGTAGGTTTCGCCCTTCCCCTCTCGTCGGTCAACGGCAAAACCACCATGAGCGCGTTCAAGAACTTTGATCGCCTCTTGAGGCAGGTGGTTTCTAGTGTACAACACTCTAAATTTCAGCATTCCTTGACCGCTCACTCTCGGACTCGACTTCACTTCATCGGCGATCCCTTCAGTGTCCGCCAAGGCAATGACAACTGGCTCAACATTCGCAGACGCGAATCTCACGACTTTCTTATCGTCATCCACATGAATATCGCGATGCTCATGGTGACCTGGATGGGCAAACGAAATCCTTGACGCAATTACCAGCGCAAGGCACAAACAGTAAAATGTGAGACTTGCTAATCGTTTCATTATGAACGCCTCCTGAATCAAAGAGTCAACACACGCAAAGTGAGGCCTCCGCCAGAGAAGCCGGCGGTTGACCTCAAGCACTTATCATGCTGTTTAAGTAACTTGCTGCGGTACTCGTTATCTACGGCTTCGGCCCAATCGGGTGTGTTTTTGGCAGTTCCTTGGCAATTTCGGTTGCCTTTTCAGTCGTTTCGGGATGCCCCCAACCGCCGGCACTCACCCCGTCCGTAATGTCATTCACAATATTATCGTCTTTAGTCGGGCTGACTCCCGCAGGAACGTTGTCCAGGTTGAGCTTGTGGCGGACTTTCCAAGAGATATTATGGTCTGCGCAAGAGCTATCACCACTGACACCGATTGCGCCAACAAGTTTGCCATCGGGGTCATACAGTGGCAACCCCCCGCCAAACACATTGACCCCGCCAATTTTATGACCGACCATCGGGTCTTTTTCAGTGCCAATGTCTTTCGAGGAGCCTCGATATGCCACGTCAGTGTTAACGGGATTGCTAAACTGTAAACCGAACAAGCTGCCGCCTGGCTGAGTTGCCGTAAAAAGATTCGCCGTTGATAATGCAAATCCCGGAAGGCTGAAAGCGTTCGCCGTGTTTGCTTTTTGCGCAGCGATGACACGGCTGCCTGGCCATTGATCTCCCCGATCGTTCCCTGAAAACACGACCGCCTTCACCACACCATCTCTGTCGACTATGGTGGCCCACATATTGAAACCAAATCCGCCATTTTCCTCCGCAACCACAGTTTTAAGAGCGGCTTGGAGTTGACAGTGAGTTGGCAAACCATTGGCGAACGCTGAAAACGCAAACAACACAGTAAAGAGTATGGTGACTAAAGCGGAATTAAGAATCACTCGACAGTGCTTCATGATAAAAAACCTCCTTATATCTTAACTTGAGCCTTAAAAACAATCTACAGTCTCCCACAGAGGACACTGAGATCACTGAGAAAATTCAAGGAGAAATTAGCTCCTTGAAAGTGAGGAATGGGTCTCGATTTTTCTTATGCGGCTATCAATCCGTGCGGATCAATCACGAACTTCTTCGCCGCACCTCTATCAAAGTCTATGTAGCCTTGTGGTGCTTCATCAAGTGTGATAACCGTCGCGTTCACGGCTTGAGCAATCTGGATTTTATCATACAGTATGCAGTTCATGAGCGCACGATTATATTTCATAACCGGGCATTGACCTGTCGTGAAGTGATGGGATTTCGCCCAGCCCAAACCGATGCGGATACCGAGCATTCCAATTTTTGCGTTCTCATCAATGGCGCCTGGATCGCCGGTGACATATAATCCCGGAATTCCAATGCCTCCTCCGGCACGAGTCACTTCCATGACCGCATTCAGCACTGTGGCGGGTTTCTCCGTATCAGCATCGGCGCCATGACCCCGTGCTTCAAATCCAACGCAATCAACACACGCATCGACTTCCGGTTCACCGACAATCTGTTCAATTTGCTCTGCGAGTGTTGCATCTTTTCTAAGGTCAACGGTTTCACAACCGAAACTCCGCGCTTGTGCTAACCGCTCAGGAATCATATCACCAACGATGACACAAGCCGCTCCCAGCAGATGACAGGAAGCTGCACTGGCTAATCCAACAGGACCGGCGCCCGCGATATAAACAATTGTACCCGGCCCAACGCCCGCCGAGACAGCACCATGATAGCCGGTTGGGAAGATGTCCGAGAGCAATGTGAGGTCTGTGATTTTTGCCATGGCCTGATCTTTGTCAGGGAATTTCAACAAATTAAAATCAGCATAGGGGGCCATGACATATTCGGCCTGGCCGCCGATCCATCCCCCCATATCGACATAGCCATAAGCGGCACCGGGTCGAGCAGGATTCACATTGAGACAAATCCCTGTCTTCCTTTCTTTGCAGCTACGGCACCGACCACATGCGATATTGAAAGGAATTGAAACAAGGTCGCCTTTTTTGATGAATTCAACATCACGACCCGCTTCAATAACCTCACCCGTAATTTCGTGTCCAAGGATGATACCTGCTGGAGCCGTTGTTCTCCCACGGACCATGTGCTGATCGCTTCCACAGATATTTGTCGAAATAATCTTGAGAATGACCCCGTGATCGCATTTGCGATTACCCAACTCTAATTTGGGGTAGTCAATACTTTGAACCTCCACTACCCCCGGTTTAATGTACGCTAAACCTCTGTGTAGGGTAGAGCAGGTGATTCCATGTAAACATGGAGAACCCTTGCCCCCCCTCCGAACCGTGCTTGCTACTTTCATAGCACACGGCTCTCTAGCTAAACCTTCTTATAATTCTAATATCCTACTTAGTCAAACGAGTTGCTCCGCAACTCTCCATTTCAGGTAATTAGAATCGGTTTAGCCTGCTTCACTTCCCCCTTCTCCCCAATGGGTTTTCGTTGGTATTACTGCCAACTTATCTTCGGGCTTTACAGCCCACCTATCAGGATAGATCGGATTGGATACCGACTGCGTAGAAGCCTTTTTTGACTTCAGACTTTGGGTACTATTAAAGCTCCGTTACCATATTGGTACTGCTACCAACTTAGGTAATCCCGCGTTTTCGGTGAGTCAAAGATTCGATGTGCTTAGAGTCCCTTTAGTCCCTTTAACCCTGCTCATCACAGGTACGCCATAGAGGTTGGATACAGTTTACCAGTAACTTATGGGAAAATCATATTCCCACTGTACTCTATGGAATAACGCGCCTTCAATCAGTCGTGAGCCATGACCTCACTACTGTGAGCAACACCAAACACAAGCTCCATCGCCTATTTCGGCTTGAGTCCCTTATGCCTGTGTGCTAACTGCTCAGTCCATGCGTTACCAACTCATGATAATTCGTTAAGACTTGGGCTTCAGGTATCATACAACCTTGCTCTTATACACCTTACGCTGATGACCATCTAGGCTAGGGCATTTTGCCATCAATCACCTTTTCCTTAGATGCTAAGTTCAGCTTGCCTTTTCAGGCTCTCAACCTATTGCTAGGTAAGCCTAACTAAGGTGCGTATCGGATATTCCAACAGTCCGAGCCAACTAAGTTGGCACTCTTACTCACCGCTTACGCGGCGCACTGGTTTCCATGAATTTTCTCCTATTCAGAAATCAGCTTACCAAATTCCTTCCCTTTTGATTTCCTAATTTCCCAGTTTTTATCTCCTTGCGTCAATTTGCATCCTGAATCTCTGACCTGGGTATTACGCTCCCAAAAGACGCCATTGACGTATCCTTGAATTTTCCTATTTTCCTCTGCCATCTGCAATCTTTTCAG
>JADFGN010000693.1 GCA_022567695.1 Candidatus Poribacteria bacterium | reverse complement strand
CTGGGTACTTGGGCTTCACCGGGTTGAGGTTGCGAGGATTCCTTATCACGTCCTTTAGCTCTGCTGAAGGCGCTTCAATCGTCTCCAACGTGAAGTCAGCTTCGGAGCTAGTCGGTTGGTCAATCTTTTCAATGATTGACTCATAAGCTCTTTGAGGTCTAATCTGCGGAGGTCCAGAGTTGATTTTTGCCTGATGAACGCCTCTAAGCAATTTCCTCTCAAGCCCTCTTGCGTCAATCCCCGCGTCGTCTGATAGGGTAGAAGATCCAATGGTTAAGTAACCACCCGCCGGAATCGTAAATCGTACATTAGCTGCTGGGAGATTTACTGCTGTTGTGATGGGTTGCCGTTCCCGAGGGGTGCGCACCTGCGTAAATTGAGTGGGTTTCACGCTCTCGATACGCTTGGGAGGTAACCGTCGTTTTGGCTTGCGTGCTTCTTTCACCTGCATGATTTCCACCTTTATCGCATCGTCATCAATCTTAGCACTTTTAACGATAAATAGGGTCGTAAGCAACGCCATAATGAGGTGGACACCGAGGGAAATTAATAACGGAAACCGAGCCCTTGCGCTTGCATATAGTAGTGTTTCAAGCGATCTGGCGATCAGGTGGAGGCCGAACAATCTCGCAACTGGATACTGACTAAGAGCGATCAACCATGAGATACGTTTTGAAGTCAGCTCCGTGTTTTTCAGCCTGTCACTGGGCTTCAATTGAATGGCAGAAATCGCCTGCCTTTGTTCTGGGCTTAGTGAAACTTTCTTCAAATGAGCAGAGCTAGGAATACCCGCCGCTACCTGTTTCCGGTGTTTAGCCCGCTGCTTCCGCCGGTTCTGGTAAGCGGCTAAATATGAGGAAGAATGATTGGCTCTCGATCTCATCGTGCGAAAATGTCAAATCAAAAATCCGAATTTGAATGTGAAACTTTTTGTCAGTGTAACAGATAAGCTTGATGATTTCAACTAAAAGATCTCCACAACCATTGTGAAATCGGCGTCAATAATTCAACGGATAAATAACAGAATAAGTTTAGGTACACGAAAGAAGACAGAATCCGTTTTGCAATCCAGAGGAAGCCATCCGAACTTTATGTGTCTTGACAAATCATGGACTGATATCGGATAATGTGTCAGCGGATGAAAGGCTAAGGCAAGGGTAGGCAGATTATGCCAGAAATTGAAGCGGTTTTCTACCGAGAAGATGATGGGAGCGTTCCAACCGTTGAGTACCTTTCTACGCTTCCAGAAAACACAGGACAAGTGTATTAGATTGAACGTCTCAGGACACTTGGACGTGCTATCAGACGCCCTGAAGCGGATTACCTGAGAGACCACATTTATGAGTTGAGGACGCAACTGAGAAATGTCCAGTATCGCCTGCTCTACTTCTTTTACGGAACCGAAGCCGAAGGCGACCTGACAGCCGTCATCTCTCACGGAACGACCAAAAGAAGGCGTGTCCCCCCGAAAGAAATCGAGAAAGCGATCGAAAGACAGCGAACGTTTTTAGGCGACCCACAACGACATACACAGGAGATTGAGACATGAAGAACGAAAAACGAACCACGACCGACGCGGTGGAAATCCTCCATCACCTTTACATCAAGGATGACCCAAAACGGATCGCCTCACTGGAGGCAGAGGAAATCAAATCAAAGATTGCCCAACACATCTATGATCTGCGTGAGTCAGCGGGATTGACCCAAAAGCAGCTTTCCCAAAAGATCGGGACAACGGCAAAAATCATCGACAACCTTGAAATAACCGACTACGAGGATAACGAGATTGGCGACGCGATTTTAATGCTTCAGCGCATCGCCAAGGCCCTTGACAAGCAGATTGAGTTCCGGATTGTCCCTTTGCGTGTGGCGCCGACAAAAGCTCCGCCTCAACCACAACCGGTGATGTCATGACGCACGACAGCGAAAAATCCGCCATAGCCAAGATCTCGGGAGCGTTTAATCCGACCGAATCCGAGAGTTTCTCATCTGAGAGGATTGAAAATTGAAATAACTCTGGAGCCTGAAAGAAAATTGCTCCTCAAGAACGAAGTACCCCAAGGAAAAACTATGAAATACCGCTATGCTGAAATGATCTGGTACGAAATCAAAGAGGCAGCTGAGCAAGACCGCGTCGCCGTGCTTCCTGTGGCGACATACGAAGACCACGGTCCCCACCTTCCCGTCGATGTGGATGTCGTCCTCTGTACGGAGATTTGTGAACGAGGTGTGGCACGCATCCCATCTGAAGCGGTCTTGGTGCCGCCTGTCCCACACGGTTACAGCCCTCATCACATGGATTTTCACGGCACAATCACGATCGGTTGGGATACCTTTATTAGATACGTCAAAGATGTTTGTTGTAGCCTTGCCTATCATGGCTTCAAGCGAATTCTCATTGTTAACGGTCACGGGAGCAATACCTCCCCACTCGACCTCTCGGCGCGATTATCGAATGTCGAATATGAAGGAAAAATTCTTTGCGCGTCAGTCAATCATTGGGACCTCCGCAAAGTAAAAGATGTTGGGGCGACCATCAGAGAATCCGACTATGGTGGAACATCACATGCGGGAGAATTTGAAACATCTCTCTATCTCGTGTTAAGACCAGAGCTAGTCGATATGCGTAAGGCGGTCGATGAAAGAACACCACTGCCACCGAGTTTCAAAACAGATCTCCTCGCAGGCACGCATCCGAAAGCATCCGCCGCCCGTTTGATACCTTATTGGAGTTCGCAGACAGCGAGCGGCGTGATGGGAGATGCAACCAAAGCAACGAAGGAAAAAGGGGAGAAGTTTCTGGAAGCTGGAATCGAAGGACTCATTGAGTTAATACGCGAGTTAAGAGCCACAGAAATTCTGCCCCGCCGCGATCAGCATGACAACTAAAGAATGACTCTGAAATCGAACTGAGTGGAAGCTTGAGAACATCATTAGCAAGATTGGAGGATTTTAAATGGAAACATTTGCCGAAAGG
>JADFGN010000145.1 GCA_022567695.1 Candidatus Poribacteria bacterium | reverse complement strand
TGCCCGTTGGATCGCCACTCGAGACAGCAAGGGCTAGAACAGGCGTGCCACCGCCGGACGGCAGGGCACTTGTCCCAATGCCGACGTTGCCCGTATTGAAATAAACATTGCTCCCACAAAGAAAGAAATCCCCCCTCTCCTCAGAGATTCGCTTCCACACGAAACTCAATGATACTACTTTCCCACGGGCCACCCGCCGTCGTGTCCACTAGAACTTGCAACTTCCAGTTCCCTGCAATGGTCAAAGTTCCAAGCAACGGGTCGGTATTGTAAGTTGCATCAAACTTGAGTTTACCGTCGCTTCCATCCGTTACCAGCGTCCCGGCTTTATCTATTAAAACACCCGCCGGATCTTTGAACGTAAACGTTCCCCCACTTATCGGGACAACAACCCCATTGTCTTTAATCTCCATTTCAAACTCAATTGGAATGCCAACTTGATAAGGTCCCATTTCAAATCTCCAATACAATTGACTCTTTCCGGTTTATCTCCAGAACTATCGATGCTTTCCGGTTTATCTCCAGAACTATCGATGCTTTCCGGTTTATCTCCAGAACTATCGATGCTTTGACAGGGATTACTATTGCTACAGAAACTAGGATACCATTCCCAGTTACAATTCCCAATCCAGTTACATACTCATATTGATTGAATTTATACGCAGGATTCCAATTGATTATCATGATTGGGTTATAATCGTCAAGACCCGATCATTCGCTCCAGTAGCTGTGAACCTAAACGAAATAACATCTCCATTAAGATCTGCCGCTGAAAGATCGATTTTGTAAAACCCGCTTGCAATCTCTGCGGCTGAGTTTGTTGTGCTTGCAAAAGCTCCACCGTCAATACTTCGTTGACTTGCAACGCTCAATCCCGTTTTAGCAGAGACATTATCAGTTGAATCCACCATGAAGAATGAGAAGTTAGAAAGTGCAGTATTCTTCTTCACTCCATCGGGTAAATTATCAGTCTTTGTTTTTATCGTATCAAGCAATAAATCTAAACGCTCCCCGTTTATCCAGTCTGTGAGAGTTGCCATTCGCACAGCCGTTATTTCATCCTTGAGTAGTTTGCCCATGGAATCCGCGGTAACGATTGCTGAATTCAATTGATGCCAAATGGCAAGGATACCAGCTGTCGTAAGCGTCATCGCATCACCGGCTTTACTCGGTGCATAGTTTCCTTGTATTGTGGCTAGTGTTGCGCCGTCAGAACCTGTCAATTTATCAAGGTCGAGTTGTGCAGTAGCTAAAGCAGTAGCAAGTGCGGCAGAGTCAGTTCCTCTCATGGCGGTTGTTGGGATTGCATCTAACAGTAGGTCTAATCTCCCACCGTTTATCCAGTCTGTGAGAGTTGCCATTCGCACAGCCGTTATTTCATCTTTAAGCAACTTACCTACCGATCCAGCAGTAACAATTGCAGTGAGTGCCTGATGCCAAATGGCAAGTATCCCAGCCGTTGATAAGTCATATCCGGTTTTGCCGATATTCCAATCGCCCTTTCCATTCAATGCACTCGTCGCAATTCCAGCCGCTGTGATCCAGTTTGCCGTGATAGACGGGAGATTTGTCAGATCTGTGACCGTATCGGTGAGAACTACACCTTGAACCTTATTTGCCGCAGGGTCATAACCCGCATCAGCGAAGTCTTTCAGGTCAAGTAGAGATTGCGCGACGTTATTTAAGCGTTCAGCGTTGACATCTATCTGGCCGTTCGCCGACTGGTTTATTTGACCGGCCCCTGTACCGCGTGTGAATAAACCTCCGGCTCCCTCAACAATGACGTTAGGGAGTGCGGTCAGCCCCATGCGCACTACATCATCTGGGTCAAAGTCAACGAGTTGGATGGTAATAGGCAACACCACCATCCCCGTCACAGTACCGCCAATCGTTATCTGAGATACCCCAGTAGCGAACGCGGCATCAGGTAAATCGAACCTATATCGACCATTCGCTACTTCAAGGAAGCCGCCATCAGTATGAGCCGTTGTAAGGGCTGCTAGAGTTGCTTCGGTGATACTTGTTACCACCGCGTCATCTCGTCGATAGTTTAGATCGATGCCAGCCGTGTTAAATAGCACGCCTAATTCTGGCGTTCCATCTGAATTATCAATGATATAGAGTTCGACGGATATATTCGTAGAGCCTTTTTTAATAAGTCTCATGCGTTTACCCTATAGTACGATGAGATCGCCTGCGGGAGTATTGTCCCACTCGACGAATCAAACTCATCCGCTCCCATGTCCCATGTAGCCGCCCTGCCGTCAGGATCGACATCCCTATCATATCCATCAGCAAATCCTGGAGTAGGTATTGAGATATTTACATCGGTCGGTATTGTTCCTAAATCGACACCGACATCTATCGCATCGGCTCCCAACTTTAGGTGAAGATCTTCGCTTCCGCCCGTCGTTGAAACAAATTGGTTAGCCGCTGATTTACTGTTCAAACTCCCTGTCCCGGACGCAGTCGTATCTGATGCAAGATTGTGATCCATCGTTGCATTAGATGGGGAACTAGGGTTATAGCTCTGATCTGTTCCACCAATTGCATCTGTAGAGATGCAGTTCCGCGCCTTTTTCGTAGATGCGTCATGAAATTTGATTCCGTCAGAGGTTGTACTTCCTGTTATATTATGGATAGTACAATTGTAAATCTCGACAATGCCACTCGTTGCAGCAGGACGGCCTATTCCCATTGCTCCGCCTGAACTACTATTCAAATTATAAACAATGCAATTTGTGGAAATAGCTGGCCGACCTTCAATGCCATGACAGGCACCGCCTGCGGTGGCATCATGGACGATCAGATTTTTTGCAAAATTGGTCGTTCCATCTCCAAAGTTAAAGAAAAGTATGTTATTAAGAGTCTGCCCATTTCCATCTATCTCCAGCCACTCAATTGTAACTGGGTTTTCGGAGACCGTAATTATCAAACCGCTAGAAGTTCTAACAATTCGAGCCCCAGTCCCTTGTGTGCCATCATGTCTCTCTGCCGATGGAACCGTCAGGACTATCGAGTTTGCATTGAAGTTGATAGTAAACGTCTCGTCAAATACAGTGTCATTATAGGCTGAGCCAGTACAATCGTCATTCCCTGCTCCATCACCACCACCATCGTCGGCTTCCCACAGAGTGATTTCTGAATAATGTCTCAGTCCAATGTTATACAATTGATTAGTTCCTGAAGGTACAGTCTGAACAGTGACAAGGTTATCGTCATCAGTTATCGAAGTGATATCATAAAGGACACTGGCGATCTCTATCGTTCCGGGCGCGGTTAGCTCCGAAGTAAACGCAGTTGCTACGGAACCAGATGCAACCGCTGTTGTCCCGTCTGTATCTACATTGCCAGTCCCGGCACTACCCACTCCCGTTCCAATATCCTTATTAACTACTGCCATTTAACTCACACTTTTGTGTCTACAATCACAGACCGTAAATGTTTTTTAGCTGCACCCCGGAGATCAACAACCTGATCTCTATCCTCAATACGTGCTATCGTACTACCTGAGATACCAGTGAGATTTTTCCAATCCACAAACTGCTTGCGCTTCTTTAGCAAAATCGGATTATCCAGATTAGTTTCATCAATATCCGATGCAATTAAACTCGCGCGTTCTACCTCATCAAAATCATCAACGGTTAGAGCTAAAAACCCTTTCTTGTCCCCATCTTGTAAGGGGAAGTCAGTAAAGTCACCTTTCCTTAGAGATGTCTTTAATTCAATTTCAGTCCAAACCTCCGCAACCGTTGTAGCAGTTCTTATCATCCTACCACCATACCAAACCTCATTGCCCGGTGTACCGAAAATTAGCTTTCCGTTCGAATTCCGACTACGTTTAATGGAGTCAGGGACATCATTGTGAGTCCCACCAGGTCGTAAATCGAAAAAGTATTCCGTGACCTGATTTCTATTCCTCTGCGCTAAGCCGTCCGTACTCACGCCCCAACCTGTCAACTTTCTTTTCGGAAACCAACCACGCGGCCCATCCACAAATTCCTCAAGCGTTTGTAAGTCTTTCGCCCGAACTTCCAACAGGCTAATACGCTCAAATTCCATCTGGAAGATAGTCTTGCAGAAAAAATGTTCAAGCCCTCCAATAGGGAGAAGGCCGTCACTTGTCTTGTTAGCGAATCTTTGTTCTATCGCACGAGGGAAGCAGATATGTTGCGCATGGACATAATCAATCGCTAAATTATTAAACACACTGACTATATCACCATCCTGATATTGGGGGTCGGGGCCACTTGACCCAACCTTAAGAACAATTTCCGCCATTTTTTGTCCCTATAATTAGCTCTGAAGTATTTTGCTCCGCACCAATAAGCACGTCCTTCCAAGATTTACCAGCAGAATTATTTCCTGCCGGGACAGAGGTATGAATTATAACCCTGTACTGTTTTTTTTCGTCAGATGCTAAGATATGTATTTTAGACATCAGAACTTACTCCTCCCCCTGGATCGTTTGACTTATTCGTGTACTTCCTAACTAGATACGGCGCACTTCATTAGTTCTACACGAGTTACTGAATATGTTCTAACTTTCAGGTTGTAAAAAAGAAGACCTGAAATAATCTCCCATTTTCAAGATTATCCCCAAAATAATCACATGATGCGTGATACAACCGTGAATCATAGAGCACCAATCGATTAAATCGGTTGGCGATTCTATCCGTCATCCGCCACTTTGTAAAGTCTTGAGAATCTTTGGATACCCGATCATATATCTCTCCTAGCTTCATATCAAGTCTCTGCTCATCATTGTGATTAGGGGATTTTATTAAACCCAATCCGATATGTTCAAAGAAAGCCGTACCTGCTGTGTGGGGTGCATTGGGCGTCAGATATACCAACCCCGCCCACCCCGTTGTCTCGTCCGAATGAATCCACGTTCGATCGTGGGAGGTCGTAATCTGAAATGAGCCATTGGGAAATCCACCCCACTGCGCAATGGGGTGATTTATCAAGTTCTCCATAGCCGTTTGCATCGAATTATTGGTAAAAGGTTGCGTTCGCTTCCCCGGATAATTCCCCTCCTGGTCAAAAGGCATTGCCATTGCACCCGCGCGGGTTTCATTTGCATCGATATAAAAATCGTCAACGACAATGATATGCTTGTTCATTAAAAATCTCCTCAGAAAGTTTTTTCGCCACCATAAAGAAGCCATGAAAATTTCCGTCTATGGTGTAAATAATCACATTGTCACGAAAAATCTCTAGCATGTCCTCGATTCTGAATGCTCGAAGATGTGCGATACCTTTAGGCTCTAATTTCATTACTCGTCCTGTTCCCTCAATCTCGTCGCTTGGCCGAGATACAAAAAACTCGTAATACTCTGATGGGAAACTCGCAATGATGACACCATTTTTATTCAGACATGCGGAAATGTTCCGCACAAAAACCCGCACATCTTGAACATGCTCAAGGATTTCACCGCACCAAACTGCATCAAACCTCTCATCTGTGATTTTGCAAACATCTTCAACATATCCATGATGGAATTCGCATAGTGGTTTTAATGTTTCGGGCAACGCCTCAATGGCTCTGGTAACAGCAGCTTCTGAGCACTCAATCCCTATACATCGAATGCCCGCCTTTGCGACCTGTTGTGTTAGTTCCCCAAATCGTGATCCGGCATCCAACACATTTTTCGCACCAAATGTCTGTAACAAAGAAATAAGTTCTGATGTTCTAGGGTTATTTTCATAAAAAGCAATTGATTGGTCAGCACCATACGGTTGATTATAGTCATCGTAAAACTCTGAGTAACCATCTCGATTTTGCATGAAATTTCTACGTGCCTCAGCCGCCTCTTTTAGCAAGGCAGATGATGCCGTATGACACATCGAATCATCTATCCAATCTATCGCTTCGCCGATCATTCGGCGCGTGAAAATTTTATCCAGTTCCCAAAGCGGGTAGCCGATCTGACTAAGACTTGCCTTGATGAATGCCTCCCACTCAACTGCCACCCTATCCCAGGAAGCAAGGTCTATGTCGAATGTTTTCAGTCGGGACCGAGTAGCATGGCGATATTCATCATTAAGAATGAGTGTCTTGAGCGTATTTTCATAATTAGACCAAAAGATTTCGGTGCAAGGAATGCCCGGAACAATCTCACCAAAACTTGAGACGGTTTCCGAGACAGACGCCCAATTTGACACCACGGGTAAACACCCACAAGCGATCGCCTCATAAGATGATATTGAAAATGTATCGGGGTTGCCTGATGGATAGATCCATAGCTGATGGGTAGCCAACAAATCAAGATACTCCTGTTCACCCACTTTCCCAATCACATTTACCCAATCCGGCAATGGGAGTTGGTCGCTGTCGCATGCGGTGATTGTCAGGGTCAGTTTTGGGATATGGTTCTTAACAGCGTCTAGCATTTTCCAGAAGTTTTCTCGGTATGCACCGCCATTCCCGGAAGCGATTAAGTGCGTCGCGTCAAGTTTTTGACCTTGCGCAAATTCTTTAGCAGCCACGACGCAATCGCGGTCTATTCCCAGTGGTAATACCGACAACTTCTCGGCTGGAACTAATTGTTGCTGATGTGCGGCAACACGCGAGGAGGTCACAATTTTATCCGCCCAGTCTAAAACTTTTGCCTGTGTATCGCCAGCCAGAAAAACTGAGTTCAGCATCCAATAGATATTTAGCCGTGCCTTTCTGACGGGAGACATAAGACCTAATCCATCCGTAATGAGGACGTCAACGTTTTCCGTTTCAGTCTCCTCCCACCTTGATCGGTCACGATAGATGATTCCGTCGATTGTGACCTCGCCATCCGGTACCGTTCCGACAACCATTACCCACCAGCCCAGTTTCTTAAAGGAGATAGCCAGCTTCAGGATTGCGTGGATGCCCCCTGAAAACCCTGATGACTCCCATCGAGTCGGCAATGTCGGGTGTTCGTAATGAGAAATGAAGAATATGAGATGCCCCTTCGGTGGAATATGCCCAGTTAGGTGATCGACGCTATGTCGATGTGTGGCGTCGAGAAGTTCATGTAGGGGCGAGGCATGCCTCGCCCCTACATCAACGGACTCATTTCCGCCTGACCACCCGGTGGTCAGCGGCGAACCTGCCGCGAGGTATTCCTCCCATTCGCTCGCAATGGTCCCCCAATCCCAATACTCGGTTAATTGTGCCTTGCCGCGTTTAAGCCAATGCGACCAATAATCATCATCAGTTAAAAGGCGAATCGCTTCTTCGGTAAACACTTCCCGGTATGATTGGTCATCTTCGCTAAAATCTAAGAGTATCCCGCCATCCCCCACTGTGGTTGATAATGCGCCCAAATTCGTTGTCAATGGAACGCAACCACCCGCCATCGCTTCCAATGCGGACAAGCACATTGTTTCGGTGAAATGTGTCGGATAGAGCCATACCGAACTTTTGGAAAACTCAATCGCTAGTCGTTTCTGATCCACACGTCCGTAATATGACACGCCTGGCATTGTTAGTAGGCGGGTCATCATCTGGTCATACCATTGCTGGGAGCGTTCGGGGTCGGGATGATCAGGGATTGAATCCTTGAAATTGTTAAATCCATAAAAAACATGAAGTGTAGACTCAGGGACACTCTCATGGATTGACGGCCACATATTCAGCAACCGTTCAAGCCCCCGATCGGGCGAGGAGCTATAAATGCAGCGATGGCGTTGTTTTTCAATGTTTTGCCCAATGTCATCATATCTATCGAGCTTTATTCCGCTGCGAGTCACATAATGATCGCCATCCAGTTGATACATATCCAAGATGTTATCCCGTTGCCATTCGGACATGAAGAAATAGGCATCGATTTGTGCCTTCCGTTCTTCAGTCGGGAAAAGCCCTGGTGCTTCATCATGGGTTTTCCCCAAATCCGAGTCATGGAACCACAAAATCCGTTTCTTGGCACGCACGGGCTGATCAAATATCCATAGTTGACCGGAGGAAAACACAATATCGGGATTGTTTTCATCACACCACGCATGGAATTTCTCAAAATGCAGATACTCCACATCATCAAAAAACCCTTCGCAAGATTGACATTGACAGAAAATAACAACCTTAAAGCCCAACCGTGCAAACTCAATAGCCATACAAGCGTTGGAAGTCTCTCGGCCGTGAATGCCTTCATCATTGAGAGCCGTTGCGTTCCAGTCATGATAGTGATACCCGACAAAAAAGGCAACCACTCCCTTTAATCGGGTCGTAACCTTCTTGGGTTTGACAAGCAAGGTTTGCCAGTAGTTCAGATTCCTTTGTATCCGCTCATCTATATGTGACTCAAGGTATTTTTTCGCGCCGTCAATTGCCTCCCCAACGTTTCCTAGTTCACCCTCTGCAAATGAGAGGTAGTCATACGCTTCATATTTACGGATAGCTTCATTCCGATAAAAGACAATCTGAGACTCATCTTCACAGGCCAGGGCATTTTGCATTGAATCAACGACCTTTGGCCAATCCTTTTTGTCATAAGCCAAAAGCCCCCGATAAAAATGAGCCTCATCCCAATTGGGCAATTCTTCTATCGCCTTTTCCGACCAAATGACTGCGTTGGCAGGCGAGCGCAACGATGTTGATATTCTCGCCATATGATAACAAACATCTGCACGTTCCTGCTTTGATGTGGATCTTTTAAGAAATTCCTTCGCATAACCGGATGCCTCTTCCTGGTTTGAGCATGTGGCAATTTCACGAACAAGATAGTAAAGCATTCTGAGCGTTTTACGATGGGATTTTCCATGTTCTGATTCATATTCACCGACCGCTAATTTAAGAATCTCAACCTGTTGATCGGCACGTTGAAATGATTTTGGGTTCGCGTTTTTATGGATAATCGCTTCATCCCATCGAATGGTTTTATATGAATCCGGGATGTCAACCACTTCATGAACCGGATACTCCCAGTGACAACCGATGTTATGGCGGAAAAGACGCTCTCGAAATAAGACTATTTGCGCATTGTCCTGTTGGTCAAAAGAATAGATGTATTTCAACTCTATCGCGCCAATATCGGAGTCAATATCATCAAGGCGCGATTCAATTGCCTGTCGAGTTTCATCTTCAAGGATGTCATCGCAATCCAACCAAAGTATCCAATCAGTATCATGAGGGACATTATCTATCGCTAAATTTCGGGCAAGCGAGAAATCCCACGCCCACTCATGCTCAACTCGTGAAAACTTTTCGCCAGAAATGAGATCGAGGTTCTCTTCCTGGACACGATTGGGATCATAAACCACAACGATATGAGATGAAATACTGGATATAGAAGCAAGGCATTCCTTGAAAAAAGGTTCTTGTGGCCCTAATAAAATGGTCGTCGCTAGTTTCTTAATCATAGGAATTTGAGATTACGTTGGTTTCCACCAATACTGACCGGCTGTAAAGGAAGAGAAACTTTGCCAGCTTCCATCACTTCCGCCTTGAGGCCCGGTCGCACCTTGGCTACCCTGAGTCCCTCCGGCACCCGTGGCACCTTGATTGCCCTGCGGCCCTGTGGCTCCTTGGCTTCCTTGCTGCCCTGCGCACCTTGGCTGCCTTGCGGCCCTGTAGCTCCTAGGCTTCCTTGCGCTCCTTGGCTTCCTTGCGAACCTCCGGGACCAGTGGCACCTTGGCTTCCCTGTCCTCCTTGGGTTCCTTGATTGCCACCCGGCCCTGTAGCTCCTAGGCTTCCTTGTGAACCTCCGGCACCCGTGGCACCTTGATTGCCACCCGGCCCGGTTGCACCTTGGCTACCCTGCGTACCCTGCGCCCCTTGGGCCCCTTGATTGCCACCCGGCCCTGTGGCACCTTGGGCACCTTGGGCACCTTGATTGCCTTGAGGCCCGGTCGCCCCTTGTGGACCCTGTGAACCTTGAGAGCCCGTTGCGCCTTGCGCCCCTTGAGGACCACCCGCACCTGTCGCTCCCTGTGCGCCTTGGTTTCCCTGTGGCCCCGTCGCTCCTTGCAAGGCGGCGGAAACAAATGCTGAACAATGGGCCGTCGTCAGCGGGTTTCCTTCCTTGGTCGTCCTGCCATTACGAGCCGAATGCCCGGAGTTGCAGAAGAAATTTGGAGGCGTATTTCTCGTACAGGATTTTGAATTGATGTCAAAATGTAAACAGATGGGAGTCTTTGCAATGAAATTCGTCCACGTTACCTGTGACTCTGTTTTTGCCAGTTCAAGTCCCATGTCGGCAATTTCATCGGCATATTCTAAAAACTCGACTCCTGTATAATTGTCTGCCCGAATCCTTACCTCGCGGGGATCGTTCGGATTCCAACTACGACTTGTGACCAGCACCGATTTGTTGTCAATCCCGTAATCATCATCGATAACCCAAATCGTGTCTCCAATCGAAAACTTCTCTCGCGCCCACGTTAGCCTATCCAGTTCGTAGAGATCGGCGAGGTTGATTGTGTACTTAGAAACGATATTTTTTCGTTGATTCATAAACGTCTGCGCCAAAGTTGCTAACCTCAGCGGATTCGTTTCCCTGCTATCCGAAAACTCCATTTCCTTCGCGCCGTTTGCCGTGATTGATGCGCTATCTACCAACGAAAGAATTTTTACGTGGTCGTAAAAGACAGGTATCTGCGTCAGTTCCGGTTCAACAGTTAGTATGTTCGAATTGATAGCTGTAATTCTGCGATGCACACCGAGCCACTGATTCCCCCGCATCATAAATCCCTGCTCACGGGTATAGGTTTTTGCCCCAATGAAAATTGTCTGATTTACGGCAAACTTAGAAACATCATTATTGATTTCGACCCGATCGACTTCCGCGGCTATCACGTAATCCCGATAATCGAAATGTTCACCGATTGTAAGGGGGCTGCCGTTGGGACGGTTACAAAGTAAAACGACAACATCGTTGGCTGCGGGGGTATTGGGGTTATCTGTGGAATACGTTAATGAAAGCTCTACATTCGTGTTGAAAATCCAAACTAGAATCTCGCTGGTATCATCCGGTTCAGTCACCCACGCCAGTTCTGTATTGAGCGTCGAAGCCGTGTTTCCAGACACCGACCGTGACTGCCCTTTCCCTGTTCCTTTGACCACTACCATCGTTGCTGTTTGGAAGATATTGGTTTTCCATGCTGGAGAAGGTGAAAATGTCACCGAAGTTGAAGTTGTCGTAATTGTCTCTGATTCAAGAACCCCATGCTGTTCTGCACGAATAGGCGGAGCGATAACCACAAACTTTGAACCGACCTCTGGAATCGGCGTGAAGTTTTCACCGAAATCGAGGACAAACGTATCACCGGTATTGCTTTTCAGCGTTTTGGTCTGCGGCTCTGCGTTCCCGGATTGGATATTGACAATCCCACCCTGATAGATGTCAACCGGTTCACTCAACGCCGTAGCAGTAATCGTTGACCCGCCCGCAGAAGTCACAACCCCTTCTCTCACCGAAAATCCACGTACCGTCGCATATGCTATATCTTTCCCCTTGACCGCATAGTATTTCATGTCTGAGTTCGGGATGGTGTCAAACTCCCGATCAACGATAAACGTATCAGACGTATTATCACTGATACTTCTTATTTGTCCTACACCCGTAATTGCATCGTTTGTATTCTGATAGATATACAGCTTGCCACGTACATACTCACCCGCATTTAGAGAAAGTGTCGTATCCTGTAGTGTGGTTTTGGTTCCACCCGTCACGACGCTATCGACCGGCGTATACATCATCATCACGGGGTCGCCATGTCGAAAGTAATGCGGAATATTCACCCGAAACGAATCACGTGTATTCGCGGCATTGGCGACAACTTCTGTTGAAATCCCGGTTGTACAGTTAATCCAATCGCTGCGGCTCCCTTCAGGGATGACGATGTTCCCAAACCGTTCTGTCTGAAAATCTCGCTCGATTGCATTCTCATTTTTATCGACATCGATGGTTAATCCAGAGGTCGGGTCAGCGCTCGTCCCCACCTCCACGCGAGTCAGGTCAACACTCAAATCTTCATTCACCGTAAAGTGGGTAAAATAGGTCTCATCCGTCCACCGTTGTGCCACGTCGCGGATCGCCACGCGCTTGTGCATCTTGCGGTCAAAACGAATCTCTCTTCTATCATTTGCCAACGCCGCGGTTACATCGCCTTTGATGAAGTAGCCCCAACCCGCCGGTTCGTCTGCGAGAATCTGTGTCAAAAGTGAGTCCGCATCTATCTTCTCATCAACGAGTGACCCAGAGCTGTTGATTCCGTAGGTGATTTCCCCACGCCCATCAACGAGAAAGAACCGATCATCAAGTGCATACCCGCAGTGATTGCAGGTGATTTCTGTCGTCGGGATACTTCCAGACCGCTTCCATTTCTGCGGACTAACCCGAAAGGTTGTAAAATTAACCTTCTGAATATAATCAAAGCCCGAAGTGTTCGGATTGTAATCGAACCTTGAGAGCGTCAGGACATTCGAGGAAACATTTGTGATTTTTGCAACAAAGCTGCGATAGATGAAAGTATCCCCTGCATTCTGCGTCACGAACACATTGACAAAATCGCCTGTCGTAAACGGGGTTGCATCATTTACCGCAATCTGCTTCACACTCGAATTGGCGGTCTGGATGGTCGCGGTCGGTGTATCAAGGGATGTATCTACCAATCGACAAATTTTATTGAACTCAAGGAATGTCCATTTTGGATCGTCGCTCGGAAGATTGAAGCGGAGCGTATGCACGCCGTTGGCTTCCTCCTCCACGCGCAGGCTGGTAGCATTCTCCAAGACCACCTCTTCAAGCCATGTCGTTCGATTGTAAAGGACAATTTGATAGCGTTCGTTCATAGAAAATCTTCACGGCGGCCCTTACAGGTACGCCGGTCGGTGAACTGCCTGAATTTCCTTTATGGCATTGGGGATATACAAAAGCGTTCGATTATCCGGTTCTGCCGTAAAGGTTGGAAACGAGCGATCGGAAAGATAGGTCCCGCCGTCTGTTTCTGAGGGAACCGATGCATCATAGAATGAAAAGGTCTGCGCATCGACGTCAACGGTAAACCGATCCCCGGCTGCCAGCGCTAGGTTGATAACCATCGCGCTATTTAGATTTTCCAGCGGAGTCTGTTGTGTCCAAATGGCGATGAGCTCGTCAGCGGTCGGTGCCTTGGCGAAAATGGCGAAGTCGTCAATTAACGAGTTGGGCGGTTCGGTGAATGTCACCCCATCGAGGCTATACCCAAAATGGAATGCTGTCGGATTGGATGCCAGCGCACCCGCCGTGCCAGTCGTGGTTGTGTAGACCGTGCCATCGATCTGAATCGCGGCAACCGTCCCGTCCCCCTTATAGCGTCCAGAGAGTTCAATGAAATCACCTTCACTGAATGTCTGGACAGCCGATTCAATTGTAAATGTGCTACCCGCATGCTCGACATGGAGTTTCCATTTTGCAACTGACCAATCGTAATAAAGCCGATAAAAATTGGTCGCGTCAAAACGAAACATAAAAATGGTCTTGTCTTCACCCGTGGTACTTACTGCCGAATCAAATTGTGGTTGTAACCTAATGGCAAAACCAAATTCATCCTTGTTCGCAACAATAGACGAGAGGACGAGCGTATCCCCGCTACGAATATATAGCCCATGATAATCGCGGGTAGGAAGATAATGGAAACCTGAAGCCAACGGATTTAGTGTTTCGTCTAAATCTGATAGGTCTCCAATGGATGCGTCGTCTATATAAGCTGTCGTTGGACTTGTGTTAGATTTAAATACTCCTTGAAAGGTGGTGGCTGTAGCCTTAAAAATAAAAGTTTTCCTAGTCCAGCCTGAATCTGTATAATTTGTTGCGGTAAGATTTCCGCTATTATCATCCACCCGAAGAGTTCCGCTAGACACATTTATCCAGAAGGAAAAATCATACCATCTCCCTACCACGAGTGTCGCTGTTGAGGACATTTTCACCCCTTTACCGACCTCCGCAGCATTTAGTTTTATACTTGCCAAACCTGAATGGATGGTTGTGGTGTCAGTCTGTGTTTCATCAGCATCAGGAGTTCCTTGATCTGCCCAACCTGAAGGCAAAGTATTACCCGCCCCAGTTCCTTCCATCCCTCCATTATTCACAAGGTTAAGTAAAATCTTAATTTTATCCCAATAGGTTGCATCCGCATTCACACTCGAAGTTGATTTTAGGGCAAGCCTAGCACTAGCATTCGGGGCTTCTATACAGAATTCTACAGAAAACCATGTATTAGCCGCTCCCCCTGATTGCGTTGCTGTTATCCCCAATGCAGCATTGCCATCTACATCTGCTATTCGTGTCCCACCCGCTAAGTTAGCCGATCCTCTACACCAAGCTCGAATTACATAGTCTTCTCCAGCAATTGTTATAAAATCCTGTGTTATAGATGCTTGAGTTGCGTCGTCATTTGTAATCTTGAAAGATTGTGAGTCCAATTTAATT
>JADFGN010000144.1 GCA_022567695.1 Candidatus Poribacteria bacterium | reverse complement strand
AATAGCTTTCAAGAATCGGTTATATAAAGGTTATCGTATTGATTATAATCAGATGGTGAGACGATTAGTAGACCTAAAAATAGAACCGATATTTAATTCTTTAGGATGGGAGTATGATTCAATCAAAGAAAATTCAAAACAACTAATGTTAATATGATAATACACGGTGATTGTATCGAAGAATTAAAAAAACTCGAATCAAATTCGGTAGATACAATTATAACTGACCCCCCATATAATTATGAATGTATAGGACGCCAATGGGACAATAAAGAAATTAACCGCAGGCTAGAAAGGATCAAGAATAGTAAGACGTTAGTAAAGAATATCCCATATGGAAGTGGTTTAGCTGGTGGTGTGCGAAATAAGAGGTGGTATGAGCGTAACTACCGAAATATTATAGAGTACACGCAATGGTGCAAAGAATGGGGACAACAGCTATTTAAGATCTGCAAAAGTGGTGCTCCCGTGGCGGTTTTTAATAGCACGAGAACAGTTGCTCATGTGCAGGTAGCTCTTGAGGACGCTGGCTTCTATATGCGAGATATACTGGTCTATCGGCGTCATTCAGGTATACCGAAAGGTTTAAACCTGAAGCGAAAACTTGAGAAAATGAACCATCCAGACGCTGAAAAGTGGGAAGGATGGCATACGTGTTTTCGCAATGAGTGGGAAGCAATTCTTCTCGTTCAGAAGCCTTTAGTTAAGAATTACTGGGAAACTCTCCAAAGAACAGGCGTAGGAGTTTTCAAGACGATAAATGAAGATGGCTCTTTCCAGTCAAATATTTTGGAAGGCTACTACAATAAATCAGAAAAGAAATTTGCTCATTGTACAGTCAAACCTTTGGAGCTTATAAAAAAGCTGATTCTTACACTTATCCCTAAATCATCGGATAATATTGTGCTTGATCCGTTTGCTGGTAGCGGAACTACTTTAGTTGCATCAAAGCAACTTGGATATCATTACACAGGAATTGAGATTGAATCAGAATATATTGATATAATTGACGAAAGGCTTAACTCTGTCTACCTGCCATCGTTGACTAAGTAAGAGCATCTAATCAGCCGTTGCAGTTGACGGCGAGATCTGCATGGTATGTCACATGTTTTCCGCAAGCTCCCGCCGCAACGTTATCAGGAAGTAGAAGAGAAGCAACAGACGGAGTTAACTAATTTTCGGAAATAAGTTTCCGAAAGAAGTCAGTAGTCATGCGGGCCCCGTGGTTTGAAATATCTACTTTAATCCCGAAAATTAGTTAAGAAAGCAAGGTAAGCAAACTTTTTGAACCAGTATCGGCATAGGAGAGAATCGTGTTTTTCCGGCCTGGGCTACTCATTATTGTGATTTTCTGTTTTTCCGCCTTTAATCAGATAACCGAGGCAGCGGATGAGGAAACAACCGAATCGACCGTGCAACTCCCACCAATCACGGTCACTGCAACACGTAGCGAAATGCCGATAGATGCCATCCCCGCCGCTGTGGGAACAGTAGATAAAACAGCGATTCAATTGGGACGACAAACTATTGGATTGGATGAATCGCTCAACCGAATTCCTGGTTTGTTCGTGCAGAACCGTTATAATTATGCTCAAGATTTGCGGATTTCGATTCGGGGATTCGGGGCGCGAGCGGCTTTCGGTGTGCGGGGAATTAAATTGCTCGTAGATGGCATCCCGGAAACTACCCCGGATGGGCAAAGCCAGGTGGACAACATCGACCTCGGCTCAACGGAGCGGATTGAAGTCATCCGGGGTGCGACCTCCTCCCTCTACGGCAACGCTTCTGGTGGTGTTATCTCCCTCATCACCGAATCAGGGCCCGAAAAACCCTTCGTCGAATTCCGTCCCACAATCGGTGCGTTCGGTTTGGCAAAGTATCAACTGAAAACGGGGGGACAATCAGGAAATCTGAACTATCTCCTGAATTTCTCGCGGATGGAAATCTCGGGGTTTCGTGAGCACAGCCGCACGGAAAACCTCCTCCTCAATAGCAAGGTTCGCTTCACGATTGATTCCGCCTCTGATCTAACAATGGTAGTCAATTTCGTCAATTCGCCGACTGCGATGGACCCGGGGTCTTTAACGCGGGAGCAGGTGGATGCAGATCGAAATCAAGCCGCTGCGCGAAACGTCTCGCTAGATGCTGGAGAATCGGTGATGCAGGGACGGATTGGGTCAATCTATCGCCGTCGATTATCCGAGGGACACGAAGTTAGCGTCACCCTCTACGGACTGTTTCGAGATTTTAGCCAGGCGTTGCCCCTCGATCGCGCTGTTGATTTCGATCGTTTTAGTGCGGGAGGCGGGGTGAAATACAGTTTTCAGGGAAACCTCTTTGGACTGAAGAACCGCTTGACAACAGGAATTGACCTACAATATCAAGATGATGATCGGCGGAATTTCGACAATCCCGAAGGGAAACCGGGCGAAACATTGCAACTGCATCAGAATGAAGAGGTAACGAGTCTGGGAGTTTTTCTTTATCATGAATCACAGCTCCATGAAGCAATCAGGCTGACGCTTGGACTGAGGTATGACCGACTACATTTCGCTGTCGCTGATTTTCTGTTCACGAACGGGGACGATTCTGGAAAGCGGACGTTTGACTCAGTTAGCCCGCTATTAGGGCTCGTATGGAGCCCTCTGTCGAATCTAAATCTTTACGGCAACATTTCGACTGCTTTTGAAACCCCAACCACCACCGAGTTGGCAAACCGACCCACAGGAGAGGGTGGCTTCAACCCTGATTTAGACGCCCAACATGCGACGAATTACGAAGTCGGTTTGAAGGGGGGATTGAAACGGTTCCATTACGATTTGGCACTTTTTTCAATTTCCGTTAAAGATGAGTTGATTCCCTTTGAAGTGCCAACGGTGGCAGGGAGACGGTTTTTCCGTAATGCGGGTTCCTCAACACACAACGGGCTTGAATTCGGGTTCCAGGGGATCGTCTTTGAGGGATTAACTGCATCTGTTGCGTACACCTATTCAAACTTCCGTTTCAACGACTTCAAGACCGAAGACGCAATTTTTGATGACAATTACATCCCCGGGATACCGCCCCATCAACTTCACGCTGAACTTTTCTATCGCCACCTTTTGGGAATTAGCGGCGGCTTAGAATTAACCTTTGTAGACGATTTTTTTGTTGACGACGCCAACACAGAACAGAACGATTCATACGCCGTTATCAACTTCCGCCTGAGTTATGCGAGAACTATCGGAAGGTGGCAGGTTGCTCCCTTCATCGGTCTCAACAACCTGTTAGATCGTGCTTACAACGCCTCTGTTCGCGTCAATGCGTTCGGGCAAAGATATTTCGAGCCAGCACCGGGCAGATCGATTCACGCCGGAACGACGATATACCGTTCATTCTAATCGTACTCAGACGAGTGCAGTGTCAAATAGGCGTTTATATGTAGCCGAATTTGCAAAAATTCGGTTCTGAATTCTTGCGAATTCAGCTACCCTTCAGCATTTATTTGACAGTGTACGAGGGAGGAAAAAAGACATGTATCCAAAACAGTATCCTGGTCCTAACGAAGATGTCCTAGAAGCCCAGGCGCGAGTTTGCACAGGTCCCCACCAAACGCGACCTTTGGGCGCAAAACCAACCGATGCGATTCAGCCAGAGCCAATTCTTGAGACCATCCTAAAATCAGCATCGGGAGAACTTCCGTATGATCAGATGGTGTCGGAAGCACAGATGGGGGCGTTTTTCGCCGCGATGACGATTCGCAAAGACTTTCCGAAAGAGACACAGTGGAGTGAGGCAGAGCTCGCCGCTTTCGAGAAATACCAGGCAGAACTCGATTTGACGATGCCAGTGGAGATTCGATTCATCATGAATCCAGACGATGGATATCTTCCCGCGAATCCCAAGGAGGAAATCGTTGTCAAAGCCCTTGAGAAGATTTTGAGAGGAAAACACTTGACCTTTGACGAAACGCGGCTGATGGGTGCAGCCATCTTGACCGATGATGTGAAAGCTGCGTTGAAAGGTGCTGCCTTAATTGGGCAACGCATGAACCTCGAAACCTACGACGAGGTGCGGGGTTACTTGGATGCGTTTTTCGCACCCGCCCAAGTACGGAAGATCGCCGTTAATTCGCTGACACATTTTGGCGAGCCGTACAATGGTTCGACGCGATACTTTAGACCGACGCTATTTATCGCCGCTGTCCGAGCGGCACTCGGTGAACCCTCTGTGTTGCATGGCGTTGATTTAATGCCCCCCAAGAGCAGCGTCACCGAGGAACAGGTTTTACAGGTGCTCGGTGCCCGCACAAATCTATCTCTTGAGGATGCAGCGAGGTTGATTGAAGATCCGGCGGTCGGATTTGCATACATGAGTCAGCGAGAATACTCACCGGGTGCTTACGGCGTCCGTGAATTGCGAGTGCATATCAAGAAGCGTCCTCCTTGGTCGGCAACGGAGAAAGCCCAACAACTGTTTTCCGCTACCGAGTCGAACTATATGGTCGTGGGTTATTTCCATACCGGCTATGAGAAGCCGATGCTTCAATTGATGTGGGATCGCGGGTTTCAGGCCGGACTCGCAGTGAAAGGGGAGGAGGGCACAAGCCACTATGCGCTACGGTTGGGCAAACCGTCCGGCGTCGATCGCATGGCGGTTAATTATTCTCAAGGTTTCCGACGTGTGGGGGGATGCCGGGAGGATTTTTCGTTAGACATTCGGCCGGACGCTTTTGGCTTCAACTACGAGAGAAATCCCCGATTGGGAACCGTGAGTGCTGAAGGGTTTGCTGAAGCAGGGATGGCAGCGTTGTCCGGGCAGAAGGGACATATTTATGATCGAATCGTGCTCAGCACAGCGGTCACCGATCATCTGTTGGGTCTCTGCCCCGACCCGCACGAAGCCGTCCAACGGACAAAGGAAGCTATTGACAGTGGCCGGGCACTCGCACACCTGAAGGCATACATTGCGAAGAGCCAACTTGTGTAAAATATAATCAGGACTACAATATAGGTTCACGATTCAGATTTAGTTCCTGTGTGTTCTTTTCCAATTTTCGCTATTCAAAATTCCAAAATGTGATATAATGACAACGAGGAACTAGGACTCAGTTAACCACATCGATATAAACTCTATTCCGATGCTTCGAATATCTGCTTCGCTTGTCAATTTGAAGTGCATAACTCCTTACATCTAAGAGGTGAAATTATGAGAGTGAATCGGGCGATTGAATTACTCGAACAGGGGCAGCCGGTCTATTACAGCGGTGCCGGTGAGTTGAGCTATGAAGGCGGCGTCAAGGCAGCGCAAACGTGGGCTGACTACCTCACTGTTGAGATGGAACATGGGCTTTTTAATATCGCTGCCCTTGATCAGTTTATGCGTGGGCTTGCGGCGGGAGGCCCCACGAAAAGTGGACACCATACGCCGACGGTAATTACCACCCTCCCGACCGATGGAACCGATGAACATGTGATACGTGCCAATGCCTGGATGATCAAGCAAGTTTTGGCATGTGGTGTTCATGGAATTCTGCTCTGCCACGCCGAAACACCGGGGGCGGTTAAGGCATTTGTTGAAGCGGCTCGTTATCCATTCCAGACCATTGGCGTTGGCGAAGGGTTGGATGCAGGGCGTCGCGGAGCCGGTGGACAGGGACGGGCGGCATCGCTTTGGGGAATATCGACTCAAGAATATTTAGATCGAGCCGATGTCTGGCCCCTCAATCCGAAAGGCGAAATCATGCTTGGCTTGAAGATTGAAAATCAACGCGCACTCGCTAATGCCGAAGCAAGCGCAAGCGTTCCCGGAATTTCGTTTGCAGAATGGGGGCCGGGCGATATGGGAATGTCATTCGGGTATAAAGACGCTCACGACCCGCCGTATGCAGAAGATATGGCAAAGGCGCGGGCAAAGGTCAAGGCAGCTTGTGAAGCAGCAAATGTCGCATTCCTGAATGGTGTCCGACCTGACAACGTCACCGAAATGATTGACGAAGGCGTTAAGGTTTGTTCAGGGGGGCAGGAAGCCGCAGATATTGGTCGAAAATATACCAAGCGCACGATGGCGTGGTAGTGTCAATAGACTTCGGGAGTTTCCAACAAACGTCCGAAGTCTTCAACCGTTCAATAGAGATGGTGAACCATCCCGGACATCTGAACAAAAACCTATTGAGGAGGAAGCCAGATGAAAAGTCACGTTTTTACGCTTGTGGGATTATTTCTCATCTTTTCTCTGCACAACTCAGGTTTGTGCGCTTTAAAGGGGAGGTCGAGCATGAAGAAAGGCGTAGCCATTACCGTTGGTGTTAAAGACGCAGCAATCGTTGGATCGAGTCATAGTGTGCTCCAGGCCGCCGTCGACTACGTTGCGGGACTCGGTGGAGGTACTGTCTACATTGGCCCAGGCGTTTATGAGATGAAAGATTCATTACACTTGCGGAGCAATGTTACAATCATCGGTGCAGGGGAAGACACAATCTTGCGTAAAGCAGATGGGCACATGTCCCGCTTGGTCACTGATGGCGACTATGGCGAAGAGCAAATAACTGTTGAAAATCCCTCTGGATTTGAAGTTGGGATGGGCATAACGGTAAGAGATGATCGCTCCGGCGGTTTTCATACCACTGTCGGTACAATCCTCGCGCAGATCGACGAGAACACATTCGTGATTAATACGCCCCTTCAAGCCGACTGCATGGTACACAACAACGCGATTGCCAAAAACACTTTTCCCATTGTCAGCGCGTATTACGCAGAAAACATACGTATCGAAGGGTTGACGATTGATGGGAATCGGGAAGGCAACGAACATCTCAACGGTTGTCGTGGTGGGGGAATCTTCTTCTATCGCGTCACCAACTCGCATATTGTTGACTGCACTGTTCACGATTACAACGGCGACGGTATCAGTTTTCAACAGAGCAGCGACATCACCGTCGAAAACTGCGTCTCACACAACAACGCCACTTTGGGCTTCCATCCCGGCAGCGGTTCACAACGTCCGACGATGCGGAATAATCTAGCGTATGAAAATGGCGATGATGGTTTGTTCTTATGCTGGCGGGTTCGTCACGGAATCTTTGAAGGGAATGAACTCAGGGACAACGGTCGATATGGCATTTCGATCGGTCACAAAGATTCTGATAACCTCCTGCGGAACAATATCGTAATCGGCAATGCAAATCACGGCATCTACTTCCGTAACGAGCCAGAATACACGGGTGGACATCGAAACCGACTTGAAGGAAACCAGATTTTTAATAACGGGGGGAGTGGCATTTACATCGATGGTGAGACCAACGACCTCGTAATCGTCGGCAATCAGATTGGCAACCGTCCTGAGAATGGCGAGCCGACTCAGCGTTTTGGAATCGTGATTGGGGAAAAGGCAAAGCGTGTAAAGCTAGAAGAAAACCAGATCGAAGGGAATCTGGACGGCGAAATTCAAAAGCGGAACGATTCACATTGAGCTATGATTCCTGCATGAAAATTACGAATTTTTGAGAAGGGACATTCAGACAGCCAGCCCATATTTCGTTGCAACTGTCTGAATCTGCTTCCATGTGTCTTCCTCAATAAAAATACCTTCCCGCAGCCGCTTGTTGCGTTCCTGATAACCACGCTCGCCCGGCACAAGAATTTCCTCAACATCCGGTGCCCTTTTCGTAGACTTGATGTATGCGATGAAGCGTTCGATCTCTGCGTTGAAAGTCGAAAGGTCTATAAAGCTGGCAACGTTGATGACTGTGATGAATAAGCCGTTGCCATCCCTCGATTCCCCTTCACGACTACACCCCGCGCCGCTCAATGCTCCGGAAAGAATATCCACAACAAAACTAAGCCCGAACCCTTTATGTGCAGCGATTCCACCTAAAGGAAGCAGCGCGCCGGGAGGAGGCCCATAGAAGTCATCAACGTTCGTCGTCGGCTTCCCGTCAGCATCGATAATCCAGCCTTCGGGTACTAGTTCATTCCGATTCTTTTTCACCCGGATTTTCCCTGCAGCGACAACGCTAGTAGACATATCCAGGAGAATCGGCGCACTACCTTCGACCGGTATTGCATAGGCAATTGGATTCGTCGAAAGACGGGCTTCGATTCCGCCAAACGGAACGACGCATTGGCCGCCACCATGGTCGTTGACTGTCAAGATACCGATCATGTTTTGCGCGGCTGCAATCAAGGCATATCCGCCCAACCGCCCGACTTCATTACAACGAAAGACCGCAACCGAACTGACATCAGTTTCCTTAGCCTTCTGAACGGCTAACTTCACGGCGTGTGTGGCGATAACCGGCCCAAACCCCCAGTTTCCATTCAGGACCGCCATCGAGGGTGACTCCCGTGTGACCTCAATCTCTGCTCCCGGCTGGATTAGGCATCCCTCAAGCCCCGGCACATATTTCGTCGGTAAATGAATGACACCGTGTGAATCATGCCCGACTAGATTCGCGTCAACCATTGATTGCGTCACCACTTCCGCTTCCACATCTGACACATCGAGCGCACGGAAAACTTTAATACATATCTGAGTTAATTCCTCTGCTGTGAAAACAGGCATAATTGTCTCCATATTTACAAATGAACGGATGGGTAATGTTCACTACCGCTTAATGACCTCGTTATGAAAATATGTCTGTCGGACTGAAGTCAGCGGATAAACTAAGCAACGTTTCCCAAGAAGAATACCGGGATTCAGTACGGCGTTGCAACCAATCTGTGTTCCATCTCCAATAATGGCTCCCAGTTTTTGAAGTCCAGTTTGGTACACTGTCCCGTCAATGTCCCGGATTCTTATTTCATCATTCGTAATTTTTTTGTTTGAGAGCTTAACACCTGCGCCCAGATTCACGTCGAACCCAAGTATGGAATCTCCAACATAATTCCAGTGGCTCGCCTTTGCGCCATCCATTACGATTGCATGCTTAATCTCTGCCGATTTTCCAATCACGCAATCCCTTCCAATAATGACATTCTCACGAATGTACGTACCGTGCCGGATTTCTGTCCGATCGCCGATAAGCGCAGGGCCTTTGATATAGACGTGGGGTTCAACCGTTACGTCTGCACCCAATACCACATGAGGTCCTACGATTGCACCCGGCATGATGTTGGCATTGTGCTGATGAAGCGACTTTTCAAGATAGGTTTCAATATAACTTGCTAGCCGTGCAAGTGCCTCCCAGACATAGCCGATTCCCTCAAACAGCCCTTGATGTTCAAAGGATTCACCGCACGAGGCTGTATCGAAATCAAATAATTCTTCAGGGAATATCATCCCAGACCCTGGGTTTGTTTCCGTATTTTTTTTCATTCGATCGTTTCACCTTGACAAGATGATGCTATTGGCCGACATCACCTAAAACATACGTGTAGTTGCAGTAAGCGGTTACGTATTCTTATTAACCCAAGTTGCGCCCTATGATTTATAGTACTTCAAGTGCCTTAAGTGAACTAAAGGACTTCAAGTGCCTTAAGTTTTGTAAGCATCTGCTCTGTAACATCTTGCGACCTTTAGTTAGATTGACAGACAGTTGATACTGGTGGCCAGGATGAAGAGAAAGACTTTCAGTTGGAAGCCTTCGGGGGTGACCGCGTGAATCGACTTAGGCAGAAGCCGATTAATTTGGCTGTTTGCGGTCTCAATTCGCCCCGTTGTACGGGATTAAGAAACTTGCGATAGTATTGCTGAATATATTCGACCCAAGGTGGAAACTGACGCAAAAGATTCTTCTTGCGTATCGGTTTGAGTTCGATACCCGCTTCTGCCAATGCATCCTCGACCCGGTAGTCGTTGTAAGCCTTATCTGCATAGACCACAGAATCTGTAGGAATATCAAATTGGTATATCCACAACCCCTCGACATCCCCGACACGATCCGGTGTGAAGAAAAACTCAACCGGTTGTCCAGTGGCAGTGACCAATAGATGAACCTTAATTCCATAGAAATATCGTTTCTTGCTGACTTGATAGCCTCGGTAAGCTTCTTCAGTATACAGTTTGCTTCTTGAAATTCGGATGTTGTCACAAACCGCAACGGGGTAGGTATCAATGATGTAGAGGCTTTGGGCATTCAGCGATTTGAACACTTCTGCCAATTGGGAAAACAAGGTTTCAAACATGGGGCGAATGCGATGAAGTCGGCGACAGAAGCGACTTTTGCTCAGCATGTTGGGGATATAGCCATGCTCCTTGAGAAAGTGGCGTGCCGATTCATAGTTTCCTCCAAAGTACAGTGCTGCCACAATCGCCGTGGTCATAACTTGGGCATCGGTCATTTGACATTGTGGATCCTCGATATGGCTGATGGAAATAAGTAGATCGACACACAGGCAGTAAGTCGCTACAATAGTTAAGTCCATGGATTTCTCCTCTCAAATCGTTGATATTGGAAACAACAGTATAGAGGAAAATCCATGGATTTTCAATCAGGTGCTACCGGATTTGAATTCAACTCCTTGAAAGACTTTTTCGAGTTTGCTAATGAACAATAAAGAATTTGGCAAAAAACTGGAGAAACGAACTCGGCAGTTTGCCGTTTCTGTGATTCGACTCTCGATTCAGTTGCCTGAAACTCCCGAAGCGAGAGTGATAAAAAATCAACTCACGAAAGCCGGTACGTCAGTTGGCGCGAACTATCGTGAAGCCAATCGTAGCCGAAGTCGCGCTGATTTTAGGAATAAAATGAAAATCTGCGAAGGCGAATGTTCAGAAACGCAATATTGGCAAAAAGTGATTGTCGAAGCCGAAATATTACCATGGGAGCCAGTCAAAAATGTCTACGACGAGTGTTCTGAGCTGTTAGCCATTTTTACCTCTGCACTGGATTCCCTTTCACAATAGCGGCTGGCAAAAACAAGCCACTTAAGGCACTTTAAGTATTTTAGCGCACTTGAGTCACTCACAACCCAGCGATGAACTCCTTCAATAGGTAGCAACTTGGGTTATTATCGAAAGTCGGTTCCGTTTCTTTAGCCTTCTGTTGGGCTTCAAAATTTTTCATTGACCAGCGAATGAAAAATTTGGTAAGATGACTAGCAACGAACACGAGCGACGGCATTTGACAACAACACGGCTGACAAGGCTGGATGTGAGTACACTGAAGAAGAGATCTGAGCCAACTTCTCGCTATGCGTTCCTACAGAAATCCAAGTAAAGAAAGGATTTGCGGCTTCCTTGCCATCATGAATGGTGAGATTCCTGCCGCTAGTTTTCTATGAAAGTATCTAAATTTGGAGGCAGTTCCCTCGCATCAGCACATCAGGTCAGCAAGGTTTGCGAAATCATCGCAGCCGATCCGGAACGTCGCTTGGTTGTTGTTTCTGCACCGGGCAAACGGGACAAAGAAGATATCAAAGTCACAGATTTACTCATCGAAATGGCACAAGCACGGTTGTCAAAAAAAAACGGCGCGGAAGAACTCTCACAGATTGTCGATCGCTACGGTGAGATTGCCAAGGGACATGATGTCCCTGTGTCATCGGTCAACGCCATAGCAGAAGATCTGAGGAATCGACTGACAGCGGATACCCATAACGAGGATTTATATTTAGAGACAATCAAAGCAGCCGGTGAGGATAATTGTGCCAAACTCATTGTAGATGTCCTAAGGGCACGCGGCATCGAGGCACATTATGTGAGTCCCAAAGAGGCTGGCATGACCCTATCGCATGAACCCGGCAACGCCCAAGTCTTGAAAAAATCCTACGAACGGTTACGCTTGTTGCGTGATAGACCAGGGGTGACTATCTTTCCCGGCTTCTTCGGCTATTCGGATTCGGGGAGTGTTGTCACTTTTCCACGAGGTGGTTCCGACATCACAGGGGCTATCCTCGCTAGGGCAGTGAACGCCGAGGTGTACGAAAATTTCACTGATGTCGATTCCGTATTCGCTGCCAATCCAACTATCATCGACCACCCCGTGCCTATTCGTGAACTCACCTTCCGCGAAATGCGAGAACTATCGTACGCGGGGTTCTCTGTTTTCCACGATGAGGCACTTGAGCCAGTATTTCACGCAGAAATTCCAGTCAACATCTTGAACACCAACAACCCTAAAGCCCCGGGAACGCAAATTGTCACCACACGCGAACTGGAAAGCGATAGGCCCGTAGTAGGAATTGCCGCTATAGACGAAATCTGTAGCATCTATGTCAGTAAATATCTCATGAACCGCGAGATCGGTTTTGGCCGACAGTTGCTGGAGATTCTTGAAAACGAAGCGATTTCTTTTGAACATGCACCGTCTGGTATCGATAACATGTCGATTATCCTTCGGGAGTCATCGTTTTCGCATGATGTGGAAACGAGAGTGACGCAGCGCATTAGGAAGGAACTTAATATAGATGATGTCTCTGTCGAGAGAGGACTTGCGCTGGTTATGATTGTCGGGGAAGGCATGAATCATTCAGTCGGCATCGCCGCACGCGCGTGCGCTGCATTTGCCCACGCGGGAGTGAACATCGAAATGATCAACCAGGGATCTAGCGAAGTGAGTATGATGTTCGGCGTAAAAGCGGAGGATATGCAGGCTACCGTGCAATCGTTGTATCGGGAGTTTTTCGAGTAACTATCGAAGCATAGAAATTTCCATCATTTCGAAATGTTGATCGAAAGCAAAGACCCGAAAGATGTTAGACATCTGACAAATCGCAAAACGACCTTGACGGAAAACTAACTCACCAACGTCTTTATCCGCCGTAATCAGCAATGCACCGTTTTGGTTTGCTCGATGCAACACGGTATCATCGTCGAGTCCGGAGACGATGGGGCTTCTTGCCAGAAAACGCTCGACAAACCAAAACCCACCGCAACCCAGAGCACACCATTGATAAAACCGCAGTTTCCAAGCCTGCCCTCGAACGCAGTGAAGGGTCACTTGCAACGGCTGGTTAGGATCTGTTTTGATTTAATTCTCACGCAACAAAGGAACGAAACCCGCTTGCCTGAAGTGTTCGTCATAGGCAAGTGCTTCTGTGATACCTCGTTCTTCCATGATGAGGAATGACGCACAGTCGATAATTCCCCACGTTTTGTCTTGCCGTTGAGCATATAAAGTCAGCGCAGCTTCAAACTGTTCATCGGATAGAGGAACAATTTCAACGTTCGTATCTTGTTGGAGGCTTCTTACGACTCCCACCGCCTGTTGCCGAAACATCTGACCAAGTGAGGCGTAGTAATTGAGAAATTCCATCAACACCAGTTGGCTGGTAACAATCGATCGATTTTGCGTTGATTGGGACACAGCAATTGCTCTGGTGTGCAACTGATCACGAGGATTGAACAGAGCAATCCAATATCCAGCATCAGCAAATACAGCATTCATGCGTTCTTCTTGGGTTCTCCGTAAAGATAGTGTTTTAGGTTGATTGAAGCATCATCGGAGACTTTTGCCCATTCCTCATCAGGAATCTGGGAACCAATCTCAACGATGATCTTCCAGATGGGCTTCGACTGGCCTTGTACTGCTGGAACAGATTGAACCTGCTTTGTCGAATCTATAGCTTTCTTTGGTTTTGATTGGTGAATATCTTCTGGAATTGCCATCATTTGATACCTCCGAATAATATTGGATGCCCCATCCGCTTCCTCCTAACGACCCAAATTCAGTTGCGGCGGGGGTTTGCCAGAAAGCGTCCGACAAACCGAAACCCGCCGCAACCCCAAAAACATTCATAAGATCGAAGATCCCGCCGTCGCCTGCAACGGCTTGTTAAGATCGCTGTTTGGGGTTCGAGTAGACTACAGCAATACGATTCCTCAGTATTTCTTCGACAGTATTCGTTGAACAGTTCCCTCGCCTGAGCCAAATAACTTTTGGGGGATACCCATGAATCGCACTTCTATCGCTGAAGTCCGCATCCTTTGACACGAGGAGATAGTCGTTGTCACGGGCGTAATCCCATAAGTCGGTATCATCTGCTGTATCTAACCCAACATCTTGGACATGGGCAGAGTCAGGAAATAGATCCACCAACAGGGTCACTAGCTTGGGCGTTAGGTTCTGATCGAATAGGAGTTTCATTAGCGTAAACGACCATCTGCGCTTTTTCTTTGTCAGCAGCATACGCAAGGCATGCCCGAATGTCTGCCTCGGTTAAATATGGAAAATCATCAAGGATTTCTTCGGTTGTCATTCCCGAAGCAAGATAGTCAAGGACATCGTAAACAGTGATTCTCATCCCACGAATACACGGCTTACCTCCACGTTTGCCGGGTTCAATTGTGATGATGTCTTTGTAATTCATTGGCTCCTCCTCTCTGTTGAGTTCTTGGATGTCGCCTAACGTCTGAGCTAACCGGGCGGCGGCCAGCGACTTTTGATCTCAGTTCCCGCGCCCAACCGCCGCTCCGGTTGAGCGATTTGTTATGCATCTCGTGACTGTCAACTGATTAGTCCAACCCCTTGTAGCCGTTGTCTAATCTTCTCGCCTTGTTCGAGGACACTGCCTTGG
>JADFGN010000692.1 GCA_022567695.1 Candidatus Poribacteria bacterium | reverse complement strand
TCCTCAAAACCAGCGAAAAATATCTGGAGGCGTATCGATTGATCGTTGGGCAGGAAATGTTGGATAAATGAGGCGAAAGAATAATGGCACAAGGGATGTGGACGAGAAAATGGCAAATCCATTTCCTTGACGTATTACGCTTACTCAACAAGGAAAACATGGCTCCGTTCAAAGAATCCATCTAAGAAGAGTTCGACAAACCATTCCCCCTCGGCGAATCCATCAGAAGGGCTGTCAATAAAAAACCATGTAATCTGTTCTCCTGTTGAGGAGGAAAATACCTCCTGATCTTCTCGAAATGGTGGTTCATCGAAATCCTGATCTGGTGAAAACCATCTGATTTCAACTGTATGCCGCCCTTCAACATTTGTCCAGAAAACCCACAAAAAAATCTGGTCATTTACATCAGCAAAGAACGTGTCAGTGATTCCATCCGGGCGATCTTCACTTATACTGATTGCGAGAACAGAATCCAAAATTGCAGGCTCACCTCTAAGGACATCACTCGATCCGCTCCCACCAGAGCCTGTTTCATCACACCCGCCGAAAATGATACCAATCCAAAGTAGCGTGAAGCAAAAAACTGGAATAAATCCCTTATGCATTAGCCTATCTCCTATAGCTTGCATGATGATATTTTTAATCATACCCCATCTGTCAATTCCTGTCAACGGAAAAACTGGCGAGAGCTGATTAACATTGTGACTGAAAACTTAGGAATGTCTTTACTAGAAAACGGAGGATTGCGTCATGCAATTTGACTATATTATTGAGGGCGGGACAATTGTCGATGGCACGGGCAGAGCGAAGTCTTTTCCTGCTGACGTCGGCATTGTTGGAGATATAATCTCCGCTGTTGGAAAATTGGACGCTGCTGAAGCAAATCAGCGAATCGATGCACTTGGCAAGATTGTTAGCCCGGGGTTCATTGATGTCCATGTCCACTCCGAAGTTGCTCTGCTCGGTGGAAGAGATCAACTCGCGGGTATACAGCAGGGAGTGACAACACAATTGACGGCACCAGATGGATTCGGCTGGGCTCCGCTACCACCGAAGCTCGCGCAGGAAATGTGGCACTATGCACAATTTGGGTATGGCGAAGCAGACCTCTCACTCAACTGGAATAGTGCCGAAGATTATTTAAGCATCTTTCCCGGTCATATTCCAGCCAACGTCTATCCACAAGTGCCGCACTGTGCTGTTCGTTTACAGGCGATGGGATGGGCTGCGCGCCCTGCAACTGACGAAGAACTAAAGGCGATGGAGAAAACGACCCGTGAATGGCTAGAAGCTGGTGCGGGTTGTCTCTGCTTGGGACTTGATTATCAACCGTCTGCCAACGCCGATCTTCGTGAGCTTGTGACTTTGTCGAAAGTCGCTGCTTCATACGGAGCGATCTACGCCGCGCACGTCCGCTATCAGACCATCGGTCGGCGGAAAGCTTGGGAGGAAACCATTGAGATTGCCCAACAAGCCGAGATTCCTGTTCACATTTCGCACGAACGGGTGGATGATGAAATAGCAGATATTCTCGATCGAGTCGAACGCGAAGGCATTGATCTCACGTTTGAATCGTATCTCTACCCCGCCGGGATGACGCATATGGTACTTATGCTGCCGATGGAATTCCAAGCCGGAAGTCCGGCGGAAATGTTAGCAAATTTGGAGAATCCGATGGTGCGAGAAAAATCATTGCCGTATTTGCGGGAAAAACTTGGTCGATGCGATCAGATTGTTGGCTACACTCGTTCTGGCCGATTTATCGGCATGACGCTAAAAGAAGCGGCAGAGCAGGAAGGGAAATCACCGGAGGAACTCGCCTTCGATCTGGTAATCGAGGAGGAAGGAATCGAGACGTTCGTTTTCCCGTGGCAGACCCCGCCCCAAGAGAATGAAGTTACTCTTAATCGAACGGCTGTTCATCCCCGGATGATGATTGCTAGCGACGGGGTTTACAACATCCCTCATCCGCACCCACGGGGCTATGGTTGCTTTGTGCAGTTTCTCAGGCATTTTGGCCGGGAGCAAAGACTCGTTTCCTTACAAGAAGCTATCTACAAGATGAGCGGATTTCCGGCTGAACGGTTTGGGCTAAAAGATCGAGGCAGAATCGCTGAAGGCTTGGGGGCAGATCTCGTTGTTTTCAATCCCGAAACGGTTGCGGATCGATCGACATGGCAGGAGCCAGTGCAGCCAGCGGCTGGCGTAGATTGGGTGCTGGTCAACGGTGTACCGGTGATCGAAGGAGGGAATCCGACGGGGCAGTTGCCGGGAAGGGTCTTGCGACATTCGCTTTGAAATCGCAAGTCGAGAGACTGTTAGATAAAGATAGAAAAAGTTAGGAAGGATAGAAACCCTTGTATTTCCGATTCTGGAGAAAACCATGAAAATTACAGACCTCAAAGTATTTCCAGTGAATCAGTTTGTCTACGTAAAAATTGTTACCGACGAAGACATCTACGGCATTGGAGAAGCTTCGTTGAGTGGCAGATCGATTGCTGTCGTCGAAGCGTTGGAGCATATCAAGCCGCTACTGATTGGTCAAGACGCAACACGAATCGAACACATCTGGCAAGACATCTTTCGAGGGACGTTTTGGCGTGGCGGCCCCGTCCTACAATCTGCGCTTGCAGGAATTGACATTGCGCTATGGGACCTCGCGGGAAAGGCTCTCGGCGTGCCAACCTATCGCTTGCTCGGTGGCGCTTCGCGGGACAAAGTTCTGGTCTATCGACATACCGGTGGGGGAACGCCTGAGCAGTTAGTTGAGCACGCGCAAGGCTTGTTGGATGAAGGCTGGCGCGTCCTGCGGTTCTCGCCGATAAACGGCATCGAAGGTGGGTTCAATCCCAAGCGAGCTGTCCTGCGGGCCGTCGATCATTTTGAAGCCTTGCGAGATGCCGTCGGTGATGAGGTTGAAATTATCCTTGAGGTACATACCCGCCTGACTCCAATTCGGGCAATCGAGTTGTGCAATGCGATTGAGGAATATCATCCATTCTTCGACGAAGAA
>JADFGN010000143.1 GCA_022567695.1 Candidatus Poribacteria bacterium | reverse complement strand
TACACTCCAATCGAGCCACTCATGGACAATCGTCCGAATGTGGGCGAGGTAACGCGCACGTAGATGGGGAATAGCAAGCAAGCGTTTGATAACGGGTCGCGTCTCATCGTATTCATGGACAACCGGACTGATCATCGGATTTCTGTCGGGCCATGAGTTAGGACCACCGCCTCCGGCATAACGAAATGTCTCATTGCTGTCGTGCGGCAACAGGTGGAACCGTCCCAAAGTATCCTGGTAGATCGCATAATCACTGCCTCGACTGAGATAACCGTCGTTGTCGATGAATACATTTTCCAATGCAAGGAACCACAGGGCGCGGTCAATATTGAACACGGCACTCAGTTCTTTTTCTAGTCGATCATCAGGGGTTTGGTCGAGAATCTTACATAACCTGATCAGGTCATTCCAAGCATTTTGGGCGTCTTTGGTTTTGAGTTGAAATGAGCGTTGGTAGTTGGCAGGATCTTCCCCATTATAAACCAACCCACCATCCCGACCAGGCGGCACTTTCCAACGAACGCCGTCTTTGTTTCCAAACCACTCCGCAAGAAAATCCTTGTTGAATTGTTGCGCGTTGATATAAATTCCCCAGTTCTCCCCATTAATCATCAGCTTGACAAAATTCACTTTTGGCGCGGGGAGATATTCGCGGGAAATCTTTGAGTAAAGCACTTCGCGAATGAAAGAGGGATCTGAATGGCCATTCAGCAAATTAAGTGTTTTGTATCCGTAAAGGCGCTGATTTTCATCATCAGAGTCGATAGCAATATTTAAGGATTTTTTCTCGGAATTCATAATCCCGAAATATGACGAAGACCCGCGGAAACGGACACCGACCGACCGATAGACTTTTCCATCAACAACAAGGTCCGCTTGTACATCAATATCGGTTCGATAGAAATCTCCCAACTCCTCGTACCAATCGTCGTTGGGGAATCGAAGGTACAACGTGCGTAGCGTTTTTTCATCGTAGAGGTCTGGCTTTCCATCAGGCTTAACGGCTTTGCTCGCCCGCAAATCATCTTGTAGGTCGGTATTGGGTGAAGTTCGACCGGACGGACGGGAAGGTGCTATCTCACCACGGCTTTCCTGAATATAATCTCGAGCCGCTTTCTTTTCTTTATCGTTCAGTTTTCCGTCTTTATCCATATCGAACCGATCGGCAATCATCTCCTGTCGGCGTGGCCCCCGGCGACCACCGCGAAAGCCACGATTCCCGAAACGGCGCTCACGTTGCGGTTGTTGCGCAATAGTCGTCCCAAGAAAGGCTTCGAGAGCCATGATGTTCAACATTTCTTCTTTTTCGATGCCGCTTAATGTCCCGTCTCCATCAGTGTCAAACCGCTTCAAACCTTCCCCGAGTTTCTCGGAATCTTTGCTTTGCTCAACTTGAGAGGTTGCGGGGTTGGGTGTCTGAGCAATTGCAATCTCGAACATTCCGAACACAAGTATTAGCCCCCAAATTTGGATGATGGTGTTTTTCAATTTCATGAGTGCCTCCTCGTAAGGCTGTTGAAGAGAATAGATGCTACAAACTGAGCTTTGGAAATTTATCAACGCAGATACAGGATTCAGGGGTTTTGTTCTTCTGTATCTCGCATATTGCATATTGTATCTCGGCATATTGGTCTAGGCTGTGTCAAATTCTGTTACTTTTCAATTTCTTTGACGAGGCGAAATCCATAATTACTATGTCTCTCGCTGGGAGCATTTCCCCCGCGATAGGCGCAGCGTGTTTCGCTGGCTGGCATGCGGACCCACCACGCTCCACCTCTCAGCACTTTTTCTTCGCCGGTTTTGGGACCTTGCGGATTTTCATACGGTGACTCCGCGTAATAGTCGCTGCTGTGCCAATCTGCACACCACTCCCAGATATTTCCTGCCATGTCAAGTACGCCGTAAGGGCTTGCACCTTGGGGACAACTTCCAACTGGCTGCGGTCCGATACTTCCGCGAAGGTAAGCATTACATTTGGCATGGTCGAATACATTCCCCCAAGGGTAGTGTATCCCATCCGTCCCCCTTGCAGCCTTTTCCCATTCCGCTTCCGTCGGCAGACGTTTTCCGACCCATTTTGCATAGGCCACCGCATCCTCCCAATTGACGCCCATAACAGGCAGATCTGGTTTATCGAAGGTGCGCCCACCCCTACGTCGCCTTCGGTAGCGCGGCGGGGGGTGATTGGTTTCAGCCACGAATTTGCGGTATTGGGCGTTGGTCACTTCGTATTTATCAATATAGTAGGCGGCCAAGTAGACTCTATGTTGTGGTGCTTCATCAGTGAACCATCGTCTGGCAGATAGGGCTTCTGCTTCATCTTCCCATCTGGAGATTTCTTCATCGGTACTCCCCATTATGAATTCGCCTGCCGGAATCAAAACCATCGTTGAGCCATCCTTTTCGTGGACGATCTCTTTCGGTAGGTCGATATTCCCGGGCGTCTTACTTTTGCTCAGTCTCAGACCACATGTCATAAGACAAAATAATAACACGGCGATTGCAACGGAAAATGTGAGCCATTTCATAACGATACATCCCAATTTTTTATTAACCACTTGCTCTGTCAGATTATCCAATCATCGGTCGTTCGTCTCTTTTAGCGTTCTATTCTTTAGGCATCCGAGGGGGAAGTTTGTTCGCCAAAAAAGCGAAGGTGAAAAATCTGCTGGTTATATCTGGAAAGATGTTCTATAATGTGTGGACGCTCAATGTTGAAAAAGATATAAGAACATTCTGTTAGAGGAGGAAAAAATGCTTGGACTTGGACCGACTGAACTATTAATCGTTTTATTTATTGTGCTTCTTCTATTTGGAGCAAAACGCTTACCTGAACTTGCCCGCGGACTCGGTCAGAGTATCGTGAATTTTAAATCTTCGATGAACACTGAATCCAACGACGACGAGGAGAAAGGAGAGACGAATGATTCGTCGCGTAAAATGTAATTTTTCCATTTTGTTGCTGGCGTTTTTTTTCGTGACTTCAACGTTTGCTGAATCCATTAAATTTGCCACACTCGCTCCGAAAACTTCGTCGTGGATGAAGATATTCAGGGCTATGGGCAGGGAAATTAAAGAAAAGAGTGGTGGAGAATTAGAGATTCGATTCTATCCCGACGGTGTACAAGGTGATGAAGCTGATGTGATAAAAAAGATGCGTGCAGGTCTCCTCCATGCGGGTGCGATGACAAGCGTAGGTTTAGGGGAAATTCAAGAATCAGTGCTCATCTTTCAAGCTCCGCGCCTGTTTCATACCTACGAGGAACTTGACTACGTCCGCGATCGGTTGAGGAATCAACTTGACAAAGCATTTGAGGAAGCGGGCTATATCCTGCTCGGCTGGGGAGACATTGGTTACTACTATATCTTCAGTAATCAGCCAATTGCATCCATTGATGGATTCCACAACTCGAACATTAAAATGTGGGTACGTGTTGGCGATCCAGTGGGCATTCATTTCTTCAAAGACATTGAAGTCGTCAGCGTTCCACTATCTGTGTCGCAGGTACTTCCATCGTTGTATTCGGGGCGGATTAATGCTCTGGTTGTTTCACCGCTTGCCTGCGTTGCGTTGCAATGGTATCCCAAGTTGAAATATATGATGGATCTCCCGCTGGCAATCGGCGTAGGTGCTACAGTCATCACGAAAGAGAAATACGATCGATTGTCATCTCAAGCCCAGCAAATTCTGCGGGAAACAGCGCAGAAATATCACCAAGAACTGGTTCAGCAGATTCGAAAGGACAACGATAGATCTATAGAAGCGTTGAAGAAAAAAGCCGGTATTCAAATTGTGCCAGTCGATGAAACAGAGCAAAAACGGTGGGATGAATTCGCTGCCAAAGTGCAAAATGAACTTGCCGGTAAAGTCTACCCTAAGGAATTGCTAGAACAGGTCAACGCATTGTTGAGTGAGTATAGAACAGGTCGATGATTTGATTTTTCTTGACAGGAATCTGTTTTTCAGATATGGTAGTAATATGTCAACTTTCTGCTTTTCAAAAACAGAAAAGTAGAAGGTTGATTCTTTCTGAAACCTTAGCGGAGAGGCTGCCACTCCCACATGGGAAGAAACAAGCCCAAAATAAATAATGCTCATAATTCAGGAAAGGAGACAATTTTCATGAAAGCGTCCAATTTTTCTCGCTTATCCACTCTCATGACGGCGTTGTTGATCGTTATTTCGCTGATATTAATTCCTGCGTTTGCGCAAGCGAAAAACCCGGGACGATATGACAAAGGCACAATCTTTTCTTTCCATTTCGACGAGGGCAACGGAAAAGTTGCGGAAGATTCTTCCGGCAATGGAAACGATGCAAAACTTGGTGGGAATAAAGAACCCAAATGGGTCGATGGTCCCGAACCTCGCTTTGGCACAGCACTTGGATTTAAAGACTCAAATTTCCTTGAGATTCCCGAATCTGACAAATTGGATACAGATGATGAGGTTACTTATGAAGCATGGGTAAATCTCGACGGACTCAACTCGAATTGGTCAACTCTCTACAACAAAAACGGCCAATCCGGGGCCAAAGGTTTTCACTGGATTTATATCAACAAAGGCAACGGCAATCTGTCCTATCAATACGCCACTGGAGCAGCTTACATCGCACCTTTTGCGGAAGTCAACTGGGAGTTTGGCAAGTGGACCCATGTTGCGATTACACAGAAGATCGATGGCAAAAAAGGCGGTAAGATCCAATGGTACATTGACGGTAAACTCATCAAGGAACATGAGCATAAAGATCAGGCACTGAAAGTCGTGGGTGGAAGGGCTTCTATCGGCACCTGGAATTTGAATCCCGCAAAGGACCGTTACGCGCTCGACGGCAAGCTCGATGAAGTTCGCCTTTCGCCATGGGTAAAAACGGAACAGGAGATTGACGAATCCATGCGCGGACTTGCCGTGCGGCCATCCGATAAACTTGCGACGACGTGGGGAAGTGTCAAACGCGAATTCTAAGGAGCTATCTTGGTAAGGCGCGTCGAAGAGGTTGAGGTTGCAAATTTACCGTAAACAGTGCCTCAATCTCTTTCATTAATTTCCGAGCTCCCGTTGCCGCATTAGAAGGCCTTTGCATCCCTTGTGCAATCAATAAGGTTCTTTCACAATAATCGTAAGCGTGTTCCAAATTTCCCGCCATACGCGCGTTTTCAGCGACATTAAAATAACAGACGGTTGTGTGTGATCGACTCTCATCAGCCTTTTTCGGGATTTCGGCGTGTGCATAGTGCTCTGCTGAAAGTGTATATAACCTACCTGCCTCTGCCCAGCGTTGCCGTTTCTCAAGTTGTTCCGCGAGTTTGTCGTAGTATATTGCCGCGTTATGAGCGCATCGTCTGGCACTTCCAAAGCGGTGAGTGACTATGTAGGCAAGTCGAGAGCGTGCGTAACAATCAGCGATCAACTCCCAATCCTTCGATTTCATAAGTTCTTGGGCGCGTTTGCGGTAAAATTCACCCAGCTTCTTATATGCCGACCGCGCTTTTCTACGTTTGCCTTGTTTCGCATACTCTTCCGCCAACCGACATATTTGAGCGGCTTGATCTTCGTAAGGATATTGTGGTTGATCGTGCAACTGCATAAGAAGGAACTCAGGGGATTCCTCATCAATCGGAGGTTGGGGGTGTTCTGAGCCAGTAGGTATCCTTTCGTTTGTCGCCAGCGGTAGTGCCGAGGAAAAGGACGAAACGCTCGATTCACTCGGCGGAAATTGATTATGAAACCATTCTTGAAGCACTAACATTTCATCAGCAGGGAATTCATCAATCAGTTTGATGAGTTCTTGGGCGGTGGTAGGTAGTGAAAAGGGGACAATTTTCTCGGACAATTTTCGGAAGGCGCCATCTGCCTTTTTTGTTGCGTGGATGTCGGTCAAGTAGAGACGGTGGGCTTGCTGTATTTCCTGTAAGGCACATTGGGGATCGTCCGAATCAATATATCGACCTGCTCGGTTGTAGTGTTCGCTGGCGCGCTCATCAAGCTCATGATGTGTTTGCTGTTCCTTTTCAGCCTGTTTTTCGTGGCGAATCTGTAGTTCAGTTACCTCTGCAACTTCGGTGGAAAGCCGTAAATCCTCCCTAAATTCGGACAATTGTGTTTCAAGGATCGCAGAATTAGAGTATATCGAATCCGAGTGAGTATCCATCGCCTTCTGCACCGCTTTTGTATACCAGTTTTTTCGGATGCGATCTAAGTCATTATACATCTCCATCGCAGTTTGGTAGCGCGCTCTCGGATCAGAATGCAATGCTTTTTGTAAAAATTCACGCAAATCCTCAGACAGTTCATCGGGGAACTGAAGTTCTTTACACTGCTTCATCATCTGGATTTCATCATGATTTCTTCCCTGAAAAGGGAAGCTGCCGACAAACATCTCATAGCAGATCAGCCCCGTCGAGTAAAGGTCTATCCGATAATTGTAGTTTCCTTCACACTGTTCAGGTGCCATGTATTTTCGCGTACCGGCGACTGTCCCTGCATATTCATTTGTTGCTTCAAGGATGCATGCCACACCGAAGTCGGAGATCTTTGCGACTCTATTGGAGGTCATTAAAATATTTTGGGGCTTTATATCTCGATGGATTATATTCCGGTCATGGGCTGCGATGAGTCCGCGACAAATATCCAACGCAATGTTGATTGCCGAACTTGACGGGGGAGGTTTGACTGCCATCAATTTTCGCAGGCTGGGCCCATCAACATACTCCATAACGATATAAGCGACATATTCATCATCTCCGGGTTCAACTGTGTAGAGCGAAACAATATTCTGATGTCCCCAGTTCATCCCCATCGCGCTCAATTCTGTGAGAAGATAGCGCATCCGTCCGGAGGGATAGATGGACTTGGATAATGCCTTGATGGCAACGGCACGGTTTGTGAATTCCTCTTTCGCACGGAATACTGAAGCAAAACTGCCGGTATTGATTAATTTCTCAATTCGATACTTTCCTAAAACCAGTCCGTTTATTTGCACCCGCGTTCCTCCTTTGTCTATCTACTGGATATTTGCTGCAACATCCTCCCTGATTTTGCAACGTTCTCCTTGATTTAAGCTACAATGTCCTCCCTGATTTAAGCAACGTCTTCCTTGATTTAATAAGAGGTTAGCACGAAACATGAAATCTGTCAACAATAATTATCTGATACCATTTCCAAATCTAAAGGCGACTCATGTCAAGTTTAAACCTATCCCCAATGCAGAAGATCTCGTACGAGCAAGCGTCAGTACGTCAATACCAGTAGCCTCGGCAACATTCAGAACGCTTAAGGCTTCATTCACCGTCGTTCCGGTCGTGAAAATATCATCGATAAGCAAGATTTTTCGATTGCGAATGAACTCTGGCGAGGAAATCTCGAATGCCCCCGTGATATTTTCTACCCGCTCCTGACGAGAATTCAAACTGCTCTGAGGTACTGTATCCTTGATACGACGTAGAACTTCAGTGCCGATTGGCACTTTCCAGATTCTTGCAATCCCTTGCGCAATCTGCTCAGCTTGATTAAAACCGCGTTGCCGGTATCTTTTACGGTGAAGGGGAATGGGTAACAGGAGATCGTAGTCTTCTCCAGAAAGATCAGCAGGAAAATGCTTGAGCATGAATCGAATTAAGTGTTTAGCAAATATCTGCTTCCGATCATATTTGAATAGGTGGATGGCTTCGCGTAGAGTCGGTTCGTAAAATGCAATAGAGCGAAGTTTGTCGTAAAGCGGTGGTTGCGCGCGACAATCTACACAAATGTGGGCGTGATTTGCCGAATTCGCCTTCACAAAATGAACTGGCATTCCGCAGATCTCACACCACGGAGGGACGAGGGGTTCGATTTTTTCCCAACATTCATCGCAGATGTAGTGAACTCGACCAACCGCCATAGGAACTTTACAACATTGACACTTCGCCGGATACACAAATGTAATCAGTGTTTCAAGCCATTTGTTCATCTTTAGGAAAGGAACTCAGGAAACAAGGATTGGGAAATCGGGAAACAGATTCATCTATTAAAATACTTTACCGTAAAGTCATATTGTTGTCAACCGAAAATCAGAAAACAATTGCATACACCTAAAGCGAGATGGTAAACTTTCCGCCAAAGCATAATGGCAAGGAGGATGATATGGCGTTACGAATAGCAGTTATTGGAATGCGTGGAATCGGAAATACGCATGCGAGTGTGTATCATAGTAACGATCTGGCTGAATTAGTCGCGGTTTGTGACATCGTCAAAGAACGTGCCGACGAAGCTGCCGAGAAGTTTGGAGCGAATGCGTATTACAGTGTTGACGACCTTTTGGAGAACGAAAAGCTGGACGCCGTTAGTGTCGCGACAGGAGGATTTGAGAACGGCGGCGATCACTTTGAACCAACGATGCAGGCGCTTGAGGCGGGCTTACATGTGTTGTGCGAAAAGCCGTTATCGAACGATGTTGCCCGTGCACGAGAAATGGTTAACAAAGCCAAAGAGAAGGGGCTATGTTTAGGAACGAACCTCAACCACCGATTCACGCCGCTAGCTATGCAAGCCAAAGAGTGGGTAGACAATGGGAAACTCGGCGATCCCCTTTTCGTCAACATGGCATTGTGGATTGAGAACCCGAACGAAACTTCGCCCTTCTTCCATCTCAGAGCCTTGCACCCTCACTCACTGGATGTGATGATGTACTATATGGGATTGCCCGAGAAGGTTCATGCGTTCGCTGTGCGTTCACCGGGACGGCGAAATTGGAGTAACGCCTCGATCAACATCAAGTTCAAGAGCGGCGCAATTGGACACCTCAGCGGCAGCTACGACGCAGGACGGCTCAATGAACGTTGCGAAGTTGCGGGGACAAATGGTCAATTTGTGCTTGATGGGGTATTTGAGAAACTGACATTCTATCCACGACGTGGTGGTGATGTTGAAGTGTATCACAACCCACCGCCGGGAGAAGAGGGACACATGGACTCCTTCGGCGATACATTCATGACTCGGATTGGTGCATGGATTCAGCAACTCAGCGATGGCGTATCACCCGATGAAATCGACGCCTCTGGCGCGAAAGGGCTTGCCGCTCAAGAAATAATCGAAGGGGCGATTAAATCCTTCCAAACCGATACCGTCGTGACACTGTGACAAGAGGCAGTTCGATGTTCTGCGTCAAAATACTATTATGATCGAAAAACCAATTGTTTTTTATAATCATGGACAACAACTGATTGGTATGTTGCACACTCCCGATCAGGTTAGAGCCCCTTGCCCAGCCGTTGTTTTCTTTCATGGCTTCACAGGGACGAAAGTAGAGCCACATCGAATTTTTGTTAAGACAGCGCGAAGACTTGCATCGCTGGGTTTTTACGCCCTTCGTTTTGATTTTCGCGGTTGTGGTGATAGCGAAGGGGACTTCACAGAGATGACAATCAGCGGGGAAATTTCCGACGCCATCCGGTCGATTGACGTGCTTACAACTATAGAAGGTGTGGATGCTAATCGAATCGGTGTGCTTGGCTTGAGCATGGGCGGCTGCGTTGCTGCCTGCGTTTCAGGACAGGATGCGCGTGTCAAATCGACTGTGCTCTGGGCACCAGTTTCTGATGAACCACCAGACCTGCTACAGACCATGCTCGGTGCATACGCCAATCGTCCTAATCCAGCAGATGAGGCTTTCGTCGATTTTTGGAACGGTAATACAGTTGGCCGCGCCTTTTTTGAAGAACTTCCGCATATTAAACCCTCAAAGCAAATTCAAGCGTTTTCTGGACCGCTCCTCATCCTCCACGGAGATAATGACGAAACTATACCTGTGATTTATGGAAAACGCTATTATGAGTTAATGAAAGACCGTGATGCTTTGACGGAGATTGAAGTTATTTCCCAAGCCGACCATACCTTCAACGCGAAAGCATGGGAGGATGTTGTCATCACGAGATCGATAAATTGGTTCCAACAGACCCTTTCAGCCGATTGAGGATGGCTGCGTTTCTATTTTTTGATTGGTGAGAAAATCCTTATTTATTAGTAGTCCGACTTTGTCACATTTGTGGGAGAGTCTTCCTAGACTCGATGTGCAAGGATGCGTGAGGCGTGTGAGGTCTGCCCTCCCACCCGAAAGGTTACATTTCTATCAATGTCCCCACAGATTGGTCCTCTCGAATTTCTCAAAGAAACTAAATCCAAAATTGATGCCTACCTTCTCGATTTTCTGCCGAAACATCATGAACGTCCTGAAGTCTGTCGGCTCTATGAAATGATGCGGGATTACCCAATGCGAGCAGGCAAGATGTTACGTCCCGCATTCTGCTTGCTCATTTGTGAAGCCTTCGGTGGAAATCTCGATGACGCTTTCAATACCGCCGCCGCCCTTGAGTTATTGCAAAACTGGCTCTTGATTCACGACGATATTGAAGATGGCTCCGATCTGCGTCGAGGCGAACCATGTCTACATCAGAAACACGGCATCCCGATGGCAATTAACGTCGGGGATGCGCTGCACTGCAAAATGTGGGAACTGCTAAATCGGAACGCAGATCTGCTTGGTTATGAGCTTGCATTTAGGATTTTATCAGAGTTTACGCACCTCAGCAATCAGGTTGTCGAAGGGCAACATATAGAGTTGAGTTGGGTCAGGGATAATCGTTGGAATCTGAGTGAAGAAGACTACTGGATAATGTGTGTCCAGAAAGCTGCTTCGTATACCTGTATTACCCCTTGCCGATTGGGAGCGATTATTGCTGGAGCAACAAAAGAAAAAGTCGATCGATTTATCGACATCGGCATGAACCTTGGTGTTGCTTTCCAGATCCGAGATGATGTGCTTAATCTTATCGGCGAAGAGGGAACGTATGGTAAGGAAATCGCGGGGGATATTAGCGAAGGGAAACGGACACTTGTTCTCATCCACCTTTTTAACGCTTGCACGAAGATAGAAGCGAGACGCCTTATTGCGATCATGGATAAACCTCGTGAGGAAAAAAGAGAAGATGAGATTCGAGAAGTGTTGCACCTCATGAAGAAGTATAAATCAATTCAGTATGCGCACGAACGCTCAAAAGAACTGGTTGAAAAAGCATGTGCGAAGTTTAATCAAGAATTTGCTTATCTGCCAGAAAGTCGAGCAAAGGAGATCTTTCTGCATCTGATCCATTTTGTTATTGAGCGTGAATATTAGTTTTTATTGGAGCATTGAAACCGTATGGCAAGTAACGAAATTTCAGGTGGGAAACTCAGAGGTATAACCAAACTCGCCGACTCAAACGGCCGTTTCAAGATGATGGCGATAGACCAACGCGGATCGATGAAACATGCCCTCGCGGAGGCGTTAAGTAAAACTGACGACACCGTTACTTACGAAGAAATTGCCGAGGTTAAAACCTCGATCACGCGAGTGCTCGCCCCTTACGCCACAGCGGTATTAACCGATCCGATCTATGGGTATCCATATTCGATTATGGAAATTCCCCGTGATGTGTCACTACTTTTAGCGTTTGAGGAGTCAGGATATGTCACAGAAGGCGTGGGTGAAAATGAGCGAGCTTCAAAACCGATCGAGAATTGGAGTGTTGAAAAAGCGCAACGGGCGGGGGCAGATGCGATAAAATTGCTGATTTACTACAACCCCGATGCCTCCGAACCCGCATGCAAGCATCAACAGGATTTTGTGCGTTATGTCGGTGAAGCGTGCGAGAAACACGATCTGCCTTTCCTCTTAGAAATTGTAAGCTATGCACTCGAAGGCACGACCAAAAGTGTTGACTTCGCGAAACAGAAGCCAGATCTGACTTTCCGTGGTGTGGCTGAATTCTCCAAACCGAAGTATCGAGTCGATATTCTCAAGTTAGAATTCCCAGCAGATTTGAAGTACACTGACGAATATCGAACCCGCAGTTTTTACGCTGGCGAGTCTGCTTATGAACTCAGCGAAGTGCGCGACTTCTGCAAACAATTAGACGCAACTTCTGCGCTGCCTTGGGTAATCTTGAGCGCGGGAGTGGATATTGAAGAATTTATCGAAGATGTCAAGCTTGCAACGGAAGCGGGGGCAAGCGGATTCCTCTGTGGACGTGCAATCTGGAAAGATGCAGTTCCCCTCTATCCAGACACAGATGAAGTGGTCAAATTCCTCGAAAGTGAAGCCACGGAAAACTTCAAGAATGCTAACATCGCAGCCGAAAACGCGCTTCCGTGGTTTGAGCATCGAAAGTTTGGCGGGAAGGAAAACGTAGGGCTTGCCAAGCAGAGTCCTACGTGGTATCGGGATTATTGATTGTTTAACCGACAAAGTATAGAAGGAGAAGCACAAAATGCCACTCGTATCTATGCGACAACTCCTTGACGAAGCCGCTGCAGGTAGCTATGGCGTTGGCGCATTTAATGTCAATAACATGGAACAAATCCAAGCAATTATGGAAGCGGCTAGGGAGACAAAATCCCCGGTCATTATTCAAGCCAGCCGAGGCGCACGAACCTATACCAACGATCGCTTCCTCTATCACCTGATCATGGCCGCAACCGAACTTTATCCGGAGATTCCGGTCGCCCTTCACCAAGACCACGGCAACAGCTCAGAAACCTGCAAGTCGGCAATTGAAATGGGCTTCACCAGTGTTATGATGGATGGCTCATTGATGGAGGATGGAAGGACACCAGCCGACTTTGAATACAATGTCCGCGTGACCCGTGAAGTCGTTGAGATGGCACACGCGCGCGGTGTCACAGTGGAGGGTGAACTCGGTTGCCTTGGATCGCTGGAAACAGGCAAAGGTGATAAGGAAGATGGGCATGGAGCTGAAGGGACACTGTCACATGATCAGTTATTGACAGACCCTGAGGAAGCTATCGAGTTTATCGAGCGGACAGGAGTTGATGCGCTTGCTATCGCTATTGGGACGAGTCACGGCGCATACAAGTTCGCTCGAGAACCGGATGGTGAAATCCTTGCCATGGACCGAGTCATCGAGATTCACAAGCGTTTACCGAATACCCATCTCGTCATGCACGGTTCGTCGAGCGTGCCGAAAGAGTTACAGGACATCATCAACGCCTATGGCGGTCAGATTCGCCCGACGTGGGGTGTTCCGGTCAAAGAGATTCAGCTTGGTATCAAACACGGTGTGCGTAAAATAAACGTTGACACTGATAATCGGTTAGCTATAACAGGTGCAATTCGTAAACAGTTGGCCGAACACCCTGAAGAGTTCGATCCGCGTGCCTATCTCAAACCCGCTCGCGAGGCGATGCAAGCCGTTGTTGCGAGCCGGATGAAAAGCTTTGGTCAGGCAGGGCACGTTGGTGATTATGAACCGTTTCCTCTATCTGAAATGGCGAAACGCTATTCAAACGGGGAATCATAGCCGGCAAAAACCGACAAGACACTGCGGAGATTATCAAGACGCTCAAAATTAGGAGTTTAAGGAGGCAACGGAGACCTTGGCAGAAATTACCGATATCGAAAATGAATTCATCCGCGAGGAAATCGAGGAGTATCTCGATCGCCCGGATGAGATAGAACGCACCATTGACATTTTCGCCAAAGCGAGTCCCACGATGCAAGCAATTGCCGCGGCACTCATTGACGGAGCTCATCATACGGTGGATGAATTAACCAAAGAAGCGTTGGAGAAAGGGATCGAAGCACTGGAGATTATGGACGATGGCCTCATCGCAGGGATGGGTATCGTGGGAATCAAGTTTCGAGAAAACTTCATCTTTGTCCCGGAAGTTCTCGCCTGTGCGCGTGCGATGAAGGCTGGCATGGCATACATTGAGCCCATCCTATCTGACGCAGGAATCGATCCAATCGGAACCGTAATTATGGGAACTGTGAAAGGTGACTTGCACGACATCGGCAAGAACCTTTGTATTATGATGTTGCAAGGCACCGGATTCACGGTGCACGACCTCGGCGTGGATACGTCAGAGGACGAATTCATAGACGCAGTCGAGGAGTATGAGGCGGCTATACTGGGAATGTCGGCGTTGTTGACCACGACGATGCCCAACATGGGCAAAACAATTGAGGCTTTTATTGATGCCGATCTCCGCGAGGATGTTAAAATTATGGTCGGCGGCGCGCCGGTGACTCAGGAATTTGCAGATGACATGGGGGCGGATGGGTATGGCAACGACGCCCTCGCGTGCGTGGCTCTCGCCAAACGTTTTCTTGAAGAGGAAGATGACGAAGACTTCTAAACCGTAAAGCAGGGAGAGTCTGGTGTCATGTCCTAAGTAGACGATTTAATAAATTGGACACAACTGTTCCACCCACAACGTAGGGGCGAGGCATGCTTCGCCCGAAATGTAGGAGTTATTTCGTAGCCAATCCTAAGTGAACATAGCCTTGAACACGAGTGTTTGACATCTCGTTAACCGATACCGAAGTAAACCCAAAATGCAGAAAATCGACCCGAAAGAATATCAAAAGCGTCTGGATAAAATTACTGAAATATTTTCGAGCATGGTGGTCCATGCCGACGAGCAATCCACTTATCGGTGCCCATACAAAAACCGCTT
>JADFGN010000142.1 GCA_022567695.1 Candidatus Poribacteria bacterium | reverse complement strand
TTTGTCAGATTAGGAACTGACCGACAGAATTTGGTGGAAAATTGAAGTTCATTTTGGATTTTGTAATCTATGTTGAGCATCCTGTAGACGAATTTCACGCGTTATGATAATGCGATTGACTTTGGGAATCAAGAATCACAAAATCGGTCTCTCTGTCCGCAACCAATAACCAATCACTTGACTTTCAGCTTAATCAGCCGTTTTCCGCGACTTTGTTGTCCGAGCATGGGAATGTCGTGCAGAAAGCCTGGCTTTGTGCTTTTTGGCAATCCATTTTAGAATTTCCGACGATGTCATCATCCGTTGCGGTAAGACCACCTCAAGGATTTCTCGCACATCGCAGAGGGTGAGATTCACCGCTTTTGGCTTCCAGTCAAGATGCAGTTCCAACAGGAAGAGCATGGCTAAAATAGTCATCGTCATATGGTGATGCCACCCTCGCCACGAGCGGATTTGGTAGTCTGCCAACCCTGCTTGCCCTTTGGCGTCCTGTATCGCTCTTTCCATCCAAAATCGACTGTGAGACATCTGTGCCAATCGTTGAAACGATGTATCAGCAGAAGCATTGGAGAGTTGATACTTGATTTCACCCGTTTGCTCGTTGACTCGGATGATGAGCCAGCTTTCGGCGCCGGGTAGGTCATCACGAACGGGGTAAACTCTTAATGCTGTCAGTCTCACCCAGAGTTGACCTCGCTCGGTATCTCTGACGAAAACTCTCTGCCAATGCACCGAATCGAGCGATTTGGCTAACTTACGAACTTCGATAGCCGCCGGTTGGTTGTCGACAACCTTCTGCTTCGTGGGAATCCGACCTCGATTTCCTTTTCGAGCCGGAATCTCAATGAGTGGACAAGCCAGCCAGACACGCGTCGTGCATGGGACATCGGCAATGTAAGTCTGATTTTCATTCTCAAGGGTTTCCACGTTGCCAAGGTTGTTGGCCGTAGTGGCAGTCGAAGCCAATGAAAGCGTAAGGGAGTTTTCGTTTTTGAGCCACACGAATCAGTTCGAGTCCAAATTGAGCTTTGGTTTGAAACGTCGTGTCTTTGGGAACACTACACTTTTCTCTCCGTGCTTTGTCTGAAATCCATTGTTGTGGGAGATATAATCGTCGGTCGAGCAGTATTCGGTGACTCGCTTGAGTGTAACCGAGAAACACACCGACTTGACAGTTTTCGACTTTGCCAAGTCTACCACAATATTGACGAGCAACCCCAACGGACATGTTTCCAGACTTTTCAAACCCTGATTCATCGATGTGAATCGCTCCATGAGTTTCATCACCAATTCGATTCATAACCGCTTGGCTCACATCATCAAGCAGAGGGTCATCTTCCCATGGTGAATTGGATATGAAATGTTGCATCGATTGAGATTCTGACTCCGGTACAGTTTTCTCAAACTCCCAGAGATTACCTTTCTTCTCACACGTCAATTGGCCATGACTATAGTGTTTCGCTTCTTGGCTCATTGTTCGTGTGGTTGTCGCAAAGTGGTGAGCAAACCGTTGATGAAATCTTTCAAAGTATTCAACCGCTTGTTCGATATCTTGTTCAATTAAGTCAACCAGTGGCATAAGACCTCTTTTAGGTCTTATTCTATCAGATACTCACACATCACATCTTGAGAATCTCAAGACCTACTGGTAATGTGACAAAGTCAAGGTACTACCCTGTCGATAAAGGATTCGAAGGAAAAGAAAATCATCACCGATGGGTAACCGCGTATGGTGCTGCTGTTATCTGCCCACCCAAGAGGAACGCGTTGCGTCCATGGCCGAAATCACTCAGACGTTGGGTCGCTTCTATCCGCCAGATCGTTGAGACAGTTAACGATAAACTACATAACACCTTTAGACTCGACAGAGAACGTCCTCACTGCATCTCTGGCGTTCGGACTCGAATTGCAGCCAAGGTTGCGCTGCATAACTTCTGTATCTGGCTCAACCGAAGTCTTTCTCGACCGAATCTGGCTTTCGCTGACTTATTAGGCTGGTCAATTGGTTAAGCCTGATATTTATTCTGATCTGGAAGATCAGAATAAATATCATCAGATTAGTTAGTTAATCCACACCAAGCGTTTAAGTGTGGGAATGAATCTTGCTAAAGACAGATTTCGTTCGCTTGCGTAGTTATTTTCTCTCATTTTGTCTCATTTGATAATAATGTTGCTCTGGAGGTTTTTCGTGTACGAAGTCTTTACCGAATTATTGGCCATTCCCAACTACAAGGTTGTTGGATCTGAAATTAGCGAAGATCGCGTTACTTTGGACATTAACTCGACTCTTGATGCGGTTGCTTGTCCTCATTGTTGTCAAACTTCTGAGAGTTTGCATGAAAGACATCGGCGGACCGTCCGCGACCTGCCTGTCAGTGGTAAGCCTTGCTATCTGCGCTTTGTCAGACGCCGTTTCTATTGCCACAACTGCAACAGAGCCTTCTGTGAATCGATAAACTTTGTGCAAGAGAGACGCGATTATACCAATCGCTATCAAAACTGGATATTCCATCAAGTCAAAGAAAACAACATTACTGCTGTCCAACGCTGTGAAGAGTTAATTTATGATGCTATTGAGAGTATCTTCTTCCACGAAGCGAAATTGAGAACTCCCGCAGAACCGTTCGCAGATCTGAAACGTCTGGGGATTGATGAGATTGCCCTTCGTAAGGGAAAAGGTAACTTTGCTCTAATCTTGACTAATCTCGACACCGCAGAAGTGGTCGAGGTCTCGAAGACCGCACGCAAGAGAAGTTGAGAGATCGACTCGAACAACTCTCTTCCAAGGAGCGTGCCCAAATTGAGGAAGTGGCCATTGATACGTGGAAACCCTACGATACAGTTTGCACACAACTGTTGCCCAATGCGGCTGTGACGGTGAATCTCACTCCACTAAGGATTTGGCACTTAAGCGACTGAACAACTGGCGTCAGATTGCAAAAAAAGAGAAGCTGTTTCCACAGTTCCGTAGAACGTTGGATAACTGGGCGGATCGAATCACCAATTACTTTCTAAAACGCACCACCAGTGGCATTGTCGAGGGCATTAACAACAAGATTAAACTCATCAAACGCCGCGCATTTGGATTCCGTAACTTTGAGCATTTCCGAATCCGAGTCATGGCAGCGTTCTTTTAGCAAGATTCATTCCCACATAAGTCGGATGAATCGAATAGATAAAGGAAAAAATCATGAATGAAGTCACCGAAGTCGTCATAGAAAATCTCCTCCAACTCACATGCGCGCTCTTAAAGGAGAAGCAAAATCGGATGGATCCCTATCCACCCCCACCGATTTCTATAAAAAGATTATTTATTGAGGTCCTTGCAAAAAGCCGTAAACCAGAAGCACTTACTGCGTTAGCTATGGGCTGTTCCCTCGACAGTCAAGAGGTCTCCCAGAGTTGCGAAGAGGCAATAAAGAACCTCTCCACAGATAAGCTTAAAACTCTCTTGAACTCCATTATTTTGGGGAAAGACTTTGGTAGAGAGGGAGCGAAGTTTTTCGCGCTTGTATCTGAGTTACGTAGTCTAGATACAATGAAATATATTTGCCGGCTTGTTAGATCGAGTCGCAACCCGGCAGAAGAATATAGCCAGCTTGCGTCATGGGTTAGAAATGCCGGCATTATGGACACGTATCTTCGAAAGACTCTCGACTATCCTCTGCCAACTGCCAAGATTGTTTTCCTTCTCTTGGCGCGTCTGGATAGCAGGGTGCCGGAGTACCTGGCAAAAATGACAATGTCGTTGCCACAGCAGCTGTGTATTAAGGTCCTCGAGCTTTTAGCGGAACTCAATAAGGACACTAAAGCAACGACTGTCTTCATACGTCCGTTGAAAGACCACGAAGATGCGGAGGTTAGAGCGCTAGTGGCGTACATCATTGGCCATACCACGCAGAATACTCTTTTTATGCAGACCTTTCTCAAGGATCCGGCAGCAAAGGTGCGGCTTAAAACGATTGAATCAATTGAAGAAAATCCTCACGAGCGATCTCCAAAAATCAAGGATCTACTGTGTCAAGCTTTGGGCGACCCAGATATGAAGGTGCGTGGCATGGCGGCAAAAATTCTGTATCTGCACGGTGACGTGCAGGGATTGCAAGCGCTCAAATCCATGCTGGAGAGTCCACAATCCCTTGAGCGAGCTCATGCTGCACGTCTTTTAGGAGAGCTAAGAGAAGTGAGTGTCCATGACACACTCGAGAAACTCCAGGATGATTCGGATGAGGATGTTCGCAATGCGGTAAAAGAGGCGCTGAGTTCTCTTGACGAAGAACTTGCGGTTCTCAATAGTGGGTTTGATGAGCTGGAAGGCATCCTCACACAGCACCGATTTTCAGAAAACAATGCCGATGAGAAGGATCTCTGGGGCGGACTGGAAGCCTTAAGTCCAGAAGTCATTGACAGTATGTTGCGGTCTACCGGCTTGCCTCCAGAGGTTATTCAGCAGTTCCAGGTGATTATTAAAGAATTTGAAGTCAACGGCACTGCTCTTCCTTTGCTCCTGGCGACCGTTCTCGAAAAAGATGGAAAGGTCAGTATCGAGAAGATAGCCGACCTTTCTCTGGTAAAAAAAGAGCTTAACGCCACCATACAAAGACTTCAGAGTGCTGGACCCGATGCCGTCTCTCATGTCTTGAAAGAACTCAGTGAAATGCAGCAGAAAACCATTAAGGGAATGATTGTCCCGGCTCTTAACCAAGGTGACAATAGAGCCATGGCAAACGCAGGGAAAATTCTGCATGACCTGAAATACGAAATCGGCAGTTCAAAGCTACGTGAGATGATTGGCAATAAGGATCCCGAGGCGAGGATTCAGGTGGTCAAAGTCCTTTCACAGACTAACGATCGATTTGCAGCCGAACAGCTGGAGCGATTGAAAGACGATCCTGATCCTGAGATACAACGCTTAGCTAAGTCTGGTCTTGCAAATGTTCAGTCCAAATTAAAACGAGAAGAGTTGAGCGATTTTAACTTCGAAATCACGGGGAGCGATATAACGAAGTTTCCGAATGTTAAGATACACACTCGCGTGACCTGTTTTAACGTGCATTTAGAAGATTTAGAGAAGGGTGATTGGCTAGTTTTGGAAGGTAATAAAAAACGTCCACTTAGACCCAAAATCTCGACTCGTCAGAGCGATAAGAACGCTGCCGCCGCGCTCGTCATTGATAATAGTGCCAGCATGAGCATACAGGAAATAAAGGATGTTCAGGCTGCGATTGAGGGTTTTACGAATCGTTTGCTGTCAGAAGACTACGTCGCTATCTTGAAATTTGCTAAAGATATCCAAATCGTTCAAGGCCTGACTAACGACAAGCGTGTGTTAGCTCATGCAGTCGAAGTGCCCTATAAGTTAGAAACTCAAGGGACTGCATTGTATGACACTATTTTGAGAGCCATGCATGAGCTAGATTCGGCAAAGAAGGACAGCAATAAAATCGTACTCGTCATTACTGATGGCACAGATAATGCCAGTGATGAGAATGAGCATGATGTTGTTAGATATGCTAAAGAATGTGGCATCGCGGTCTACATGGTGGGTTTGGGACAGGATGTCGATACTGACAAGCTAAACCAAATTGCTAAACTCACCAATGGTCGCTCCTTTTTTGTGGACGGTTCGCATGAGTTGCAAGGTACGTTTGAACAAATTTTTGAAGATCTTCGCTACGAGTGGGTCATTGAATACACAAGCAGCTTGCCATGTATTGACGAAGAACATCAAATGGTCGAGCTGTACGTGAAGTATGGCCAATATAATAAAAACGCTAGCGTTAATTTGCTCACCACATAACGGAGGAGGGTTACAGTGAAAGAACGAAGGGTCGTCATCATTGACGACGACCAGGCAATGAGGAAGCTTTTAAGAACGACTCTTGAAAATCAGGGCTTTCTGACTCGAGCGTTTCCTAACGCTGCAGAGGGGGCGTTAGAGATATGGAATACTCGCCCAGATCTCGTCATTCTGGATTTAGATATGCCAGCAGTGTCTGGCCGAGAGTGTTTGGAGGCACTGAGAAAAACAGCACTCGATATACCTATAGTTATCGTGAGTGCTGTTAACACCGTAGAGGAGGTGAAACGGATTACACCGCTTCATCCCGATGGTTACATTTTAAAAACCTCTGATCCGAAGAAAGATTTTCGCACGCTCCTTCTTAAAAAAATAGAAGGGGTCTTACGCAAAAAAAGTGAAAAAGGTTTTAGATTAACTAATTTTCGGAAATAAGTTTCCGCAAGAAGTCAGTAGTCATGCGGGCTCCGTGGTTTGAAATATATACTTTAATAGCGAAAATTAGTTAAAATAGGCGCCTTTGTAATACAAAAGCACCTTCTAATTTTTTACACATTCACGCCATGACCTGCGTAAGTGCTGCGCGCAGCTTTTTCCGAGTAATCGGCTTACTGACAACCAGACGGACGCCATCTGGCATCTCACCGGTCCCTGTAATCATCTCAGCGTATTCGGTTAACATCATCACCGGTTTGTCAGCAATGTGCTTTATAGCGACTGCCAATTCATATCCGGTGATTTCTGGCAGCTCGAATTCGGTGATGACTAAGTCAAACCGTTCCGATCTGAATAGTTCCATTCCGGCTTGACCGTCAGTTGCGGTCTTGAATGTGTGTCTGTCTTCAGTGAGAAAGGCACACACTTTTTCGACTGCGGCCGGGTCGTTGTCGACGACAAGAACATGGAGAGGACCCATAACTTCTGTTGCTTCCTCCTGCGCCTTATAAACAGGTAAGCAGATTCGAATAGTTGTCCCCTTACCAGGCATGCTCTCAATGTCGATCTTTCCAACATGCCGGTTGACTATGCCCTGTGTGATAGCCAGCCCTAAACCTGTACCACCACTTCCGTACTTCCCGGTAAAATACGGCTCAAGACAGTGCTCGACCGTGTCTTTATCCATGCCGATGCCGGTGTCAGAAATCGACAGTTCGACTTGTTCATCACCAATACACATAGTCCGAAGAGTAAGTGTCCCCCCCTCAGGCATGGCCTCCACGGCGTTAGAGATTAGTGAAATCAACAAATCGATCAAATCAGACGCCATACCGGAGACGTCTGAAACATCTTCAAACTCCGTAACAACGTTGATGAGGACATGTGCATCACCTTCCAAGCCTTCCAACATAGGTTGGGTCATGCCAAGAGCCTCCCGAATAAGTTTATTGAGACTGACGGGATGGAAGACTTCATCTTCTTTCCTGGACCGGTAAAAAGCCCTGAGACTACGGACGACATCCGTCGCATGCCCGGCACTATCTGTTATCGATGCCAAGAGGTTTAAAAAATCGTCTTTCCCACCTGGGTTTATCCTTTCAAGGCGATCTCTCAAGATATGGGACAGTCCTACAATCCCGGTCATTGTACTCATGAGGCTGTGTGCAATACCCTGGGCCATCTGTCCCAGTACACGCAGGCGTTCCCGCCGGATAACTTGCTGCTGCGTTTCCCGTAGCTCGGCGAGAGTCTCTTCCCGTTTGCGATTACTCTCTCGCAACTCAGTCTCTTTCTGGTGCTTATAAAGCGCCATTTCAATAGCTACGTGCAGCTCTCGCTTATCGAAGGGCTTGAGGAGGTAACCGAACGGCTCGGTCACCTTGGCACGCTGTAATGTCTCCAGATCGGCATACGCCGTAAGGTAGACAATAGGAATGTTACGAGAGGTTTTAATTTCTTCTGCCGCTCTGATCCCACTCATTTCTCCTTTCTTGTCTCCCTGTAGCTGCATGTCCATCAACACCAAATCTGGCTTCATTTTCTTTGCCATTTTAATGGCCTCTTCGCCAGAAGCGATCTCATCTGGAATCACCGTGTATCCCAGTCCCTCCACCGTATTTCTTATACCTCTAGCAGTTGTACGATTATCCTCAACCACCATTACCGTGGCCACTATATTACCTCCTTTCTATGTCAGACAGTTTTCTATCGCCGCCTTCAGCGTGTCCTTGTCGATCGGCTTCGACAAGAGGTCCAATGTCTTTAAATCACTACCGGGTACTAAGTACCCGGTAATATAGATAATGGGAATCTGTAAATCACTCCAAATAATATCACCAGCTTCCCGTCCATTCATTTTGCCAGTAAGACCCACGTTCATCAAGATGAGAGCAGGATTCTGTGAAGCCGCCGCTTCGATAGCAGCTTCACCGGTAGAAAATTCGCTCCGTACAACATTGTACCCGAGACGTCTGACCATATTCCTTATGGTCCGAGCAATCGTTCGGTCATTCTCAACGACCAGTATCGTATCATTCATTCTCTTCTCCTTCTTCATCTAAAGGAAGTGTGATTTTGAAGCTTTTATGTTCAGCCATTTGGCTGAATTCGATAGTTCCACCGACGTTGACCACGAAATCTCGCGTTAATAATAGGCCAACACTAGGGAGTTTCTCTAATGCCTCGAGATCCCCAAAGTCTAGTGGCATGAGCATGGGATCACCATCGTCCCGGATCTCTAAAATCAGGTAGCAAGCATCCTTATGAAGATCGATGAGAATCTCACCCATATCTTCCTCCTTAAAGGCGTGTTTCAGAGCATTCGTCACAATCTCGTTCAATATAAGTCCGCATGCAAGCGCTAGGTCCACATCCAATGTAAAATGCTGCAAATCCGTTTTTATTTCAACATTTGACAGCTTCAACTTGTCCAATGTCGAGAGCACCGATGTAAGATAAACCGCAATATCTACCTCTGACAGATCATCAGAATCATACAATTCGTTATGTAAGGCAGCTATTAATCGTATCCGCCCTTGGGTCGCGGCTAATAGTGCGAGTAAATCTTGAGGGGAGATCTCTTCATCAGCAACCTTATCAGCCTCAAGGTCAAGGATACTAACGATCAACTGTAAGTTGTTTTTCACCCGGTGGTGAATCTCCCTAAGCAAGACCATCTTCTCTTTCAGCGATGCCTTGATTTGCTCCCCCGCCTGCTTGTGTTCAGCCTCCAGAAAATCCTTTTGTAGCTGTTGCCGATAGCTATCGTAGAGGACACCAGCAGCTTGGGTCAAAATTTCGATTTCTTCTTGCTGAACGAGAGTATATCCTTCTCGACGATTGGCAAGACCGATCATTCCGACGACTTCCCCTTCCCGCATGACGGGAACGCCGAGGAAGTGGTCTAGAGGTGGATGTCCTTCAGGACGACCGGCCGACCGAGGGTCGGTACTGGGGTCATTTGCAATGACTGCCTTTCCGGTGGTTATCGCTTTTCCGAATAGATTATCAAAACTGGTAAAGGTGAGATACCCCATTTCCTGAGAGGTTTTGATCGCCCTATTATATAACTCTCTTCCCTGGTGTTCATCCCAAAGGATACCTTCATGCGCCAAAATTCTGAGTTCCTTGACCCCATCCTGGTCAACTACGACGCCGGAAAATCCGTACTCGCTGTTGGTTTGCTTCAAGGCACGGGTGAGGAGAATTGCGGTTGCATCCTGCCAGCTCCCTGTTGCCATGAATTTAGCCAGCGCATTGGCAACCACAGAGATCTCCTCTGTCTTAGTCTTTAGACGATCCTCCGCCTGCTTCCGAGCCATGACATTCTCAAATATTGCTCTCGTCCTTCTCGGCTTTCCCTGTTCATCGTATTCCATTGTAGCGTTTAACCTTACATCAATAATCTCTCCGCTCTTGGCAACTAATTGTTGTTCAACTCCCTGTGTTTTTCCTGTCTTTAGAAATTCAGGGAAATCCTTCTTAAACTTGGCAATAGATTCATTGGACATAATCTCAGTCATAGGTATGCCAATCAATTCCTCCCTCGTATAACCTAATTCATCTAATATTGTATTATTGCATTCAATAATAATTCCATTGCTATCAAGAAATAGATAGATGACAGGAGCGTTGTTGTAAAGGTCTTCATACTTTTCTTCGCTCTCCTGTAGTGCGACTTGGTCAGTGATTTCCTGAACCACCACGCTTACGCCTACGATCGTGCCGTCAGATAGCCTCACCGGGTAGTGGTTTCCAAGCCAATGTCTTATTACCCCAGGGTTTGCAACGGTTTCGCCGACGACCTCGATAGCAAGGGCAGGCTCACCGGATTCTATCACTCTGCGGTGTACAGACTCGACCTGTAGCGCAATATCAGGAATGACTTGGTGTATGGTTTTTCCAACATGTTCAGAAATTGGCTTGCCATTAATATCAGCCAAGTCTTGATTGATGCGCACATAGCGCATGTCGGTGTCGATAAAGCACAATCCGATGGGAGCTTTCTGATAGAGCTGTTGAAGTTCAGCGACCTGTGTCTGACGATCTCGAGACGCTTCCTCCACCTGCTTACGCTCGGTGATGTCGCGTGAGATTGTAGAAGAATGTTCAACTTCTTTCGTGTGATAATTAGAGATTAATGTACCCGAAACATTATCTATGTACTCAATGCCGTACGGAACGGTTTCGACCAGTGAGCGATAACGTTGCTCACTCTCCCGTATTTTCTTCTCCGATTCCAAATGGGAAAGCGCAGTCGCGCCCTGATTCGCTAAGACCATCAAGGACATAAGTTGGGACTGAAGAATCTGCTGACGGGAGAAATAATTGCCTACACAAAGGATACCGACAATTTCGTTCCCGACCTTCATAGGAACAGCAGCACTACTTGAGATATCTCCCTCCTCGCTTTTATAGCCCTCCTCGCTTTTATAGCCCTCCCCGTCTAAATCTTGGGTCAAAAAAAAGGGGCGTTTCCCGAGTACAATTTCGCATATTGTTATTCTCTCTTCAGGTCTTGATGGTACAAGCGGATATACCAGCCGAGAAATATCTTCAATTTCGCCCTGCGAGTTAATCTCAAGTTGTCCCTGCAACACATTTGTGGTATCGTCCTTGAGAAAGATACCACACCTATCAAAACCGAGCGTTTGCGTTGCGAGGCGGATAATGTTCTCAATAATTCCCCGCTGAGAGCTAGATATAAAGAGGCCTGCGCTGGAATAGTGTATTGCCAATAAATCTTTATCCAACTCCACGATGGCAGCTTGGCTTTCCTCTTTTTCTATCAGGTCTTGGTGCCTGATGGCAATCAACACAATCGTGTTGGCAAGCGCCGTCAAAACTTCAATCTCGCTTTCGGTATAATGAGTTTCTTTTTGGCTTAAGGTTAATAATCCAACGGAAGTCGGGAGATTCACACCGTAGGTTTCGTTATCCACCCACGTTGTGGGTGTTCTGTCGCTATAGCGGTCAAAAATCGTCCTGGCTTCGTTGGCGGAAAGTTTTTCCCAATTAACTGGCAATGGATAAAGCTGATAATGTATCATGTCCAAAGCCCCTTTTTTAAGATATACCGAACATACATCAACCAGAATTAACTGTCGGAGCTCTTTTAGAATCGATTCAGCAGCTAACCTTAAATCATAACTGAACTTCATCGAGAGACTTGCCTCCAGAATGCCGCTTTGCAAATCAGTGATATCGAATTTTTCTTCCATCTTTTCTTTCAACCCCTTTTTAAAAGTTTTTGATATGTTGTCGAAGAACGCATTATCGTATCTTTAAAGTGTGGGTATAGATTTTGCTAAAGGAAATCCGTTATGGTTGCTGACCGCTTCAGGCCTAAAATGCCGTCGGAAAAGTCGCCGGATGTCAGCAGAATTCGATGAAATTGCTCGTAGCAATTTTCGTTCCCACACTTAAATATGTTTTGAATTTGAAAGGGATATACAGCACTCATCCAGACACCGAATGCAGCGGGTCTTGGCATCCTCTGTGCCAGGCCCCTCATTGTGACTGACATGACCCCAAAAAACTGGACATGATGCTTAGCAGGATTTTACAATTGCTAGCAAAAACAAAAAGGAGTATCATGTCCAAGAAAAGACGTACCTTTACACCCGAATTTAAGCTGCAATGTGTCCTCGACCTCATCAGTGGTCGCAAACGTCCCGTACAAATAATACGCGAGCACAACATCAGCGACTCTCTGCTCGCTCGATGGCGGCAACAATTTACCGAAAACGCGGTGGTGATTTTTCAACCCGAACAAAAGCGTAACAATACTGCCGATACTCGCATTGCCGAACTCGAACGTCTGGTCGGTCAACTCACGTTGGAACTTTCTGCCTCAAAAAAACTCTATGGCTACTTCGACTCTCGGTAGAGAAGAGACGCGAGTTGGTCGATTTAGCCAAAGACGAATTCGATACGAAGCTATTGTGCAAACTACTGGGATTGGCTCGCAGTAGCTTCTATTACGATTCGACAGCCCAAGACGACTCATGGCTTCGTCAACAAATTGAAGGGATTTGCCTGATTCACCATCGTCGCGGTTATCGTCGGGTGACCAATGCCTTGCACCGTGAAGGAATTATAGTCAACAAGAAGCGAGTCCAACGTCTCATTGCTGAGATGAATCTCCAAGTCAGACCGAGACGCAAAAGGGTTATAACGACAAAGAGTCAATCGGGCAAAAGCCCTTACCCGAATTTGCTCAGAGGGTGTTTGAAAAGGTTTGACAAAAGGGTTGTGCTGGGATAAAATGCGCGACCATGAACAGACCATCCTATCCTACCGATTTAACCGATGCCCAATGGAAAATTCTTGCGCCTCAGATTCCGCCAGCCAAGCCATCCGGCCGTCCGCGTGGGACTGATATGCGTGAAGTCATAAACGCCATTTTTTACCTGCTGCGGTCGGGCTGTGCCTGGCGGCTTTTACCCCATGACTTTCCGCCCTGGCAGACCGTCTACACTTACTTTCGGCAATGGAAAAAAGACGGGACTTGGAAAGCGATTCACGATACGCTGCATGAAAAGCTTCGAAAGCAAGATGGCCGAGAGTCACAACCTTCGGCTGCCATCATCGATAGCCAATCGGTCAAAACCACCGAAAAAGGGGGATCAAAGGGGTCGATGTACATAAGCAAGTCAAAGGCAGAAAACGCCATATTCTCGTTGATGTTATGGGCCTAATTATTGGCGTGGTGGTCACCGGCGCCAACGTGCAAGACCGAGACGGTGCCAAGCAGATATTCAATGGCATCAAAGATGGCATGGATCGCTTGTGCAAAATCTGGGCGGATTCAGCTTATGCCGGACAACTGATTGACTGGGTTGTGGAGCATTGTGGTTGGGATCTTGAGATTCAAAGAGGGCCCAAAGGTGGGAAGAAAGGTTTTGTGGTCAGGCCGTGGCTATGGATCGTGGAAAGGACTTTTGCATGGTTAGGCCGTTATCGCCGGTTGAGCAAAGATTACGAGTACTTAACCGAAACCAGCGAAGCAATGATATATCTGGCGATGATAAACTTGATGGTTCGGCGTTTGGCTGAGACTCCTGATGGCTAAGAAAGTCAAGTGTCCAGCCTTTTCAAACACCCTCTCAATGAAGTTTTAATTACCTGTGAGTTGACCGAGGAGTTGGTTTCTGACCCCAATGGCGACTACTATAAGCTCAGCTTCGAGTTTGGTCCGTCCGACGCATATTTTGACCTCAACCCCTTAATCCTGAAGATTAAAGGGAAGTGGGTTGCCGATGACACCGAGTTTTGGCTGTATGACGAAAACGGAGAAGCGATTGAAGGCATACGCTACGATGAAGCAAACATGATAAAGTTTGAAATTTCCCACTTTTCCACTTATTACTATGACGGTTATGATTACTAAAACTAAACAACGTAGTTCCTTACGACCGATAAAAGTTTAGGGGAATGAAATATCATCAGCAGTCACACCAACTTTGGGGTAAAAAGCATCGGGAGAAATCTCGGTGCTTTTTTGTTTTGAGTGAGTTTAACATTTCGCGCAGAGTGTTGAACTCGCACAAAATTTCTCCAATGGGTTTTGTAATAGTTCGTGGGGATTGATTGGGGTATGACAGTGCGCAGACATCAGGGACTCCTTGATAATACTATCTTACAAATCTCCCGCCGTTCCGTATAATCAAACCATGCTCCCCTACTCCATCGGCATAACCGACATACACAAAGAGCCATTCCAAATCTCACCCAAGCACAAGCAGAGGCACGTTAGCATCTTCGGCAAGTCCGGCGTTGGAAAGACGACCATGCTGTGCAACATGGTAACGTGGGACATCTATCACCGGCTTGGTGTTACAGTCATAGACCCGCACGGCGGACTGATTGAAGAAATTCTGCAAACAATTCCGCGAGAACGAACCAACGATGTCATCTACATCAACCCGCAAGACCCCAAGCGAGCCATCGGAATGAACATCTTTGAAGCCGTTTCCGAAGAACAAAAGCCCCTCGTTGTCTCAAGCGTCATCAGCATCATGAAGAACATTTGGGCGGATAATTGGGGCCCTAGAACCGAGTACATACTTTCCAATGTCTCGTTTGCCTTACTCTCGCAACCAAAACCCCAGACGCTCATAGCAATTCCCAAACTCCTCACCGACAAAGACTTTCGGGAACGTATCGTCGATAACATCTCCGACCCTGTCGTGAGAGACTTTTTTGACCAGTACGATAATCGGTGGAGTTCCCGTTTCAGAGAAGAAGCCATCGCCCCACTTCTCAACAA
>JADFGN010000691.1 GCA_022567695.1 Candidatus Poribacteria bacterium | reverse complement strand
CAGGAATTTTACCGAGCAAGCCGACGGCAATTGGTGTCAGCGCAAAGAGGATAAAAATAAAGATGAGTCCAATAAAGGTACCGAAAACGGCCTTCCAATTTTTCTTCACGAACCCCGCAGAGTCGCGCATCGAAAAGAAACTGTCACCCCGAAGTTGTTGGATGGTAATCTTAGAAACCATTGTGCTTGTCAAGAAGAAGATTACGAAAAGGATAAAGGTACCGATCCACATTGCCCCGACCGTGATTGTTTCAAAGTTGTAGTCGACATAGGGACAAACAGGCAATAGCGCATATTTATTCCAAAACTCTCTCGCTGCGTTGCCACCTGCAATCAACAGGCTCAAATAGACAAGGACCTCGTAAATTAAATAACTTAGAGCAAGCCCTAGAAAATGAACGGTGATTTTTTTCCCTGCAAAGCCGTACCGACCCGCTCGAAAAATATCTCGAAAATCAAAGTGTAATTCTTTCATTCACTCCTCCTGATGTCGTAATGGAATGTATCGTATAGATGACGTAGAATTCCGAATTCATTATGCGTATGTAATAGACGTTCGTTAAACTTAGCGAGTTCCATAAATTTAGGCGGGTACTATGATACACCAATTGCAATTTTCTGTCAACAATAACCTTTTCTATTTTCTATAGTTTCCAGAAATTCGAGATTGAGTTCTAACAGAATGATAAATTGTCTCAGTTTCAATCTCCCTCATCCCCTTCATCGCGAGGGGTTTCTGCAAGAGCTTTCTTCTCAAATCGTGTGGGAAGGCAGGCTAAAATTGATGGCTTGTCCCTCCCAGTCTCTAAAAGGTTAAATCACCAATTTTTGAATCGATAGGTCGGCATTCCTGTCACTAAACCGATGAGCCCCCACGTTGCGCCCATCACGAAATCACCGAGAATTAAGCCGAGAAATATCGGCATTGCATTCCGGTGGTTGCGGACTCCCCCATACTTTAAAATCAGTAGTTTGAGCAGCCAGCTGAGGAAGATTGGAAACCAGATGTACGTGATTGCCCAATCCCCTTGTGTGATGGCATACCCAAGAGGATGAAATGGCCACCACAGAAAACGTCGTTTCATCCAGAGCAGCAACAGCGCGAAGAGAAAGCCAATTCCCATAAACGTACTCGCTGGGACATCCGTGGGACGCGGATTATACATCCAGGCCTGAAGTCGTTGGTATGCTTCAGTAGCAAAACCTGCATTGCCTCCGTAGCGGTATCCTGTGTCAAGAACGGCATACGTGCAGACCAATGCCCCGTACACCGCAGCAACCACCATAAAAACCCACCATCGACGTGTGTCAGTGCGTGTCTGTTCAGCCAGTTTGAATGCCTCCAACTGATGGGGCATCACATGCGAATTTTGACTGCGCGTCAACCACCACAATAACGATATCGATGTAAGACTGCTGGGCGAAACCCGGCGTGTTCCCAATACGGCGGTCATTACCTGTCCAGCGTTGCTGTAGTACAGTTCGTGGACAAGGGGGCCTAACTCCGCGCGCATGCGCGTGATAGAGATGGAAAGAATGAAATAGATACTGAAGAAGGAGAGGGCAACCCAAAATGTCATTCCCATCTGCATTCCAAAGAGTACAAGTAATCCAAATCCACCAATCAGTCCCAGACCAGCCATTCGATAGCTCATGGGTTGTGTAGGACGGGTAGGAAAGTGCTGCTCTTGATTATCGCCGTTGGGGGAACGCTCCCACATCGATTTGAATACTTCGATGATTTGTCGTCGACTGACCCACAGCGCAAGCACACCAATCGATAGATATGCTCCTGTCTGCTGCCACCGCGCATACGGAAATCCGGGCAGACTCCGTAAACCAAGCATCGCTCCCAAAATTAACTGCGCTTTCCAAAAGAAAAAGAAAAACCACGTTGAAAACGCAAGGTCTAGCGGCATGAAGTAGGCGAGTCCAATTGCACACGGATAGAACGCAATCACCATCGGGCGGATGGCATTCCAAGGGGTAGCGGTAAAAAGGTTACTGATGTTGTTGATGTTGCGGATGCCCGGTACGACAGGGAAAAGGAAATGGAGACCGTTCAACAGCGTGATGCCAGCACCCACACCAAAGCCAAACCACATCTTCCCGTTTTTGAAGAAATTGTCTTTATCTCCTGTCATTGCCAGTGGCAATTGGATGGCTGGATAGGTCAGTCGCTCATGCTCAATCCACTGTTTCCGCACGATGACGTTGATGCACATCATGATGAACACGATCAGGAGGATGAACGCGCACCACATCAGCAAGGGACGTAGCCAAGTGATGAAGTGTGTTGAGGTATAGAGTAACGACGAATCTCCGCCTTCACCCTCGAAGAAAGCTTCGAGCATCCGCTTGTCATCAACGACCAACCATTGAGGCAAGTAGCGGTGAAACAATATCGCCCACTCATTTTCAGGTGTGGCGTACCAAAATGGTGTGCCGATCAGTCTCGCCAATTGTTGTCCAACACTCTCTCCCGAAAGTGCAGATGCAACAGAAACCACTGAGTAGACGACCAGCAATTCCCCCTGTGCTAGTAAGCCAGATGGCTTCCATCGCTTCACTCCTGCATTGAGCAATGTCAGGATAAAGAGAGTAAACACAACATTGCAGAATAGCGATGAGGTTGTCGAATAGAAAATCCCCCCGCCTGTCTCACTGCGCACGATCCAATATGAATTGAGAGGAATCAACAGCACGCCAATGAGGATCGCTTTCCATGTGACACCTTTCGACTTCAATCGGTCTCTCCGTGAGAAGTAGCGGAAATTAGGCCATCAGTTCATTTCACCATGTACGTGCCGAAAAAGATCTTGATAGGTACTGGGCTCCAACCCAAGTTCACGGACGAAAGCGAAGGTGAGTTCAAGCATCTTCATGTCGGGGTCGAAAGCATCGAGCGACCACGGGTGCCAGATCAGAGAGACGGATTTCAAATTTTCCGTTGCGGCCTTTTTTAGAAAAACCCGGTTGACAGCGAATTCCTCATCCGGGGTGGAGATGAATGAAGACGGAATCGCT
>JADFGN010000141.1 GCA_022567695.1 Candidatus Poribacteria bacterium | reverse complement strand
AGGAAATTTACCTCGCATACGACTATGGGAACGGAGTTCTTATAGAGATTGATCTAAAAGATGGATACGTGAATCCAAATTTTAACAAGGAATTTAAGGATGGCTTCTCAGCCATTATCCGAGAAGCACGGGCTTTTAATCAATATGCCGATAGGCAAAATGTGAGTTTTTTATCATCCAGTGAAATTCTTGCACGAGAAGATGAAAGAAAAACTTTCGTCGAGGAAATCAAAAACCTAGCAAGTGATCTTTTCAATGATGACAAAGACCTGATTTTTATTCCCGCAGGTAGAAGCCTTTTAGCAACCCTGTCAGATCAATTGCAAAATATCCATCCGCATCAGTTGGATTACCCAATGAGGGCGTTCGTCGAGAGAATAAATAACTTAAAGCCACTATTCTCAAAGAGCTTCGATGAACTCATAACAGACAAGAAGAAGCTCACATACGAAAGGGTTGACTCTGAAAACCTATCTCTAGCTCGACAAATTATCGGAGACATTCTTAAGGCGCGTTATCGATTTGACAGGGAAGGAGATAAGCTATTCATTGATGATTCTGAAAGGTATGTCAAACTCAATTATGCTTCATCAGGTCAACAAGAGTCAATTTGGATTCTGCTGCTGATTTTTTTACTCATTCTTGATAATCAAGATGTCTTCATTGTCTTTGAAGAACCCGAAGCCCATCTATACCCCGAAGCGCAGAAAGAAGTTATCGATCTCATCGCTCTGTTGGCGAATCTAAGACAGAACCAGATTATGATAACAACGCACAGCCCATACATACTTTCATCCTTCAACAATTTAATCTATGCGCATTTACTCGGGCAAACAAAACCTAAGCAGGTGAGTCGCCTTGTGGATCGACGCCTCTGGATCCATCCAAGTCGGATTGGAACTTTCATGATTGAAAAAGGCATGATAACAAACATCGTCGATGAAGATGTTCCGTTAATCAAAACGGAAGCGATCGACAGTGCTTCTGAGCAGCTAAACAGCATCTTTGATGAATTATTCAATCTGGATGATGAATGATGAATTGCGAGACGGTCGAAAATCATGAATGTGCTTCTTGTAATCGAAACCAAATCACCACTGCGAAGGAGAAAAGACGTACCTATCGCCTCAACAATAAATCTCGCAAGCGGCTCTGCAAAGTAAAAATTGATGGATGTTATATCAAAGAGGGCAGGAAATGTGACTACCTGATTATTGACTGCGAGCAAAATGATTTTTACTTTATTGAGTTGAAAGGGAGCCATTTACTAACCGCTATTGAACAGATTGGCCAAACTATCAGTTACTTTGAAAATAACCTTGATGGGACAGTGTATGCACGGATTGTCTCAAGTAGATTCTCAGCACCAAAGTCATACGCCAATCCCAAGATTCTGCATCTGAAAAAACGACTCAAGAAATTGGGCGGAAATCTTATCATAAAATCAGAGCAACTCGAGGAAACCATTTAGCTCTGGATGCAAAAAACAAAGGAGGAACAATGGAAAAATACCTACCAATTACAGACTCGAAACTCTATCCCATCCACGAAAAAATTCAGACAGAAACGCGCCTTTCACTTGAAGATGGGATCACACTCTATGAGACCCCAGACATTACGGGGCTAGGATTTCTCGCAAACATTGTGCGAGAGCGGAAGAGTGGAAATCTTGCTTATTATAATATCAATCAACACATCGATTACTCAAATGTGTGCATCCTGCACGCCCGTTGTCACTTTTGTGCTTTCGCCCGGAAAAACATCGAAACAGAAGGTGCGTGGGAGATGAGTGTTGATGAGTTCCTTGATAAGGCGGTGTATTCGATCAATAACGGCTGTACGGAGATTCATAGTGTCGGTGGACTGCACCCGAAACTGCCGTTTGAATACTATCTTGAGATGCTTCGAGGACTCAAGAAACGGATGCCACAGGTGCATCTGAAATTCTTCACGGCGGTAGAGATTCATCATTTTTCTCGCATTTTCAAAAAATCGATTAAGGAAATTTTAATTGAACTCAAAGCAGCGGGATTGGATTCTATTCCCGGCGGCGGTGCCGAGATCTTTGCGGAAGAGACACGAAACAAGATCTGCCCCGGTAAACTTAGCGCAGAAGGGTGGCTTGATGTTCACCATCAAGCGCACGAACTCGGCATCCCAACCAATGCAACGATGCTCTACGGACACCTTGAAACAAACGAAGATCGTGTAGACCATCTGATTCGTTTACGTGAGCAACAGGACAAGTCGAACGGTTTTGTTACATTTATTCCTCTTGCGTTTCACCCCGCAAACACTCGCATGGCGTATCTGTCGAGTACGTCGGGTTTGACAGATCTGCGAAATGTTGCAGTCGCCCGCTTGATGCTGGACAACTTCGCTCATATCAAAGTTTATTGGATTATGACCGGATTAAAAGTGGCGCAAGTTGCCCTGAGTTTTGGCGCCGATGACATCGATGGAACAGTGACAGAGGAAAAAATTACACACATGGCTGGTGCTTCAACACCCGAAGCCGTCTCTGTGGAAGAACTCACCCGCCTGATTCGAGAAGCTGGCCATATCCCAATCGAACGTGACACCAATTACAACGAAATTATTCGAGAAGGGAATAAATGGTACAGAAAAAAAGCCGCGTGAAAGTCGGTGCGGTTTCATTCCTGAATACGAAACCCCTTATCTACACGCTTTCGAGTGAGGAGATCGAACTCAGCTTTGACGTTCCTTCTCGCTTGGCGGATGACTTAAAAGCGGGCCATCTCGATGTTGCAATTATTCCCATCATTGAATATTTCCGTGCGGCGGATGAGTCATACCGCATTCTCCCTCATATCTCCATTTCCTCACGAGGTGCTGTCCGAAGCATCCAACTTTTCAGCCGAATTCCAATCCCCGAAATTCGTCGTGTGGCTCTCGACACAAGTTCCCGAACATCTCGAACGCTTGTTCAAATCCTGCTTGCAGAGAAATATCAGATCTATCCCGAGTTTATCTCCTGTTTGCCGACTGTCCATCCGCGATCGGTTGATACAGATGCGACCTTGCTGATTGGAGATGCAGCATTGCGGCGACTCGGTTCGACCGAATATGCTTTAGATCTCGGTGCGGAGTGGCAGGAGTTGACGGGACTCCCATTCGTTTATGCCTGCTGGGTTGTCAGAGATGGCGTCGAGCTACGAAATATCACCCAAGCGTTACTGGAAGCGAAGGAATCTGGCATCGCACGAATTCCAGAAATCGCACGAGTCGAAGCTGAAAAGTTAGGGTTGCCAGAAGAACTGTGTCGGGATTATCTCACCCATCGGATTTCCTTCGACCTTGGCGATGCGGAAATTGCCGGGCTGATGAAGTTTTATGAATTTGCGGTGAAGTATAATCTTGCGACGCCGGATGTTCCATTGAGGTTTGTTGAAAAAAAATATGATCGAAACCACACTCTTTGATTCATCTTACGAAAGTCGGAAACAATCGTTGTTGAGTTGGACACTTGAACGTCTCCGTCCAATCTACACCCCGGACGAACTCAGGGTATTGCGTATCGATAGTATCAGTCGGGAGGTTCTCTCTCTGCGTTCTGGACGAGGCTTTGTCAATCGAGACATCTTAGAGACCGTATTGGGCAACCTATTAGAATGTGTCGCGCCCGGATCGCATAATGCCCCGGCCCCGCGGCAACAGACACATGACCTCACCGAAGCCATCGAAGAAGTTGCCGATCAGCTTTACGCTTTTATCGCACAATCCTTTCTAGCAGTTGCTGATGAAACACAGGTAGAAGATCTCGCGCTAGGAGCAACATTTGCCTTGCTTTGGGAACTGCCCCATTTGAAAGAACGTGCGCTGTGGAATCGCTTCGCCTCTTTGAAAGATCCTTCCGTATGGGACGCCTATCTTCTTCATAAAGGACTTCCCCGCGAAAAACTAGCGGAATTGAACATTATCGCCCAGATAGACCATACGATTGTGCAGCGAGATTTTGAATCTTATCGGAGTTTTCTGAGAAAGCTGAATCTGGAGTTTGCCTTTGACTATCAGATGCAGCTCGTCGTGAGCACCTTTCCCGGTTGGCGAGTGCTTTTCTATCATGATGTTGCCCACGCCTTGACTAAAGCGGGACCTGTCGCGGATAATTCTGACCTATATCGGATGCCTGTGCCGTTACTGCCACGTGCTATCTCGGAACTTGGGGGGCGTTATTATCAGGCTGACCTCCATCCCGAAACACGTATCGGTGACGCGAACTTCCTAGAGCATCCTCACCGTGGTATTACCACCGGACAGACTGGCGTGATTGGTTCAGGTTGCGTCATTTATCCTTGTACACTTGGAGGGTTAAGTGTGAAGGTGAAACAGCGGCATCCGATTATCGGTGATTTTGTGACGATCGGCACTGACGCAAGTTTATTGGGTCCTGTGCGAATCGGGGATGAATCCTCTATCGGAACCAACACGGAAATCGATGGTTTTGTGGAAATCGGCACGGACTGCCATATCGGTTCGTCGGTTGTGATTGGTACCGTTAGAAGCGAGTCCGTCAACCCCGGTAAAATTCGGATGGGAAAAAATGTTCGTGTTGGCGATGGTACAGTCATCGAGAACACTCCAGCGATCGATCTCATCATTCCGGATCGGGCAGAGATTCCAGCCCGTAGCCATGTCGCCAACGATGGCTTTGGACACCCCCGCTTCGTGTCGTAAAGCCGTCCGTGTCAGGTCATTTATCTATCGTCTCCGGGCTTGACGATCCCATACGGGTGGGAGGAAGAACCTCGCGCAGAAACCTGACCTACAATCTGAGGGTTGGTCGGTTCAATTGCGTAAGTCCTACAGGTCTATTTTCAGAACAGATAATGGGATGCATCGAGATCGAAAATCTCAGCTTTACCTATCCGAGTCGAGATAAACCGACCCTACAGAGCATAAACGTCACGGTCGATCCGGGAGAATTCATCCTCCTGATGGGGCCAACAGGCTGTGGTAAATCGACACTTTTGCGGAGTTTGAACGGCTTGATTCCGCACGCTTCAGGTGGACAACTATCCGGTCGTGTTCAGATTAACGGCGCGAACATCGCCGACCAACCGCTGGCGGTAACGTGTCAACACGTTGGCCTGTTATTTCAAAACCCCGATGATCAACTTTTCTGCACAATCGTTGAGGATGAAATTGCATTCGGTCTAGAGAACCTCGGCGTGCCAGCGCATGAAATTGATCGACGGATTGATACCGCTTTGGAACAGGTAAGACTTTCCAGCTTTCGCCATCGCCAAATCGCCACGCTATCCGGCGGGGAAAAGCAACGTGTCGCCCTTGCCTGCCTGTGTGCGATGCGCCCCCAAATTCTCCTACTCGATGAACCAACAAGTCATCTCGATCCGCAGTCAACCCTTGACATCCTCGAAATTGTCGGGCGGTTGAACCGACGTTCCCACGCAGAGCGTGGGAACGAGCAGATTACGGTGATTCTCGCCGCTCACCAAATCAACGATGTCGCTCCGCTATGCAGCCGAGTGTGGCTCCTGAACGAAGGTCAACTCATCCAAGATTTACCAAGGGATGAGGCTTTTCTCGATCTCACATTACATCGTCAGTTGGGCGTTCAAGTCCCCGAACTGGCTGAATTGGCAGAACAGATTGGACTACCTGATCGCCCGCTGACCCTCACATCCGCCTTACAACTCTTTCAGCGACTAGACGCGCCAGCCAGTCAAGTATCAATTTCACCACGTTTCACGTCTCACGCTTCACATGCCACGCCAAACAAATTATCAGTTCGCATCCAAGAGCTTACGTTCCGCTATCCAAGAACCGTTGTCGATGCTTTGAAAACCGTCTCGTTTCAGATTAGACGCGGCGAAGTGGTTGCGATTATGGGGGCTAACGGTTCTGGTAAAACAACCTTGCTCTTGTTGATGACAGCACTACTGCGACCTTCTGCCGGGAAGATATTCATCGAAGACGAGGATATCAAGCGTCGGAAACCCCATCATCTCGCAGGAAAAGTCGGCATTGTCTTTCAAAATCCCGACCTGCTGTTGCAAGCCGAAACTGTGTCCGATGAAGTGGCTTTTGGCCCAAAAAATCTCAAACTGTCTCGACAGGAGATCCAGACTCAAGTCGATGAAGCACTGTCAACGTTCGATCTTGTTAATCTCCAATCAGAAGCACCTTACGCCCTTTCACGAGGGCAACGTCAACGCACAGCCGTTGCAGCAATCTTTTCTCTCCAGCCGAACCTGCTTCTGCTTGACGAACCTACAACTGGACAAGATTTCCAGCACCTCCAAGATTTTATGCGTGTACTTTGCGCGAGTATGAGAAGCCAAAACAAAACAGTCATCTTCGGCACACATGACGCCCAACTGACGCTAAACTACGCGGATCGGGTATTGTTACTCAGCAATGGAGAATTGATCTTCGACGGCACGCCTGATGCCGCTTTTGCAAATCCAGATCTATTAGAGCAGGCATCGTTGATTCCGCCGTTGACGATGCAATTGAAATGGAAACTGGAAGAAAAAGGGACGACTCATCGAAAATGAAAGATGAATGGCTGTAGGGCGCTGGGAGAGCATTCCCATAGATGGGAACGAGTTGGAAAGGGTAGACAAGAGTTTTGCAGATGGCGAAAGATATAGACAAGAACTGAAGAAGATGGTATCCTATCTGGTAGAAGTCACTTGGCATCAACAAGCATCCATCATGGCTCACAGATTAGGCATTAACCGCCCACTCTAACGGCTCATTCTTCAGATAAGGCAGCAAGAGGGTTTGGAGACGCTGATGCGCATGATAAAGATGCGCTTTGATGGTCCCTTCAGATCGATCTAAACGGGCAGCAATTTCTTTCAGTTGAAGTCCCTCTTGATAGCGAAGATTAAAGACACGCCGTTGTCCAGGAGGGAGTTGGTTGACAGCTTTGCCGATGATTAGCCCGAGTTCATTTGTTTCAGCCCGATCTGGCGGAATTGGCTTGGCATCGTTAAGTGGGATCTCATCGTTAGGAGAAGTGGGCAGTTCATCAAGGGATAGTATTTGGTGCCGATTTTGCTTCCGCAGAAAGTCGATACAGAGGTTAATTGCAATCCGATAGATCCAGCTATAAAACGCTGATTCACGCTTAAAACCGGGTAGTGATCGAAATGCTTTGATGAATACTTCCTGGCACAAATCTTTTGCTATTTCTGAATTCGGAACGTATTTATAAACCAGATTGTAGATTCGACTTTGGTATTTGATGACGAGACCATTAAAAACCTCCGTTTCCCCCTTTTGAAAACGTTTGACGAGTTCACGTTCATCAATCGGGGTCGAACCTTCTGCCCAATATACCCATGAAACGCCATTCCATTTTTCCATATTGTCTTTACTCCTTTTCGCGATCAAATCCACGACTCGCCAAATCACTTTGCCAGTACTCAAACGGAAAGTTTGCAAATTTACCCCAACGGTGTCTGAAACCTAAAGGGCATGGAAATCAAAAAAGGGGCGAAGATTTTTGATCGATTTTTAGATAGGCAGGGATTTATAATGTTTTCACACCCAAATCCCACAATGGGTTCCAACTTTCTTTAACATTTTGTCCATTCTACTGCCCTCAATTCTTCAACTTATTTTTGTAGCAGGGCGTTATGTTATATCTACAAGCTTTCCTAAGACATCTCCGAATTGTTTGAAATAAACGCACATCTTGACAGTCGTCAAGTTTGTTCATAACCCACGCCAAACTCCCGAATATTTTTGCACCAATATTCAGCACCTAATACTGTTTCTAATTTGACATGTCATCTTGAGCGGGAGTCGAGTCCGGAGACGAGTAAAAGATCTAGATTCTTCGCCAAAAGCTCAGAATGACATTAGGACTTTCCAATTCTAAAATAATATAACACCTAATAAAGGGAAAACAACAGATGGCTTCTAACAGAATAATCGGTTTCGGCGAAATCCTCGATTCTCGCGACTCCTCAATCTATGACCTCCAAACCAACGCCCCTGGGCCGGAAGGGAGTCTACCCTTCACGGAAGAAATGCTGCTCAATCTGCCTAGCGGCGATCTCTTCGGAATGAGCCACAATGCTGGTATGGGGTGGAGGGCTGCTGAATTGAATCGGAAAGAGTTCCTCATACTCAGTACACAGGGAGGTATCCGCGCGCCAGATGGCACGCCGATCGCGCTTGGCTACCACACCGGACATTGGGAGGTCGGTTTGCTGATGCAAGCGGCGGCACACGAATTTAAAGCCCTCGGTACAATCCCTTTCGCGGGATACTGTTCTGATCCGTGTGATGGACGAACACAGGGAACTGTCGGCATGATGGATAGCCTTGCCTATCGCAATGACGCCGCCCAGATCTTTCGCCGCCTTATCCGATCTCTGCCGACGCGCAAAGGAGTCATGGGGATTGCCACCTGCGATAAAGGTTTGCCTGCAATGACAATGGCTCTCGCTTCGATGCGAGAACTCCCGTGTATCCTCGTTCCCGGCGGTGTCACCTTGCCACCCACAGAAGGCGAAGATGCGGGAAAGATTCAGTCGATCGGTGCGCGTTTTGCTCACGATGAAATCTCTTTGCAGGATGCTGCCGATCTCGGGTGCAGAGCATGTGCAACACCCGGCGGTGGGTGCCAGTTTCTAGGGACAGCTGCAACTTCACAAGTTGTCGCCGAAGCGTTGGGAATGACACTTCCGCATTCTGCGCTCGCACCTTCCGGCCAGGAGATTTGGCTCGACATGGCGAAGCGTTCTGCTCGTGCACTCATCAACCTCGAAACGAAAAACATTACAACATCAACCATCTTGACAGATGAAGCCATTCGTAATGCGATGGTTGTCCATGCCGCTTTCGGTGGCTCGACCAACCTGTTGTTGCACATCCCCGCCACCGCTCATGCTACCGGATTAGAACGCCCAACCGTTGAAGATTGGGTTGAGATTAACCGGCAGGTACCCCGGCTCGTTGACGTGCTACCCAATGGGCCTGTAGGGCATCCGACCGTCCAGGTTTTTCTCGCTGGCGGTGTTCCCGAAGTGATGCTACACCTCCGAGCGTTAGGTCTGCTAAACGAAAATGTTATGACCGTTTCAGGCCAGCCGCTCGGACGAAATCTCGACTGGTGGGAAAAATCCGATCGCCGCAAACGCTTACAGGGCGTGCTTCTTGAGCGGGATGGAGTCAATCCTGACGACGTGATTATGAACCCCGAAACCGCGAAAGCGTGTGGATTAACGAGCACGGTTACATTCCCAAGTGGTAATCTTGCGCCGGAAGGTTCTGTTATTAAGAGTACGGCAATCGACCCCAGTGTCGTTGATTCTGACGGCGTCTATCGAATAACTGGCCCGGCACGAGTTTTTATCCGTGAGCAAGACGCCATCCAAGCAATCAAGACGAAGGGTGAAAATCAGATTAAACCCGGTGATGTGATGGTACTCTGTTGCCGTGGGCCAATGGGCAGTGGTATGGAGGAGGTCTACCAGATCACCGCTGCACTGAAGTATCTTTCGTTCGGAAAACACGTCGCGCTGATCACCGATGCACGGTTTTCTGGTGTATCGACTGGCGCGTGCATCGGACATATTGGCCCTGAAGCGTTAGCAGGCGGTCCCATCGGCAAGGTCATCAACGGGGACACCATCCAAATCATCATCGATCGAAATCGTCTCGAAGGAAGCGTTGATCTGGTCGGTCATGGCAATAATCTTTTCAGCCCAGAAGAAGGCGCACGTATTTTAGCAGAACGACCTCCGCGTCCAGACCTCGCCCCCGACGAGATGCTCCCGGACGATACACGTTTGTGGGCGGCACTTCAAAGCATTAGCGGAGGAACATGGGGTGGCTGCGTCTATGATGCTGATGCGATTATCCATACGTTAGAAGCGGGAAGGAAAGCATTAACAGACAAAAGAGGAGGTTGAAAACATAACTGGCATCTGATCTCCGTTCCAAAAAAACTTGAAATGAAAAATCTGAATTGGTATAATCAATTTTTGCCAGCAATCTATTGTGCCATCCAAATAAATGCTTGAGAGGAGTTAAATTCTGCGATTGCTAAAATATGGGTTACCGCCATTGCTATATATGGCACTCATTTTTCTCTTCTCCTCCTTTTCCCATCCGCCCATACCTCAATCCAGTTGGATATTAAGTGACAAATTCTTGCATTCGATTGAATATGCTGTGCTAGGTTTTTTATTAGCGTGGATGCTTGTGAAAGCTTCACCCCAAGTTTTCCCCGGTTTTCCCTGGATTGTCGGCCTGTCCGTAGCTGTCTTATTCGGTGCGAGTGACGAATGGCATCAGTCCTTTGTACCAGGGCGATCTGCAGACGTCTACGATTGGATTGCTGACGGCGCAGGTAGTGCTCTAGGCGTACTCGTCATGTACCTTTGGCATCGATTCTCGAATAAGCATTCTTAAATTAAACTGTACTGTTAAATAGACTATAAGTTCTGCGAATTCTGCCTATAAGTTTAGAGCATTTGGCGGACAATGCGCGTCCGAGAATAGAGGAAAAACCATAATGAAACACACAACAGAAATCAAACTCGTATCGCGAAGATGATTGAAAAGAGGTAAACAATGGCCAAAAACACAGAACCTTCGTTAATGGAGCGATACAAACAGGTCAAAAGTCAGAATCCAGACGCCATCCTGCTCTGCCGCGTTGGAGATTTCTACGAAGCATTTTACGAGGACGCTGAATTGATTTCAAGGGTGCTTGAAATTACGTTGACAGCCAGAAGCCACAAAAATCAAAAAGAAGCCGCTCCACCTATGGCTGGCATCCCACATCATGCGCTTGACTCGTATCTCTACAAGTTGGTGAAGGCAGGTTATAAAGTCGCAATCCTTGAACAGATCGAAGATGCTAAACAAGCGAGAGACGAGAACAGACTTGTCAAGCGTGATGTTGTTCGGATTGTGACACCGGGAACGCTCACCGATCCGAAAGTGCTCGATCAGAAGGAGAACAACTACCTCGTCGCAATTTATCAACTCAAAGAGGCCTACGGTTTGGCCATCGTAGATTTGTCAACAGGCGAGTTCACTGTAACTGAGTTGGCAGATTTCACAAAGCTTTGGGCAGAACTCTATCGGTTTGGTCCGAAGGAATGCCTTTTCTCCGAATCGTTCGATGATCAGGAGATGCTCGAACGTCTCAGAGTCGATTTGAAAGCTGTAGCGAACTTCCTTCCCGAATGGCGTTTCGAACATGACACCGCGCGATCTGAACTTCTTCAACATTTCAAAACGCTCTCGCTTGAAGGCTTCGGATGCGAACATATGCCTGCGGCGATCTGTGCTGCCGGCGCGTTGATTTACTATCTGAACGAAACGCAAAAGCAGGAGGTTGAACATATTCTCACTCTCCATACTTACACGATTTCCGACTTCATGATTTTGGATGCGGATACGCAACGGAATTTAGAGTTGACAGCGTCTATTCGCGATGGGTCGTCAAAAGGCACGTTGCTAGAAGTGATAGATAACACAACAACGCCGATGGGGGCAAGAAAGCTGCGTCAATGGATCCTAAAACCACTCCGGCAACCGGACCAGATTAATGCACGATTAAGTGCCGTCGAAGAATTAAAAGATCGAATTGATTTACAGGAAGAATTGCGAGAATCACTCAATAGAATGTATGACATGGAGCGTCTAATCTCGCGAATCAGCTTGGGATCTGCGAATGCGCGTGATTTGATTGCTTTAAAAGATTCGTTGTATTTTATTCCACCAATTAAGGAACAGCTTCAAGATTGCGAAACCTCGTTACTGAAAACCTTAAACGAATCACTTGACCCGTTGACAGAATTAGCAGATTTGATTGACGCCGCCATCTGTTCAGACCCGCCGACCAGTGTACGCGAGGGCGGCTTAATCCGCGACGGTTACAATGAAGAGCTAGACGAACTTCGTGAAATTACGGGGCAGGGAAAAGACTGGATTGCGTCGCTTCAACGGCAGGAGTGCGAAAAGACCGGAATCACATCACTCAAGATCGGATTCAACAAAGTCTTTGGCTACTACATCGAGGTTACCAAAGCGAATCTCCAATTCATTCCCGAGCACTACACTTGTAAACAAACGTTAGTAAATGCCGAGCGATTCATCACTGAAGACCTCAAGGAGCGGGAGTCGCAGATTCTCAACGCGCAGGAGGGGATTGAATCGCTTGAATATGACCTCTTCTGTGAAAATCGTATCCAAGTTGCAAAAGAGACGGAGCGTATCCAGAAAGCGGCTTCGGTGATTGCGACGATTGACGTGATCGCTAACTTGGCTTACGTCGCGTCGAAGTACGACTACGCAAAACCGATTGTCGATGAGAGTGACGAAATCATCATTCGCAATGGCCGTCACTCCGTTGTTGAACGCCTTTTTACTCAAGAGGGGTTTGTCCCTAACGACACAGAATTGAATTGCCGTGAACATCAAATGCACGTTATCACTGGCCCGAATATGAGTGGGAAAAGTACGTTCCTGCGTCAGACAGCACTGATTACACTGATGTCTCAGATGGGCAGCTTCGTGGCGGCGTCAGCGGCGAAGATCGGCGTCGTGGATCGAATCTTCACCCGCGTCGGCGCGTCGGATAACCTCGTGATGGGACAGAGCACCTTTCTTGTTGAGATGAACGAAACCGCGAATATCCTAAACAATGCGACTCGCAAGAGCTTAATCATTCTCGACGAAATTGGGCGCGGCACCAGTACATTTGACGGATTGAGCATTGCGTGGGCAGTCGCAGAGTATATTCTTGACGAGAAGCGGATCGGCGCAAAAACGTTATTCGCAACCCATTATCATGAACTCATTGAGCTTGCGGGCAAGTACAAACAGGTCAAAAATTACAACGTCGCCATCCATGAAGATGGAGAGATGATTACCTTCTTGCGAAAAGTTGTGGAGGGCGGAACAGATCAGAGTTATGGTATCCATGTTGCGCGGCTTGCCGGATTGCCACAGCATGTGATTGAACGGGCACAACAGATTTTAGCGGTGCTTGAGCAGCATAACCTCAGTGTCGAAGGTGGAAAGGCAGATCGCCCGCCGAAAGCTGTTCCTAGAATGCCACGCCCCCGAAGTAAGGTTTCGCGATCGACATTCCAAGGCGATGCCCTTCAGCTTGCGCTATTCACCTCGAAAACCCATCCGATCGTCGAGGAACTCCGGCAGATAGAACTCAATCAGGTGACGCCGCTTGACGCGCTGAACTTGCTACATCGGTTGAAGGCGAAGGCAGAAGCGTGATATGAAAATCTATCTCGACTCCTGTAGCATACAACGCCCACTTGATAGCAAAAGTCAGGTTCGCATTGCGATTGAAGCGGAAGCAATCCAAGTGTTGTGCAAAGCAATCGGTGTTGCTGATACGACCCGCTTTATTAGCCAATTCACAAAAGGCTATGGCAACTATACCAACGAACGTGAGCAACTATTCGCACACATGACATTGAATGATATTGTCTTTGAGATTAAACAAATGAGGGGCGAAGGCAAAGATGATGAACAAAAAAGAGGGAAATCTGAGGGTAATTCTAGCTCTAATCCGAAAAGATAAAATGACGGTATCTCAAGGAGCAAAGAGGCTTAAAATACCGATTCAACGTTTTATCCAAATGGTATACGATGCGGGGATAGATTTATCAGATACCGACGAAGAGTGGGAAAAAAGCAGAAAAATGCTTGAGAAATTGCTTTCTCAACAAATCAAGAAACAACATGCCCTATGATTGTCGTCTGTGACGCAACTGCCCTGATTAACCTTGCTTTGGTTGACTCACTTGATCTCTTGGGAAAAATGTTTGGAGAGGTAATTGTTTCACCTCAAATATACAAGGAAGTTGTCATTGATGGTGCAGGACAAGTTGGTGCAGACGAGGTAGAAACTGCCTCATTTATACGCACAGTTGACATTAATAACGAAGCGTTTCTCCATCCTTTTATTGATTTAGGCGAAGAAGACGCTTCTGTGATCGCACTTGCCATTGAGCAGAATGCATCTCTTATCATCAGCCGGGATCGGCGTCTTCGTCGTCGTGCAAACCAACTGGGATTAACCGCCATTGATACATTTCGTTTTCTCGTTGCCGCAAAATCCTCAGGTTACACACCAAGCGTACAAGTCCTGCTTGATAAAATGAGAGACAGAGGCGTTTTAATCAGACAAGGCATCTATGAACGAGTACTTCAAGAAGCGGGTGAACATGAATGAAATCTTAAAAGTTGAATGTGTGTCTCTCCATTTTGGAGGCATCCACGCACTCTCTGATGTCAGTCTTGGGGTCAATAAAGGCGAGATATTTTCCATCATCGGTCCCAACGGCGCCGGAAAAACTTCCCTGCTCAACAGCATCAGTGGCTTTTATCATCCGCAGAAAGGTTCTATCCATTTTGAAAGCAGGGATATCACAATTTCCGCGCCAAGGAAGCCCCCTTTTTCAAATGTGGGGAGGAATTGGCGCGAACCCTTTCTACGCTTGAATTTCAACGTGTTTTGTGGTATAATACCCCGAGTTTCGG
>JADFGN010000690.1 GCA_022567695.1 Candidatus Poribacteria bacterium | reverse complement strand
CGATCATGCCGAAGAAGGTGGGCAGGGGCATAGCCCCGCACATAACATTGCGATGGGTTTATCAATTTTTATTGCAGGCTTGGGAATTCTGTTATCTTACCTTTTCTATCATCGCAAAACTTTTTCCGGTGAAGCGGTGGCAGCGAAATTCCGCCCCATTTATAATCTCTTCTGGAACAAATATTACTTTGATGAATTCTATGACGGCGTGCTCGTCAGATTTACCGTATTAACCGCAAAAGGTTTTGGACTTTTCGATCTGCATATCATTGACCGCATCGTCAATGGCGTCGCGTATACTGTACAGGCAATAGTCGCGGCATTTGCTGGCTGGTTTGATAATACCTATGTTGATGGGATGGTGAACGGGATAGCTAAAATCACGTGGTCCTTCGGCGGCCGAATGAGACGGATTCAAACCGGCAAGATCCAAAGTTATCTGCTGATTGTTTTGGGCGGCGTGGCAGTGTTAGTTTTCATCTTTACATATCCTCGCACCCTAAACTTTCTCCGCCATCTCCTGTAACGGCTGACAAATTAGATCTGATTTTCGAGCGAGGTGAAAGATTATGTCATTTCCACTTCCGCCAATTAAAGATAAGGCGTTGGATAAATTCTGCGCCAAGCATAATCTCTACGAAGCAGTTGCCGCTGGCTATCATTACGCCCATAAGTTTTTCCCAAAGACGAAAAAAATCGAGATTGACTTCTATCCCCCATATCGCGATGATGAACCTGAAGAGGCGAATATTATATTTGTAATCGAGTCAAGCATGAGAGTAAATGAAGTACTTGAAGCTGAAGATCGATTCATCAAAGCGACAAATGATGTACCAGGGGCTTTCTATATCAACACTTTCCATAAGTTCATTTCATGAATCACCTCGATTTTCTAGATACAGCCGCAAAGTTGCTGGCAACAGTGCCCACGGAAGCAGACATTCGTAGTGCAATCAGTCGATCCTACTATGGCGTGTATCACCACGTCTTGTTGTGGTGGAAAAGCAATGATCGGTTTCCAAATTACAAGGACCGAGGGCACGTCAAAATCCAAATGGCATTGTTTAACGCCGCAATGCCTGTTGCTAAGAATTTCAGCAGGTCCATCGAAGATCTCAACATCGCTCGACGAAAGGCAGACTATGAACTGGCACTCCGCTTCGCTTTGGAGGATGGACAAAAGATACTCGATCGCGCACGTCTCGCCATAGTTGCTTTTGATGCGGTTGACAAGACTTCCCTTTCCGAAGGAATTGAGGATTATCTTCGCAAAACGAATCAGATTTGAAGGCGAAGAATTTTGCACAGAGGTGTGATTTAGGAGGAATCTACTAGATGTTGTTAACAGCGATGATCTTTATCCCGCTGATAGGGATGGTTGTTTTATTGCTTCTACCGCAGGAAAAAGAAGAGCTTATCAAGCGGGTCGCGCTTGCGTTTACGTTTGTTCCATTATTTCTCGCGGTGTTTCTTTTTATTCAATATAATCGATCTATTTCAGGACTTCAATTTGAGTATAATACTGATTGGATTAGTGCATTCAATATTCACTACCATATTGGCATTGACGGCTTGAGTGTGACTCTGCTACTTTTAACGGCGTTATTGGGCCCCATTTGTGTCCTTGCATCATGGAGAAATATTGAGAAAGGCATTAAGGCTTACTTCGCGTTATTCCTATTGTTGGAAACAGGAATGATCGGTTTTTTCTGCGCGCTGGATCTCTTCCTCTTTTATGTCTTCTTTGAGCTAACGTTGCTCCCGATGTACTTCTTAATCGGCATTTGGGGCGGGCCGAGGCGCGAATATGCCGCGATTAAATTCTTTTTGTATACGTTCTTTGGCAGCGTGCTGATGCTTATCGCCATGATTGCCGTTTATCTCAAAGCCAATACCTTCGACATCCCAACATTAATTACATTGGCGGCTCAGCAGGGACATCCGCTCGCGGATACGACGTTTCAGATCTGGGCCTTCTTGGGCTTCTTTGTTGGCTTTGCTGTCAAAGTACCCATCTTTCCTTTCCACACATGGCTTCCTGATGCTCATGTCGAAGCACCGACTGCAATCAGCGTTATCCTTGCCGCCGTCCTTTTAAAAATGGGAACCTATGGGCTTATTCGTGTTAATTTTGCAATGTTACCGCAAGGGATGGACTTCTTCTGTAACGGTGTCGGAATTTGGGGTAACAGTTTAGCAATGCTCGGTTTTATCAACATCGTTTACGGCTCACTTTGCGCGTTAGCCCAAACCGATTTCAAGAAGCTGGTTGCATATTCCAGTATTGGACACATGGGATTTGTCATTCTGGGGCTTGCGGCGCGTAACGAGAGTGGGGTAACAGGCGCGATTCTTCAAATGCTCAATCACGGTGTGATTAGCGCGATGCTGTTCCTTCTTGTTGGTGTTGTCTATGATCGAGCACACCACCGAGACATCAATGGCTTCGGTGGATTAGGGAGCAAAATGCCGATTTATATGGGCATTACCACACTAGCGTTTATGGCATCTCTCGGGCTGCCGGGACTCAGTGGATTTGTTGGAGAGGTACTTGCTCTGCTCGGTGCGTATGCTAAATTCAAAATGCTAACAATTCTATCAACGATCGGGATTGTTGTTGGAGCCGCCTATTTTCTGTGGACACTCCAACGAGTTTTCTTAGGTACGCTAAATCCCAAGTACGCGGAGATCACTGAAATTAATGGACGCGAAATCGCGACGCTGGTACCGCTAGGCATTTTAACGATTGTGCTGGGCATTTGGCCATCTATTGCCATTAACATGTTTAATCAAGCGGTTAGTGTACTCGTAAAATAATTGAGGGAGTCCGACTTGCAACCATTGACGAATCTCGAAAGCATTCGTTTTTTTATTCCCGAACTTGTGCTCATCGTTTTTGCTGTAGGCGCAATCATACTTGACTTGAAGATCAAGAGTAGCGAGAAAGAAAAAGTTGGCTATTTTGCGCTCGCAGGGGTCGTTGTGACGCTGATTGCGGTGATCGGCCTCGGATCGACGGAGCGATCTCTC
>JADFGN010000689.1 GCA_022567695.1 Candidatus Poribacteria bacterium | reverse complement strand
CCGTGCTCGTCCGCGTAGCGGACAACTGAACTTGGGTCGTGACGAAAGATGTCTGATAACTAATTGTTATGAGACATTTTCGGAAAAATTCACCCTCCAATTGAGACGGCCAACGTCCCAAACCCGCATTCTACCGTCGCTAATTGAGTCTCAATTGACAAAAACCGTGTCCGATAAGAGTTGAGCCATTGTCGCGGAATCCGCCATAATACCCTCATCAAAGATCTTACTCTCAATGTTGGAGAGCGCAATTAAAGGTCTTCAGCAGGTCCCCGGTATCTTGGCGCAATATTGTGGTGTTCACAGTGAGCATGATACATTTGGAGTTGTGTTCACTGGGCGAGGATACAGAGACGGAATGGTCTCGCAAGGCTTTGATGAATCGGTCACAGTCTACGTCCGCAGCCAACTCCAGTGGGAATATGTTAGAACCGTGCTCGAAACATCCGATGTGGATTCCGTCTAGCATATTGATTTTAGCAAAGAGGTCTTTTGCCTTTGCCATCGCGTGAGCAAAGCGTTGTTCAAATCCGTCGATGCCGTGAAGTGCCAGTGCCGCCGCAAAATTGGCAGACGCCAACCCACCTCCAAACATGCGGCGGTCATGGTACAATCCATCCGTAAATTCAGACGTCCCTGCCAATACCGCTCCAAACGGTGCCCCGAAATACTTGTACAGTGACAGATATACTGTGTCGAACAACGCAGCATAGTTCGCAGGTGGAATGCCTGTTGCGGCAGACATCATGTAGAGTCGTGCGCCGTCGAGGTGAGTTTTAATCTGCTTCCGCCGGCAGTAGTCCGTTATTGCTTCCATTTCATCAAACGGCACAATCTGTCCTGACTGGCGGTTGACCGGACTTTCAATCATCACCGCTCCGACAGGATTCATGACCCTCCCGGCCTCCGCCTGAACCACGGCCTCTTCAAGTTCTTGCACGGTAAAATATGGACGGTCTTTCGCCAACGGTACGAGGTTGATACCACTGAGTTGGGTAACACAGTCGCCGGTGTCGTTGTAAAGGTGGCTTTGCTCTTGTACCACAGCGCGGGACTTTGAACCGCAGAGCTTCCGGATAGCGAGATGGTTGGCGAGCGTACCCGTCGGCATAAAAACGGCTGCCGCTTTACCCAACATTTCGGCGCATTTTTTCTCAAGCCGGGTAACATCCCCACCGAGTGAATAGTTGTCAGATTCAAGTCCAACAGAACGGTCAAATTCGGCGAGGCGTTGTAGCATGGTTGAGGGCGTATTGGGTTCTCCGGCTCCACGAAAGATAACCGCATTGTTGTCGTTTGGAATGTGCTGCATCAAGTTTTACCTCATTTGCGCTGTTGCTTATGGGGCGTGGAAATTCCGATCTAAACTTCGATATTGAATCGCCTCAGAAACGTGTTCGACTTCAATGCTCGGACTGTCCGCGAGATCTGCAATTGTCCGCGACACTTTAAGAATTCGATCGTAAGCCCGCGCGCTGAGGCCCAGTTGCGTAATGGCAATTCTCAGGAGTTCCTGCGCGTCATCTTGGACTTTGCAAAATTCACGAAGATCGCGAGGTTCCATATTTGCATTGCAGTATATCTTCGTCTGGGTGAACCGCTGTTGTTGGAGATTTCGGGCTTTCTGTACTCGCTCCCGAATGCCTGCTGACGGTTCTCCCGTTTCATCGCTTACCAAATCTTGATATTTTACGGCGGGGATCTCAACTTGAATATCTATCCTATCGAGGAGAGGACCAGATATGCGAGAGACATACTTTTGGATCTGCATTGGGGTACATCGACACTCGCGAGTCGAATCACCAAAATAACCGCACGGACACGGGTTCATTGCCGTTACAAGCATAAAATTCGCCGGGTAGGTCAAGGAGGCCGCCGCACGAGAAATGGTCACTTGATGGTCTTCAAGCGGTTGACGCATGGCTTCAAGGACAGGTTTGCGAAATTCAGGCAGTTCATCTAGAAACAGCACACCGTTGTGGGCAAAACTGACTTCACCGGGACGTGGGAACTTTCCTCCGCCAATTAAGCCTGCATCGGAAATGGTGTGATGGGGAGAGCGAAAAGTACGTGTTGCCACTAAAGGCAAATCATTCTGTAAAAGCCCCATGATACTCTGGATCTTTGTCGTTTCGAGTGCTTCATCAAGCGTCATCTTTGGCAGAATTGTTGGAATTCGTTTGGCAATCATTGTCTTGCCTGAACCGGGAGGACCAATCATAATCAGATTATGTCCACCGGCTGCTGCAACTTCCACGGCACGTTTGGCATGCTCCTGTCCCTTAACATCGGAAAAATCAGTAGAATAGTCCGCGTACTGGGAGAAAGTCTGTTGAATATCGTAATGATAAGGTTGAATTGATTGGTCATTATTGAGGAAGTCAACCGCCTCTCTCAATGATTCAACCGGGTAAACGTCTAATCCCTTGACTATTGCAGCTTCCTTGGCATTGGCTTTAGGAACAATTACGCCTTTAAGGTGCTGCGCTTTAGCGAAAATTGCAACTGGCAAACAGCCGTGTATAGCTCGAACATCCCCATCCAGTGCCAATTCGCCCAAGATGAGCAACTTGTTTAGGAGATCGGTACGAATCTGTCCGCTTGCTGCCATTACCCCAAGGGCGATTGGTAAATCGAACGCCGATCCTTCTTTTCGCACATCAGCGGGAGCGAGGTTCGCTGTGATTCGGCTGGTGGGAAAATAAAATCCGGAATTCTTAATCGCAGCGTTAACACGGTCGCGACTCTCTTTGACGGCACTATCCGGGAGTCCAACCGTGTTGAACACAGGCAGACCATCAGCGATGTCGATTTCCACCTTGACGATATAGGCATCGACGCCCATCACGGCGCCGCTCAAAATTGTCGCTAGCATAACTATGCTACCCTCATGAGTGAGTATAGGATAAGCTTCTCTGGCTGATAATCGCGCACTAACATGTCAACAATATCATTGATGGGTTTTTCAAAAGGAGATTGATCTTTCGTGAAGGCTCACCTCTAACAGATACAAGGCGTTTGAAGGCACTTA
>JADFGN010000140.1 GCA_022567695.1 Candidatus Poribacteria bacterium | reverse complement strand
TTTAAATTTTTCGCTTCTGGCGTGAAACTGGCGAACAACGTCGCGGTTTTCCTTTTCAGTTCAATGCGAATGTGGTAAAACCCGTTGGGCGCAAGTGGTTTTTTCACGGGTACACCGGGCACGATGTCCGTTCCCCATGCGCCCCTGCCGATTGGACGGGGTGAGTTTGAACATTCTCCGGCCATTGCCAACACCCGCCCCATAGATTTTCTGAATCCATGAACAATTTTCATGGCGTTTGCGCCTTTCTACCGAAACCGCTCCAATGGATGCGTCCTATTTTCCATCGGAAACGCGACGCGCTTGCCAGTGATCTGTGATTCGTAAGCCCCCAGAATCATCTCCAGAGCGGCAACGGCCCCGCGGCCGCTAGAGATCGGCTCCCGGTCGTTGTCAATGGCATCAATCAGATCTATGATGGCAAGCTTGTTGCCTTCGTGAAGCGTTGAGCTGCCCAATTCTACTATTTCCTCTTTTCCCGAAGCGTCATCAGGATTGGGAGAAATGATTAGATTGTCACCACTGAACGACATTATTCCCTCGCTGCCCATGATCTTTGTGCCGTATCGCTCCCGATACCTGCGGGAATAGAAGAAGCCGGATACACCGCTCTTGAATGCAAAATAACTGTTTATAGAATCGCCACTCACCAGCCCAACTGGCTCTGTCGGCTTATGAACGTCGTTGGGAGTTAGTTCATGCCCATCCGTTGTTATGTGAGAGAACATCCACGCGACATCACCGAAGAAATAGCGCATCATGTTGAACGTATGCGTTCCTAAAACGATCATATCCTCCCCGCCACCGCGATTATCCTGTTTCCCGTGTGTGTATATTGAATGCACCTGTCCAATTCTGCCTTCGTCGAGCATGCGCTTTATCTTTTGAGTGGCTGGCTGGTAAACTTGCTGATGTGACACAGCTATTTTCAGCCCCGCGTTGTCAGCGGCGGCTACCATCGTGTCGCCGTCTGAGAGATTCATTGCTATGGGCTTCTCACAATATATGTGACACTCGGCCTCGATGCAGGCAAGCACCATCTCAAGATGGCAATCCGTCCAGCGCGGGCAGACACTGACAATGTCGATTTCCTCTTGAGCCAGCATCTCATGGTAGTCGGCGTAGGCGCGCAGCGCGCCGGCATCCGCTTTAGCTTTTTCTCTGCCGGCATCGTTAGCATCTGCTACAGCGATGAACTGAACGTTATCTAATTCTTTGTATGGTAAATGCAAACCGTGTCCATAGTTGCCGCCGTCGGTCCTCCCGATGGCCGCAGCTCTATATATCTTCTTAGACATAACATCCTTTCGGCCATAAAGTTGGCTTATTAACTCGACACACCAATGCCATAAATTGAAACTGAGCGGCTTGCACGGCTCATTTCATGAATTTAGTATCTTCATAGACCATTGCAATTTTAGTGTTGGTGTGCACTCCTTCTCTCAATCCACATGCGTAATAATGGATTCCTGCTCTTTACGCTTAATGTTGGAGGTTGTTGGTGAACCCAAAATTTCATCAAAGAAGAATCGTCGCTCCCGCTACGCCTACCGTTCTTGAATGAATTGACTGAACGATTTACAACCTCACTTTTCGACTAAGTTACTGATAATTATAGCAAAACTCCAATTTTTAGGGAACTAAAATCTACAGCTAAAAACGCTGACTTCTTTGCAAAATGACAAACTCGCCGACATTTTTTCTCATAAACCCGCTTCTGTTCTAATCAATCGAGGCGGGTTTTTGTCATTTCGGTTCACGGACCTGAGAATGTCTCTTTCTTGGGCAAAGAGGGCAAAGAGCGACAACCGACTTCACATTTTTTCACACATTGTTTGCAATCGTGCTATAATCATGTTGTCGAGTAAATCAACGATTGATGCGCTGTTCAATAACACCTAACAGGAGGTATAAAAATGAGTTCAATTACGAAGGTTGCTATCGTTACAGGAGCTGGTTCTAACATTGGCCAACGAACATCGATTGCCCTTTTGGAGGAAGGGTATTGTGTCGTTCTGGCGGGACGTCGGGTCATAGCTTTACAGAGCACCGTCAAAGATGCAGGCTCAGCCGGCTCCCGAGCACTGGTTGTGCCCACCGACGTTACCTCTCCGGCCGCTATCGAGGCCTTGTTCGCCAAAACGAAAGAGGCCTTTGGTCGGCTCGACTTATTATTTAATAATGCGGGGATTGGCGCACCGGGCATACCGCTCGAAGATCTGAGCTATGAGCAATGGAAAGCCGTCGTTGACACCAACCTGACCGGCTCATTTCTGTGTACGCAGCAAGCATTCAAGATTATGAAGAGCCAGAACCCCAGGGGCGGGCGTATCATCAATAACGGCTCCGTATCGGCGCATGTACCGCGCGTCAACTCCGCACCCTATGCGTCGACCAAACACGCGCTGACGGGGCTGACGAAGGCAACATCTCTTGATGGACGCAAGTATGACATTGCGTGCGGACAGATTGACATTGGCAATGCGTCAATCAATAGTGCCCATCAAACGAGTCGTGGTAGTCCCCAGGCGAGTGGTGAGGTCGTCGTTGAACCGAGAATGGACACAGATGATGTTGCGCGCGCTGTGGTGTACATGGCTTCTCTCCCACTTTCGGCAAACGTGCAATTCATGACGGTCATGGCAACGAAGATGCCCTACATTGGGCGCGGCTGAACTGTCGAACTCGTCCATTGTGGAACAATTAAAACAAAGAAAGTGACAGAGGGCTAAGCAATGACACAAGATCTGGAACGAAATGCAGCCGGTCTGCCTGTTGTAAAATCCGGTGTAAAAAATTTCACAGAAGTGATTTTTAGAACCACTCTGTTTCGTCGAGGTCCGTCAGAAATTCAATCATTTCCATCATTATAATCTCCCCTCGTCCAACAGTTTGTAGTCAAACGGTTCTTCGGCTGGCAAACTCTGTTTACGCAACCCGATGGCTTCATGCGTGATTGTGGCCGAAGGTGTAATGTTCGCCTGCAGTGCTCGAATTAAGATTGATAGCTGTTTTGTATTCTATTCTCGCTCCGTCTAGTTGCCTTGATTGAGGTAGGTAACGCCTCGGTTGTGATGTTCTGCGGCCTCATCACCGCAGGCAAATAGAAAACGGGTCATTCCAATGAGCAAAATTGCAAGCCATCGTTTCATTTCGGCTCGCCCCTTTCAAGTCGTGATTGACTTTGTCGGAGATTGCCGTTCATTTTACAAGATTTTCCCCTTGACGTCAAGAAGTCGCCGAGGCTATCCTGACCTTCCCAAAATTAATTCTCAATGGGCAGTGGAACACCTATTGGCAGCAGCATCAAGCCACGTGAACATTGACTTTCATTCAGGCACAGTATTCTTGACGCTTATACCCAAGCTTTGGGACAATTGTTAGGCCCGATGTCAGGTCGAACTATCAAAGCATAGCGAATCGTCCCTACAAACGAACATGGAGGCCCGGCGATAATGAGAGAACATAAAGAAAAACTTCGGGTCAACTCAACTCGATTGCTTTCAAACCGCGGCTCAACGCGAGCAACCCGTTACTCTGGCACAAACAAAATCGTCACACGCGACGGAAAGACACACATCGCATGGCTAGACTCCATCTCCGATACCATGATTGCGACTTATGACCGCATTAGAGGTTTATGGACTCACCCGGTCACAGTAGGAAGTGGTTACGATAACCATGGGGGACCGGCACTGACTTGTGATAGCATGGGGTATCTGCATCTCTTTTTCGGTCCACACGGACAAGCACCATTTTTGCACTACCAGTCGACAAAGCCAAACGACGCCACACAATGGGTGCAATTATCCGCTGTCGGCACCAACGCCACCTATCCAAGTGTTGTTTGCGACAACCAAAATACACTGCATCTGATATATCGTGGCGGTTTAAACCCCCGACAACCCTTTTCACTGCTTTATCAGCAGAGGAAGAACTCTTCGATGTGGAGTGCCCCAATTGTGCTGGCAAAAGCACCTGACGATTGGAATGGGTACACGCATTACCATCATGCACTGACGATAGCCCAAGACAACACGCTTCACATTGGATACAACATCTACTATGACGGACGAGCGCAACATGCTTTCCACATGATGTCCTGTGACCAGGGTCAGAGTTGGACATTGGCAGACAACTCACCGGTTGCGTTGCCTGTCAAAGTCTCCTCAGGTGGCTTCTTCGAGAGTACCGATGACGCATTGAAGGTCAATAGCATCGTTTGTGACTCGAAAGGACACCCGTGGCTCAGCCTGAGTCTGATAGGCACCGAATCGAAGTTGAGAATCTATCACCATGACGGGGAAAGATGGCATTTCCTTGAACCGGGCAGGTTAACACAGCCGGTGCTCGAAGAAGGGGAGATGGACAATAGTGGTGTCCTAACAGTCAGCCAAGACGATCATTTCTACCTGATTACGTGCGTCAAAGGACATGTTGCGGTTTTACAGTCATCTTCTTTGAACAATGACTTTCGAGTTGTGCCAATCTTCCCTCCATCGGATGCGCTTTCTCATGTCGGGATGACGCTTGAACGTCCAACGGGGCACCATGCTGTGGATGTCCCTTTTGGGCTGTTCTCTACCGGTTCCAAGGGCCCCGATTGTTTCGGCGTCGGCATTTTCCATTCGGTATATGCCGTGGAGTTGAATAATTGGTAGTGCGCGACATGTAATGCTGTGGAATATGGTTGACACATCAACGAGTTTTGGTTATCCTCTTTGATATCGCCAAGATAACAAGGAGATCAACCGTGAACATCCATTGCCCCGCCTGTAACAGCACTTCTACCAAAAAGAACGGTCATATTCACAACGGCAAACAAAATCACTATTGTAAAGAATGCTCACGCCAGTTCGTCTTTAATCCCCAACAGATTCTCATTTCCTTAGCCAAGAGACAACGGATACGGAAACTGCTTCTGGAGCGGATACCGTTGAGGGGAATTTGCAGAGTGGAGGGCGTGAGTCTGCGCTGGTTGCTTGCTTTTATTGTTGACCTTTATGAACAATTGCCTTATGACTTGAACTTCCAGCTCAAAGGAGAAGCGGATGGATTGCTCATCTACACGTTGAAGTCGGAAGTCGATGAGATGTTTAGCTTCGTCGGCAAGAAAGAGAACAAGCAGTGGGTATGGCTGGCTATGGATGTATCAAGTCGGCAAATCATCGCATTCCATGTGGGATCCCGGAGTCGGGTAAGTGCTCTTGCCCTTTGGGAGTCAATACCAGAGAGCTACAGGAGACATGCGACCTTTTATACAGACGGGTGGCAAGCATACGAAGGTGTCATTCCACAAAAGCAACATCGAGTCGTCAAAAAGCAAAAGCGCATTACCAATCATATCGAGCGATTCAACTGCACGTTGAGACAAAGGGTGTCTCGGTTGGTCAGAAAATCGCTCTCCTTCTCCAAGAAACTGGCGAATCACATCGGTGCCATCAAGTATTTCATTTGCCACTACAATCTCGAAAAAGCATTACATGTATAGCACTACCCCACCTTCAAATCATGTCCTCTGCCAGATATATCCTCAACAACATTTCCCTTGGTTTCGTCGAAAAACCAAATCGCCATCGTATTTTTATCGATATCTATGGCAAAACCTGACATAGCAAAGATGAGAATGCCGCTGAAAACAACCACGACAAATTTAACGATTTTCATTTCATCCTCCTCAGTCACATTGTCCAATGAGAGCCGATTGAAAAATATCCTCAGCCTTAGCAGACCAACGTGAATCATTTTACTGGCTTTTTACTCTCCAGTCAACGAAAATTATGGATTGGAATATCCCAAGGCTGGCTTTAGACCAAAACCCCATCTGTGAAACTCCAGTGCCAATATTTTTAACCATTCGATTCCGGAACAGGAGGATAGCGTTCACTTGTCACCTGTTGAAGCAAAAACCGGTTTCTTTGGGCGTCGTTTAAGGCCTTAGTGGCTTCTCTGTATTGAAGGCGGAGTTTTAAGAGGTGTTCAGCGGTAACCACGAGCTGTTCAATTCGCACCTTTTTCCAATCCGAGAGTTGCTTCTCAACTTGAATCCGACGGGGATGTAGCCATAACGCTGTGTCCGTTTCTAATTCACGCAGACGAATTCTATCCCTTTGTATGTTTTCGTCAATGACGCTCAAAATGTAGGCATTAAGTTTTTGTCGCCCTTCGATATCGTCTTGAATTTGGCGAAGAATCCAGTGATGGAGGGCCATCCGTTGTCCAAAGAGCTGGTTCACCAAATCGGATAAATCACCAGAAAGGAGAGCGGTGTCAGTCATCCGGTTTTAAGAGCGCCAGCGTTTTATATGGCTTGGGTTGATTGGGCATTGGGCGGGGTTCACATTCAGGGCGTGTCGCGGAGATGAATCTCTCTCTTTTGTATCGAATCGAATTGCTCAAGCAGGTTAACGCACGCAACGAGTTTGGCCAATGTCGACAAATTCGCGTTTAGAAGCGGTTTGTTGACATTGGTGCGATGCGCTTTTCTGTGGACATCCACTTCCAAAAAAAATTGAGCTATCTTCTCTGTCATCACAGACCCCTGTTCTTTAAGTTTTTGAATTTCACTGACGGCGAGAAGATTCAGATTTTGAGAGATGGAATCTAACTTCCCCCTTTGAAGGCTCAGATTTTCCCGGATGGTCACAGAGTCCGACACGATTTGACCCAGGCTTGCCTTCTGTGGCAGACCCACAAAAAATGCCAACAACACACTTCTCTGTTCCCCGACGAGGCGATTGGTCAGAGTCTGATTCAGTTTCCGAATTCGTGCCGCGTCCTGCTGAAGCGAACCCACAATGGAGGTGATTTGTGCCGCCAGGGATGTCATCTCCTTGGTGACTTGTTCATTGGGATGGGCAACAAGTCGTTTGAGCAACCTGAATCGTTGTTCACATGTCCTTATCGCCTCAACAGATGCCTCTGAGGTCTGAGATAGCGTCAACAATTCGTGGCGGAGAGTTTGTTCCAACCTTTTTGCCTCGTTGCGGGCTTCAATTAGATCGGCCGTGCGCAATCCGATGACCACCGTCGTCAGTACGGCCACTGCACAAGCGCTAAGACGGATCGCGTTTCTGATTTTGATGACTCCCATTTGGTTCACCTCTGTTTTTCACCCAACCGGTGACGCGATTGGGAGCGAATCGTAATCTGTCCGGAAAGGCTTAGTCGATTGGTAAACGGTTTGAACCGTATCTGGCTCAGATAGTCTGTCGCTACAGCGCGAAACTCGGCATCAGAGACGTTGGTGACGAATGCCATTCCCGACACTACCCCACTCTGTGCCACCCAGAACTGAATCGTGATTTCAAGTGGGATTTGACTCCGGTAGATTGGTGGCAAAGGCAGGGAGGCGACTGGATGATTGGCGGCATCTCCCTGTATGTTTGGTTCAAGAGAAGAGATCTGACCTGTTTTCTCAGTGCGCTTGACTTTTTGCTCTTTCGCCGGTTTTGACCGTTTCTGCATTGATTCAGCTCGCCCGAGTGGTTTTGTCTGTGGTTCCGTTTTCGGTGATGTCCGCACGGTCGTCATCTGAGAAGAAAGCTTATCCCATGCGACAACTTGATAACTCGTGTGCGGTGAGACGGCAAAGTTCCATAACGCAAACAGATCGCGCAACGCAACATTCCTCTCAATCCGCATCAGCTGAATGACGGTAGGCAAAAGGGCTTTTATATTCCGTGAGCGATTAAGAACAACTTGGCGGGGTATCAATTGGGAAAAAAGCGTCTTCAAGGTCTCCGCTTTCTCCACGTCCGCTTGTGTGCCAATAAGTCGGTTGAGGGCGGCTGAAGATCCCCCCAGATGCTTGACAATTTCCGCCAACTCGGCTCTCTTTATCCGCACAAATCGTTCTAAACGAAGATCCACGATGCGACCCATCTCACTGAGCAACATGCCAATGTTTGTGGTCGAATACAACGAGGCGAATTTCTGCCCGTGAATGTCAGTATCCAAGGGAATTTGGGTGAATGAAATGACATTTTGCCTCGGGTTCACTCGGAGGAGTAGAGCGCGTCGCAGATGATTTCCCTCGGCTAAAAACATCACAATCGGCTGTTGTGCAATGTTTACCATCCGTTTTTGCTGCCCTTTTGATGCGCTTGAATACAGCGCTTTGGCTTTGGATGGAAAGCGAGAATCATAAACACGCATAACGGATTGAAACTCATCGATTTTCCTTTCCCTTTCGTAGACGCGCGCTAAAAAATAAAGTGCCTGCTCCGCCATGTCTCCTTCGGGATATTCAGTTAATTTCAAGTCCAGTTTCTGCTGGCGTCGGTGAGCGGCAAGCGAAATCTCGTAAAGCATATCGTCACGCAATGGACTGGCGGGGTGGTTCTCCGATAGCCATCGATACAACACAATCGCTCGTGGAATGGATGGCGTTATCCCTTTGTAGGTGCGCATTAGACAGCGAACAATCATGTATGCCGCGTCATCCGACCACATACTATCCGGAAACCGATCAACGACGGCCTGATATGCCTCAATGACCTTTTCGTGGGGTCGCATCTGGTAATAATAGCATCTGGCAAGCAGGTATTGCGCCTTTGAAGCTATCTCGTTTTCTACGCCATTTTCAAGGATTTCCTTCAAGATTGGGATGGCGACCTGTAGCAAATTCATCTCAAAACACGCCTTTGCCACATCATATTGGTCAGACATAATGTCGTGTGCATCCGAGCGTTGTTGATCTTTCTGATACGCCTTCCGCAATGAATCCACTTCTGCAAGTTTACGTGCCAAACCGTTCACACTTCTTGTCCGACGCTGCCAATCGCGTTGGGACGGATTATGTCCAGATGGAAACTTCTGCCATGTGGATTTGGCTTTGTTGATTTTGCCCAGATGGTATTCACAATACCCCTTAAACAGCCAAAGATGGGGATTCGTCTCCGCTTCGCCTGACCTTTCTATGGTCGCTTCAAAGTAAGATAACGTCGCGTCAAACACCCCCTGTCCCGCGTCGTATGCACGGAGGAAACGGAAGAAGGTATCAATGCCATAAATCTCTCCTGCCGCCACAAGGCTTCGCAATTGTTCCCATACGTCCTGTGCCTCCGCTTTTCTACCCAGACGCCAATAGGCATAGGCACGGCTGATTTGCGAGTGCCACTCATTGGGGGTAGGACGTTCGTTGAGAGTACCATCCCCCAAAAAATTGGAACGGTTGAAGACCAGACTCAGCGGGGGCGATGGCTGACGTCGTCGTGTCTGGCGTTGTGGCATTCTGTAAGTCTCTGTATCCAGGGCGGAAACCGCCGTGATTGGTAAATCAGGGGCATACTTGACAATCAATCCCGATACCCCCGATGCATAGGCGAGTTGTGGGTTGAGCAGATACACCGCATTGAGATCATTTTGCAGAGGCATACCGGATTTGTCCACCCGCCAATCTGTACCGTTCGCTGTTCGCCAAATGCGGCCCGAAACGCCGACAATACAGCCATTTTGTACATCAGCGAAATGAACGTCCATCAAATCTAAATTCGTCTTCAGGTTGACTTTGTTCCATTGTGTGCCATCCTGAGTTTCTAACAGGAGGCCGGAATAACCCACCAGAAAACCACGTTTTTCCGTCACGAACGCAATCGATGTGAACTGATAGTTTTCATCAAGCGAGCGCACCTGCCACTTTCTACCGCCATTGTCCGTATACAGCAGAGTGCCAAACTTTCCGGCAACATAAACGCGCTGCGCATCCAACACCGCAAGATCACAAAGTTGCTGATTCGTTCCTCTCTCTTGGACCTCCCAGCGTTCGCCGCCGTCGGTGGTGTGCAAAATCGTTCCCTTATCTCCAACAATCCAACCCACATCAGGTGACGCAAAGCGAATCTGATACAGTCGATTTCTCGTTCCGCTCTGATGCTGATGCCACGTTTTTCCGCCATCGGTGGTTTTCATGATCGTTCCACGACTCCCCACAACCCAACCGACCGCTTTGTTGAGAAAGAAGACGCCGTAGAAGCTCCGACCGATTTTGGTATCGAGGGCATGCCAGAACCGCCCACCGTCTTCAGTGCTAAGGATAATACCGAAATCTCCTACACCCCAGCCATGTTGTGTGTCCACAAAATACAGATTGTTGATATCGGTTTCACCATCAGGCTCACGTACCAAACCCCACTGCGCTGCGATAACCGTATGAATGTGCAGCAGGGATAGAAAGAGTAGCATCAATATAGCAGACTTGACTTTCATCATTGTACCTCCGCTCTTTGGGTGCATGGAATATCAGAATCCGGGTTGCTCTTGGGTATCAACCATTGTCGTGGTTGCCCGCCCTAAGCCATATGCTTCAATCTCAAGCAGTCGAATCGTGCCTTCGACCTGCTGGGTGCGATAATAAGAACTCGAATACCCGGATAATCGCTTCATGTCACTCGTACTGAGGATCGCCAACCGGATTTTGTCCGTGGTCACCGGCTTAAAATTGAAAACAATGCGCCCCAATCGATTTTCATAGATAATATTCTTGTTGTGTTTTTTAGTTTTGTCCGTGCGTTCTACCGTCATCCATTCTCCGGTTTCCAAAACATATTGCAACCAAAGATCGCGGATGCCGTGTGTTCTGGCTGGCATCTTTGCACTGTCGACGGTGTAAACCACCACACGATGAATCCGTTTGGGTTCAGAAAACCGGATGACAACCCATCCCATGGCGGTTCCTCTAAGACCCGGACTCGATCGATACCCTCCTGCGATGCGACGGCGGAGCCAATCGCTGAAATGGGTTTCCCATCCCTCGCCAGCACCCCATTTTTCAGAATCCTTAATCCCGTTAATCAGTGTCTGTGATGGGTGTGCGCGATTTTCGTGCGAAACCTCTACCGTCGCACCGTTGGCCGCCGATGCGTAATTGATGAACTTTGAATCATATCCGGTGTTTTCTTGCATCGCAACAGTGCAGCTGATAAATGTTAAGGCTAATAGACATAATATCCAAATTCCCTTATTTTGCTTCATGTGCATTGTTCCTCTCCTATCGAAAGTATAGAAACTGAATTTCGACTAATCACCGATCGGAAATCACTCTGCGGCTTCACTCAATTGCATGTCAATCTGTACCGTTTGCGAAATACCTGCCCCCGTAATCTCCACGGATTGAGTTATCTCTTCATAGCCCGGCTTCTTGAGCATAATCTGATAGGTTTTGGGTGCCAGGTTGAAGAGTGTCGCTTGATTATGCGTGGAGGAGGTGATTGCTTTTTGCTGTCCATTGACAGAGACAAAAGCCCCGCCGACATTGGATTGAATGATGAGATCGACCCGAGGATGGCGATATGTACCGACCGGACGCGGTGGACCTTTTTCTCGATTTTGAATTGACCAAACGATCGCGAATCCTAACACCATTAGGACAGTAATGCTGAGCAACCACCCAGGCAAAAGCCTAAAGTGGTGTTTACCATTCCTCTGAAATGGTCTATCTGTTTGCTGTATCATGCCCACTTCCCCTTCCATCAGGCGTACAATTAAAGTTTGACAATCTCATCGCTTTTACCAATTTGCTCAAAGATTTCAATTCGGCGCTTGTTGACAAGATGGGTATATATCTGTGTACTCTGAATATTGACATGGCCAAGATGATCTTGAACATAACGTAGGTCAAAACCGGCGTTGAGCAGGTGGGTCGCTATTGAGTGTCTAAGGCTATGGACGCTGTAATCACCGAGTCCTGCGGTAAAAGCGTACCCCTTGAAGAGTTGCTGAATGCGTTTGGCACTAAGATTCCCTTGTCGCCCAGTGAACAGCGCGTCGCCCGTCAGAAGTCTCTTAGGCAGGTATGCTTTGATAAGCACCGCCGTATTGCTCAGTAATGGCCTCTCACCTTCTATGCCGTTCTTTTTGCGTCGAATGAAAATCGCCGGCCGAAGAAAATCCACATCATCCAGTCGAAGCAATGTTGCCTCTGAAACCCGCAACCCATAGTGGTAGATCGTCACGAACAGGGCTTGGTCACGAAAGTCCGTGATTTGGGCAAAGAGATGCGCCACTTGCGTTCGACTCAGGTACTTGATTTTGGGCATGCTTGGTGAGTTAGAGGAAATGATTAATATATCTAACTGAAAATGGGAAAAAAAAGCGGGGAGAATCTGGTCCAGATCCGGTGTGGTGGTGTTTTTTCAGGGTTCGCTTTCTCAGGCTTTTTTTTAGGAAGGGTAAAATGGGAACAGAACAATCCGTGAGGAAAAATGAGATCGGGCAAAAAAGTGGGGTATTTAACGGCTTGGAGCGATTTCGGTTTGAGGCGAGTTATACAAAATAATCATAATGTCCAACTGAGATCATTATACAATAAAAAGAGCCGAAAGGGAAGAGAAAAAGAAAGAAACACAGGTTCATTTTATCCTGGAGTTGAATTCACATCTTCAGATTAGCGATGAGAGGCTAACACCATGATATCCAAGCTCGATAGTGCGTTGGACACGTTCGTATCGTATGGTGATGGTTTGACCAACGCTTTGGATGACAGCGTTGCATGATTGACGAAATCTGATACGTTGTTGACTTTTAGTGAGAGAGAAACGTCCGTTTCTTTTTCGCCAAAAATGATATAAAAACGATTGAATTCTGCATGTTATCTAGGGTAAAATAATCCCAGAATCGTCCTTTTTCTATCAAGCCGCCAAACCGAGGAGAAAAATGTGAAGGTCATCGGCTATATTCGCGTCAGTACCGACAAGCAGGATTTAGGTAACCAACGCCATCTTCTATTGGAATACGCCCAGCAAAAACAATGGGTTATCAACCGCTTTGTCTCTGTGGAAATCTCTTCAAGACAAAACACTAAAGCGCGTCGCATCGATGAACTGCTTGGATTACTCGACGCAGGCGATATGTTGCTTGTCGCTGAACTCTCACGGCTTGGACGCAACATGCTCCAAACACTGAACATCATCAACACCTTGAGTGAAAACGGGGTGAATATCGTTTTCGTCCGACAACCGGAACTCTCAACAACCGGTCCGCACACTAAACTGCTGTTGGCGATTTACAGCTATTTTGCCGAAGCTGAGAGGGAGTATATCTCCGTGCGAACCAAACAGGGGTTAGCCGCCGCAAAAGCAAAAGGAAAGCTCTTGGGTCGGCCTATTGGCAGTCGAAACAAGACGCGGGTGCTTGATGCGCATCACAAACAGATTGCCACCTACCTTAAGATGGGGCTAAACCTCGCATCGATACGCAAAATTGTCAACCCGCAATTGGAGAAGCCCATCTCTTACAACTCGTTTAAATACTTTGTCCAGCATGACACACAATTGGTTGGATTGCGGCAGGCACAAAAGCAAGGGCGATCAAAGAATTAAATTAAAGGGAAGCGTGAGGGTTCAAATATCAGAAGTATCCGGCGGCCAACTCACTGACACCATCAGTTTTCTAACACGTAGAAGGCAAGGAGGAAGAATAGGATGTTGACCCAAGAGCAACGCCAAGCGATCGACGAGCAGGGATTCGTCCGTGTCAAAGGTGCCTTCTCGCCCGACGAGGCGGAAGCTATGAAAGCACGCATATGGGTCGCCCTGGAACAGAAGTACGGCGTGAGTCGCACCGAGAAAGCAACATGGGCGCAAATACGCGGCTCTGGCCTACAGTCTCTGAAAAAACTCGCCGTATTTGCCGCCATCGGAAGTACCGCCACGGTGGAAGCAAAGCGGGTGATATCATCATCGCCCACCCATGGCTTGTGCACACCTCATCGCCCAACTGTGGAAATCGACCCCGCTTCATGTGCATGCAGAGGATACGCGTTGCCGATGACCCGTTGGGTGTCGACGGGGCTGATGAGTAAAATCTACCCCCAAGTCCCCAACTTCGTCGAGCTGGCCGTAACAGAGACCGATCCGGCCTTTAAAGGCGACACAGTGGGTGGAGGAGCGACAAAGCCTGCTAAACTGGAGACGGGAGTAATGATTCAGGTGCCCTTCCACATCGGCCAGGGCGACGTGGTCAAGGTGGACACCCGGATCGAAAAGTATCTGGAGCGCACTAAGAAAAGCTAGCGGGTGGAACATGGTCAGACCCGACCCAATGTCTTCCAGGGATAGTTCCGATGCGCTGATCGGCTTCATCGACGCCATCGCACGCTTCATCATGTACGTCGGGCTCGGCGTGCTCCTGGTCTCCGTCAGCCTCCTGATCAACGCCGCCGTTTCAGGGCATGCTAGCTCGGAGCAGGCACAGGCCAACGTCACTCTGTTCGGCAATCTCGCACTGATAGGCGGCATGGCGGGCGCCGTCGGACTGACGTGGATAATGTGGGGCGAGGAGACGCTGGGCGTTCTCCAGGTCATCGTCGGCGCCGCGCTCTACTTTTCGCCGGCCTTCCTGCCTGGCATGTTCAACATGGATGCCACCCCCATCGTCGAGAGCTCGCTCCAGGCGATCGCTTTTGCAGGCGCGCCGGTAGCCGTCATCGGCGTCCTGGTCATCTTGGCCGATCTTATAATCAGGATGAAGACGCGGGTGCAGGAGGGCGCGCGCGCGGACCAGCTCAAGTTCGGAAGGGGCATGAGGGAAGAAAGGGACATACGCAACGTCTTCCTCGGCAAGTGCTGGCAGCTGCCCTACTGCAGAAAGTTCGTTCGCGAGCGATGCCCGATCTACCACCCCCGAAGGACTTGCTGGAAGGAG
>JADFGN010000688.1 GCA_022567695.1 Candidatus Poribacteria bacterium | reverse complement strand
TCTCTATTAAAGTATATATTTTAAACCACGGGACCCGCATGATAACTGATTTCTTGCGGGAACTTATTCACGAAAATTAGTTAAACTTGCTTAAAAAGACAATCGATAAATATGGCACTCATTTTAGGCTGTTCATTCAGGATGGTAACACGAAAGTTTCACGTGCGAAATCGAAGAAGGTACGAAAAGCGCGAAAGAGGCGCGAAGGAAGTAAAGAATGAAGCATCAATTTTGCATTTTCATGCTCATCCTATTCTGCTTCACGATGGGGTGTAAATCGGGGATATTAAAATCTCTCGTATCAGCACAAGAGTGGAGCGAGAATTATGCCCTTCTTGACGGCACGACCTGTACCTCCGCGGAAATGATCGATGGAAATTTGGAAACTGTTGGCACGACGGGACATTGGATTATCGTTACATTGCCAAATCGCAAGCCGATTCATCGAATCGTGATCAGAGGGACAAATATCGAAGATGTGATCGTCTACGAAAGTCTCGGCGGCGAGGGAAATTGGAGAAAGATTGAGCAGATAAAAAACAACGATGAACCGACAATCGATATGCGAGTGAGCGTGATAACTGACAGCATCCGGTTCCGCGTCGGCGGTACTTTCGACGATAAACGCATCGCAGGACAGTATGACCCAAGATACGACGCGGTCAGAAATCGTCAGGTCAAGCGCGGACACCCTTATGCTCAAGAGATTGAACTGTATGGTTTCGCGGACAAGAAGAAGGTTAGCGATAAGTGAGCGTTTCCGCGCATCAATTTGTTCGTGTCATTCACATCAGATTGGGAACTTAATACTCCCAATAACTCACACCCCGTGTTAAGTCTGGGAGGAAGACTCAATGAAAAATTATCGTGTTGCTATTCTAGGATGCCGAGGTCGAGGCACTGCTGCCGCAAGGGCTTATCACGCCCATCCGCGAACAAACATTGTTGGCCTTTGCGACCTGATAGAAGAACGCCTAAACACGGTGGGAGATGAACTGGGCGTTTCTGGCAGATTCACAGACCTAGACGAAATGATTCGCTCAACTGCGCCTGATATTGTCGCTATCCCGACAGGGACTGAATTTCACTATGACCTGTGTATGCGCGTGTTAGAACATGGCGTGCATATCGAGGTGGAAAAGCCGATGTGCGTAGACCTCGAACAGGCCGATGCTGTGATTAAAAAATCTCAAGACAAGGGCGTGCGAGTTGCCGTGCATCATCAGGGACGAGTGGGCGCGGCGATGCAAGCAATTGGACGGGCGTTTAACGAAGGAAAGATTGGTGAGCTTCGATATATCTACGGAAGCGGCAAAGGATACTATGGCGGCTACGGCCTGATGAATATCGGCACACATATGATTAATGACATACTCAAGTTTGGGGGACCATGTCGAAGCGTCGTCGCTCAAACGACAACAGAGGGGCATCCGATTACGCCTCAAGATGTCGTCTCATCGCCGAGCGGGATGGGTACAATTGCTTGTGAACACATCACCGCAACCCTACAGTTCAATCACAATGTGACAGGCACGTTACTTCAGCATCGCTTTGATCGGATGGATTCATCTGCTTACGCGATGGAGCTTTACGGCAGCGAGGGACGGTTGTTCTGGAAAAGCGGTGGCGCATGGTGGTTGCCACAACCGCACTTTATTCCAGATGGAACACACGACGAATGGGAAGCCTTGGCCCCGATCTACCCTGAACACTATGATGCGAAAAAAGGCGCGTCGGAAGCCGATTATTGGTTTGTGGAAGAATACGTTCGTGCGCTCGACGAAGGACGCGAACACGAATGCAGCGGATTAGAAGCGCGACACGTCATTGAAATTATGATGGGAATTTTTGAGTCGGCTGCCTACGGCACTTGCGTCAATCTCCCACAGGAACGTAGGGACCATCCTTTGTTGCGCTGGCGTACCGAGGCTGGTCTTGCCGCCCCGGAGGCAATGCCTCGTGCCTACGGTGAATGGCTTTCAACTGTCCGGTAAGTGATTGCTGATATAAGCCCCGCATAATGATATTATACGAGGCTATGATTCAGAAACGATTTGTCAGTGTTGTCAGTTTTTCGCTTTGACTTTGCCCCATGTGGTTGTGAGTTTGCCTTGAAGTGAGACGCTTAGAGGAAATCCGAGCGAACTCAGATTTAATTCTTCGATGTTTGATGTGATTTTCTGTAGTCCTTTTGCCCCACCGATGACATAGATTTTTCCATCCCGGATGCCTATAGCCGGCTCCCATCTTGCTTCTTGTAAACTCGGTCCCTTCCTCCATTCACCTGTGTCTGGGTTATAGAGTTCAACCGCTGCTGTCGGGTTGTTGCCATCCCGACCGGTATCACCGCCAATCACGAAGATAATGCCGTTGACGACAGTGCCTTCCGCTGCAGCTCTAGCCGTTGGCATAACCTGTCCTTTCATCCATATATCCGTTGCCGGGTCGTAGACTTCGACGGTTTTTAAGGGATTCCTCTGCTGATCGCTTCCCCCGATCACGTAGATCTTCTCCTTCACAACACTCGCTACATGGTCGATTCTCGCCGTCGGCATATCTGTCTTTTGCGTCCACGCGTCCGCCTCCGGGGTATATTCGTAAACGGTGGGTACGGTCGTTTGGGCATTCTTGTAGCCGCCAATGACGTAAATTCGACCTTTGACGACAGAAGCCGAATGTGCTAAGAGCGCAGCGGGCATATTGGCTTTTCTTTCCCATCGGTCAAAAATCGGGTCGTACATTTCGACTGTTGAAAGAGCTCCACCATTCCATCCTCCAACAGCATAGATTTTTCCATTCAGCACGCATGTCGCATGGTTATATCGCGGGGTCAACATCTTGGCGCGTGGCGTCCAGGTCTCGGCGACAGAATCATAGACCTCCACTACATCAGTTTGGGTACCCCATGTGCTCACTCCACCTATAACATAAAGGGCGTTACCGACATGAGCTAGACGGGCCCCGAACTTGCCGGTAGGCATATTCGCCTTTCGCTCCCACTTCCCTCCACCAAACACGTTGACTGGCTCCGGCAGCGGCTTCTTCCCAAAATCCCCATCGGCCATCTCAGGAGAGA
>JADFGN010000687.1 GCA_022567695.1 Candidatus Poribacteria bacterium | reverse complement strand
CTATTCTTCCATTCTTCCTTTCTTTTCATCCTTCTATTTAGCCATTTCGCTATAATTGAGGTGCTTGGACACCATAGGAAGCTGCCTTCTCAACCAACCGATTCCACGTTGCGTCTTCGATGGGGATGCCCTCTTTCAAACGCTTTTCCCGACTGCGCTCTTCAAAATCTCCGGGGGCATAGATTTCCTCGACGCCGGGCAGCGTGGCGGATGATTTTATCCATTCGGTGAGATATTCGATTTCTTGTTGATAATCCTCTAAATCGATGAAACTTTCAATCTTGATGACAATCATCACAATCCCGCTGGCACCGCGGGTCGGTTTCTCGCGGCTGCACCCCGCCCAAGAAAGCCCACCGGCAATTGCGTCAATCATGAATCCCAGCCCGAAGCCTTTATGCCCAAACTGAAAACCGCCGACCGGCATAACCGCTGTATCATCATGACGCTCCCGGAAGGCATTCGGATCGGTGACAGGATTTCCGTCAGAATCGATCATCCAGCCCTCTGGCATCTCCTCGCCGCGTGCAATTTTGACGAGAATTTTTCCACCAGCGACGACACTCATTGTTGTGTCGAGCAGCAACGGAGCACCTTCTTTGCGTGGAACAGAGATTGCGATTGGATTCGGTGGAAGCCGTCGCTCAGAACCACCGAATGGGTGCATGAACCGACCTCCACCGTTGAGCAGAACAATCCCGATCATCCCCGCTCTTGCGGCTATCGGTGGGTATTCTCCCATTCGCCCGGCGTGTCCGCAACGGTGCAACCCGACGGCACCGATGGTGTTCGTTTGTGCCTTTTCGATCGCTATGTCCATCGCCTTCCGTGCCGCGACCATTCCGAGTGCTCCGTTGGCGTTGATTACTGCACTCGCAGGTGTTTCACGGACAATTTCCAATTTAGCCGCCGCCGGACCGCCTTTCATTCCACGCGCATAGTTTGGTGCATTGATAACGCCGTGTGAGTCATGTCCAGCAAGATTGGAATCCACAACGTGATCGCTGACGATACGGGCGTCTTCTTCCACGCCGCCAGCAGCGATGTACATATCGTAAACAAATGTCCTTAGAACTTCATGATGGACTATCGGCATAAAAGCCTCCTTTTGAATAAATGCGAGGTCCAACACAACTTCTGAATCCGGTTTCAAACATAGTTAATTCCATAAGACAGAGCCGGGATTGGCAAAACTTGACGCATCACCTCAGCCACTTTCCCACCGCACCCCAACCGTTCTGCGGCCATCTCCTCGTGTGTCCCGAAAATCAGATGGGCGAGTTCACCTCGATCTGGAATCGTTACCGCATCCCCATCGTAACGTATCTGATACGCTCCATCGTCCGCCGTAAACTCAAGCCGACGAGTCTTCGACCCGCCAAGAATCTCCTCAAAGTATGGACGCATTCGATCCATCAGTTGCGGGAAGTTGACGATGTGGACGGTGCCTGATGCATGCCCCGGTTGTAGTTCAACCCCGGCTTCAGAAAGGATATTTTGGGTCAACCTATCTACACCGAGAATGTGCAAGCCCACATTTTGGCAATCATACTGTTTTGTAAGCTGTGCCGCTGCACCGAGGATGCTCGATCTCTCGCCGGCATATTCGGCCAATCTGACCGTTTCACGCCCTTGTGAAGCAATTACATAACCCCGCACGGAATCCCCTTTTTTGACGAGCCAAAAACCTGAGAAGCGATTGCACTGAAACGCATGCTTGTACATTCTAGGCGACCGCAAAAATCGGACAGGTTCAGTCCGGTAAATTGCGGAGAGGGTCGGAATATTGGTTTCCGTGCAAGCCTCAATCGATACGTTGGTATCAAGACGTTGTGCGTGTGACGCGGTAATCGTGGCGTCGTAATCGTGACCAATCTTTCGGCAACCTGCCCGTCGATAAAGACTTCGATCTCCAGAGACGATCATGAAGTCGAATCCTTCTGAATAACACTTGGCTGAAGCATCGTCGAATAGCCGGGTGGCGTATCCTTTTCCACGGTGTTCTTTGTAAGTGCCGACGCCGCCGATGCAGCCGACGCCAACGGTACAACCGAAAATCGACGCCCACTGTTGTGTCAATCCGACGTGTGAGACGATTTCACCGTCATCGAGAATTACGCGGCAGTTTTCCAGATTGTCGTCGTGAAACAGTTGCGGAAATTCGTCCATGAGCGCTGGACGGAAAACAGCGCCGACACATTTTCGTAGGGATTGCCGTTCCTCGCGACGTGTTCCGCGTGGTCCTTCAATCACGTTGTTGCCTCCTTTACACTTGACAAGTGAAGATCAAATTTCTGTTGATTTAATAGTCACAAAATGTTATATTGAAAATTGACGAAAGGCTGCTTGTTGAAAACTATTCTTAATCCCAAAATGTTAAGAGGAGATAACAGTGAGATTCACTATAATCCTAAGCACACTGCTAATTTTCAGTTTGTTGCCCTTTACCACACATGCCGAAGTTGTTGGCGTTTGGCTCTTTGACGAGGGGGTCGGGAAAATCGTCAAGGACACCTCTGACAATGGATATGACGGCGAAATCGTCGGCAAAGTGAAGTGGAGTAATGGAAAGTTCGGTTCGGCGTTGGAGTTTGACGGCGGACACGTAAAGATTCCACATCAGGACGGTATGGACCTCCTCGAATTTACAATCACCGCATGGATAAAAGTGCCTGGGGTTGTAGACCCATATCAGATGATAGTAGGCAAAGAGGCATGGCCAGATCGAAATTACTCCATGTGGATCCGGCCGGGAGTGATGACGTTCGGCTTTACGCTTCCCGGTGCCGCGCAAGATATTCAAGTTGGTAGCAAAGAGGTAACCGATGGGCAATGGCATTTTGTGGCTGGTACTTATAATCAAAAGTCCCTCACTCCTTATGTCGATGGTGAGCAGATAAATCCGCGTGGTGCTGCGGGGAAGCCAGCAACCAACAAAGCTCCATTCATGATAGGGGCTCAACCGCCAAATGGTGGCGGACCTCTAAAAGGAATTATCGACGAGGTTGCTGTGTATGACACCGCTTTGGATAAAAAAGAAATCGAAAGCATCATGGAAGGATTAGCTGAAAAATTCCA
>JADFGN010000686.1 GCA_022567695.1 Candidatus Poribacteria bacterium | reverse complement strand
CGGGGAATTCAGAACCGAATTTTTGCAAATTCGGCTACAGAACACGACACAGTCCGCCAAACTTCGATGAATCCTGTATCTTGAATCTCGCGATTTGTGACAAATAGATCCGCGTGGATTGGGCATTTGTAGAAAAAACTAAATAAGGCCCTAATAGACACTTTGGACTTGAACACCTTTGCGAACCCCGCGGCGCATCCGCTCAAGCGCGTCGATATTCGATGACTGAATGGCTTGATTTCGCTTATCGAGATACATACGATAATTCGGTACTTGACGTGGTGCTGGCATCTGCTGCTTATCCTTTTTTTGTGCTATTGTTTCTGTTTCTGGTTCACCGAGCCATTGGTTTCCACGATAGAAGGCGTAGCGGTTGACATTGTCACGTGCGATGATTGTCACTTTTCCACGCATGCCATCTGCGATAAACACGCCTCGAAGGTCTGTTTCACCCGGAATGAAACGACTGTCTGCCGAGGCGATCGCTTTCACATGAACTTTCGGTTGGTAACTTCCTGTGACCACATTTCGCACATTGACGCGGACGCGCCCGCTCACAGCATCCTCCTGCACCTCAATTTCCAGAGGCGTAATCAAGATTAAGCCACTTGTGAACAGATTATCCCCTCGGCAGATGACGAGATACGCGCCTTCTTCGGTGAGTGGCAACGAAATTTCCCGGCTTTTCTCGATGTAGTCTTTTCCATCACCAAGTGTCAGGTTTTTGCTCACCTTCGGCTCAATTCCTGCGAGCCGAACTTGGGTCACGCGACTGAGGTCTTTTTCGCGCAGGTAGAGTTTCATCAAATCAACACGGTACACTTGAATTGCCGCCTCTTTTATGTTCCGGTATTTGAGTGTAAAAGCGGCATCTTCTTCGGGGCGTTTAATCGTCACTTCGGGAAGTGTAATTCGTTTTTCCTCGAAGTAGGCGATTGATTCTTTCGCGTCGGGATAACTCTCTTTCACTTTATCATACCACTCAATGGCTTGATGTGGCGTACCTTGGGCGTGATAAATCTGACCCAAGATGTATCGAGCGAAATCACGGTCATCGCTCTCGCTGGTTGCAACGAGCGTTGCGGCTTGAATCGCTTTATCGTACGCTTGCAGCGAGAACAAACCGAGTGCCTCGATATACTGAAAATTGGTGATGAAATCACTATCTGGATAACGCTCTTGATTCAGTTGACACAGTCGCACCACCGTTTGGAAATCTTCAAGGTCAAGGGTCGCGTTTGTCAACGAAAATGCGGCATCATCCGCCAACGGGTGCGTCGGGTACAGTGTCAGGAATTGGGAGAGCAACTCGACAGTGCGTTGCAGCATATCCCATTTCGTAACCGACTGTGATGTACTTTTTGCATCTCTGAATCTAGCATCTTCGAATTTCGTATCCTTGTTTGCATAGAGTGCTTGGGAAAGTGCGAAGTAGGATGAAATCACAGATGCAGTGTCAGGGTATTGCCGCCACAGATTTTCCATAAAATCAATCGAATGTAGGAATTGTCCCTCATCTTGCAAAACCGCGCTGACATTGGAGTCATTCGCAAAACTTGACTCAATCGTTGATTGATAGACAAGCGTTGCCCGCTCAAACTCCTCAATGTCTCGATAAGCCGTTCCAACAATGCGAATTTTATCGAAGGGGATATACAATTCCGGGTATCGTTCTCGCAAGATCTCGAACGTAGCAACGACCTTTCGAGCATCGTAATTCTTGGGTATGGTGTACATCCATAGCAGCATCTGCGCCGTGTCCTTTTCACGGTAGTCCGACTTGAGCTTATGGAGTTCTTCTAGCAATGGCAATGCTTCATTATACTTACCATCGTCAAAATATGCTTTCCCAAGGGCGTAGCGTTCGCCATTGTTCATCTTGTATTCATCCGCCGATTTTTCGCCCGACCCCAATACTGTGAGCGAAGCAACTGTTCCGATTCGCATATCGCCGGGATGCATAGCGTCCCGGATAACAGTGGGAAGTACACGATATTCGCCGGGAGCATAGCTAATCAACTGATAACCATAGTTGCGAACCTGATATCGGGGAGCGTAGTAAAAACGAATGAAGCTGTCTCCAATCTCGTGATGCTGGAAATCTCCATGAATCGTACCCGAAACTAGCGTCGTTCCAGCGGGGAGGTATTCATCGACCACAAGATACCCTTTGGCTCTTCCGTTGCGGCGCAAAATACCATATTTTCCAGGGTTGACACTGACGGATACATGGGTTCTTGTGCCAGCGACCAACTGCGTAATTTTGGACGTACTTTTCGCTGAAATCGGTCGTCCATCGTATTCCAGCGGGGCATGGTAGTAGCGTCGCCTCACCCGTGTGTTCTCCCATTTTTCGTTCGGATTCGGTTCAACGCCAACCCAACTTGTGAATTGAGACGAAAATCCGTTGAGTGTTGCGAGATAGGTATAATCCCCACGTCCGTCAATCCTCATCTCAACTTTGTTCCGCCCGCCCATTAATACATCGGCTGGAATGTTGATTTCACGATTCGGGGCATCTCGACGGACTTCGATCGTTTCGATCTCCACCTCATTGACAAATATCGTCAGTTTATAGTCGTTTGAGGTGAATTGGGTGCGCTGATAGTAAGTCGCCAATGCCGCAACGACGGGGCCCTTAGCTTTGTACGGCGAATAGCCGTTGTATCTTCGTTGCCCAATTAAGTATTCCACCGTTTCTTTAATCCACGGGGAATTTGGACGAGCGGATTCCATCGCCAGCAACGCCAATGCAGTTGTCTCGACTGAACGAGCAGACTCCCCTCTCCTCTTAGGAGAGGGGCTAGGGGAGAGGTTGGGGGAGGTTAATACATCCAGAATCTCCCCTGCAATGTTAAGCCGTTCTATGTTCACAAAGATCAAGGCAGTGTAAGCAAGTGCCGTCGGCGTCATCTGATTCCGGCGCCGATAGAGTCGGTTGGCATAGGCAAAGTCTGCCTCACTGCGTTTTGAAAGGGCGTGAAGGATAATCGCTTTTGTTTCATCGTCGCCCTGATCGATCCGAGCGAAGGTGTTTTTGAGATAGGTCGTCGCTTTAGCAATAGCCTTATCATCGATTTCAACC
>JADFGN010000139.1 GCA_022567695.1 Candidatus Poribacteria bacterium | reverse complement strand
TTGCAGAGAGGCGCCCACTGGTCCGGCGTCGCGTCGGCCAACGCCGTCCACGTCGCGGACGCCTGAATCTCGTCGAACCAGGGCGCGAAGAACTCCGTGGTGAGCACGGCGCCGGGCGGAACAGGCAAGCCCGCGGAGACCATCCGGATCAGCTCATAGCCCTTGCCGCCAACCTCCGCGATGCTCGTCTGCTCGGTGCCGGGAAACGAAACGAGATGGGTCATGTCCATACCTTTGTGCTCGATTGTTTGGATAGAAGACGCCGCTCGCAACGGCCATTGGTGGGTCACCTTTGTCAAGTGGTGACCACCCGATCAGCGTGTCTTCATTGTAGATGAAATACTTCATTGGATAGAAAAGCCTTGCGCGGCATAACAACTTATTGGTCAGACTCGCGGTGGACGAAGACTGAAGATCATCTTTCAGCTTAAGCCGAACCGTGTAGTTCGCGTTATTACAGGATGGCAAATATGTATCTTCTCAATATTTATTGAGAAGATACAAGTTGACGAAATTATAATTGCTCAAGGGGAGGACGACACTGCTTGGGAAGCTCTCATCAACGTCTTTCCTGTCAAAACATCGACTCTGTAGATTCGATCGGATAAATCTGTAACTTCCAAATGCTCGTTCTTTTTAACAACATTCTTTAGAACATCTGGAAAATTGGTTGTCCATTTTAACCCTCCGTGAAGGGTAAAAGCGTAAATCTCCAATTCACAGACCGCAAAAATTTGATCTTCGGAAGAGTGAAACCACAAGAACGGTGTTCCTAAATCATAACGTACCAACAGTTCCCCAGTCGGTGAGTCTAGAATAAAAATGACTTCGTCTACACCTAGATATAGCAGTGGAGGACTATCCAATTCAAGCAACGTGGGTTGAATCGAACGAGCATTTTGTAGAAGGAGTTTCTTCCAAAGCGTTTTTTTCTTATCGGTACCTGATCGACAAGCTAACAACCAATAGCTCCGGGGCTCATCTGTCGCTTCCAACCTCTTAAGTCCTTTGTAATACTGATTAGTAAATGCTTCTGTCAGATTTTCAAGATAAAGGATATATTGATTCTGGGATACTTCCATTGTTTTACTCCTTGGGAATAATCGTTGTCACTTTTGGGATAGAGTTCAGATCTCCTCTCTCATAAAAGTAGGCGATAGTCAGCCGCTTGTTCCCCACATCAACCGCCCTTCTGATAGTCATGCCATAATCGTTGCTTCCACGCCAAACTTCTGTGCCTGCCAAACCTCTTTCAAAAATATCTTCCAAACTTGCCCTTCCGGCAGGCGTATCGTCAATGCTGAGTTCCTTTAAAACACGCTGGATCTGTTGGGAGCGTGCAGCATTTTTCCCACCGACTCTACCAAAAAAATAATCGTATTTTCCCGGAGCTATTTGGAATCTTCTATCAAGCGTTTTCGTGTTATCGACGATAAATCACCCTCTTGATCTCCACTATAAACAGAAAGCCGCTACTACAACTACAGTGGCGATTTTCGTAGAATGGTTCATCTTTGATGAAACTGAGTGCAACCGGAGGGTTGACATTTTCGCATGTGCACTCCATGAACCATGCTATTATTCCTTAAGCCAACTCATCATACTCCGCAAATCTTTCCCCACCCTCTCGATTTCCAACTCCGCTTCTTGGCGACGAAGGGCTTGCAACACAGGTTGATTTGCTCGATTTTCCAGCACCCACTCCCGCGCAAATTCGCCATTCTGCACATCCTTGAGGATGCCACGCATACGCTCCCTGACGCTCTCATCAATCAACCGAGGGCCTCGCGTAAGGTCGCCATATTCTGCGGTGTTGCTCACGTCATTTCGCATTTTACTAAGGCCCCCTGCGTAGATGAGATCGACGATGAGCTTGAGTTCGTGCAGGCACTCAAAGTAAGCCATTTCGGGTTGATAACCGGCCTCGACGAGGATATCGAATGCGGCTTTGACGAGAGCTGTTATTCCACCGCAGAGCACCACTTGTTCACCGAAGAGATCAGTTTCCGTTTCTTCGCGGAAGGTCGTTTCGATCACGCCCGCACGAGTTCCACCGATTCCCTTTGCATAGGCAAGCGCGAGGTCCCTCGCATGTCCTGTCGTGTCCTGATGAATGGCAATGAGGCACGGTGTCCCGCCGCCTTCCTCAAATATCTCCCGCACGAGAAGCCCCGGTGCTTTCGGTGCAATCATCGCGACGTCAATGTCCGCCGACGGCGCAATCTGCCCAAAATGAATGCTGAAGCCGTGCGAAAACATCAGCATGTTGCCCACCTGTAAATTTGGCTCGATCTGATCTTTATAAACCCCGCCATGTAATTCATCCGGAATGAGCATCTGAACGATGTCACCTTCGGCAGCCGCTTCCTCCACGCTTTTAACAGTGAGCCCTTCCGCCTCTGCTTTCGCACGTGATGAACTGGATGGGCGTAACCCAACAATCACGTTTGCGCCGCTGTCCTTGAGGTTCAATGACTGGGCACGTCCTTGACTCCCGTAACCGATCACCGCAACGGTTCTGTCCTTGAGTAGGTCGAAATTCGTATCGCTGTCGTAATAAATCGTTGCCATTAAATTCTCCTTCTGTACGATTCAGGAATGGAAATTTCTTAAAATTATTTCGTGACCCCGCGCATGATTGCAATCTTGCCTGTGCGAACCAATTCACGGATGCCGTAAGGACGCAACATATCAATCGCCGCTTTGAGTTTGCCCTCGTCACCTGTCACTTCGATTGTCAACGCTGTGGGGCTGACATCAACAGTACGCGCGCGGAAGATTTCCACAATCTGAAGAATCTCCCCACGTCGGTGCGGTTCGGCGTACACCTTAATTAACACCAGTTCACGCTCGACATGATTTTCTGTTGTGAGGTTACTCACCTTAATCACGTCAATCAGCTTGTTCAGGTGTTTGTAAATCTGCTCAATGATCTGCGCGTCGCCATGTGTGACAATTGTCATGTGCGAAACATCCGGCTGATCGGTTTCCGCCACATTCAGGCTATCGATGTTAAAACCGCGTCCACTGAACAACCCCACAACTCGCGCCAGAACACCGAAGCGATTTTCCACGAGCACCGAAAAGATGTGTCTTTCCTCAGCCATTATGCTAGCCCTCGTATGACGTCACCGAGCCCCGCTCCTGCCGGAACCATCGGAAACACGTTCTCCTCTTCATCGACAATAAAGTCAATGACAACGGGACCATCGTTGATATTCTTTGCTTTTTCCAGAGCGGGACGGACATCCTCGATTCGTTCAACGCGGAGCCCTGTCGCACCGAATGCTTGAGCAAGCAGGGCAAAGTCAGGGTTATCATGATAATCAACACCGGAATAGCGTTTCTGATGGAAAAGTTCCTGCCACTGCCGCACCATGCCGAGATACATGTTGTTAATGATGAAGATCTTGATCGGCAGTTTCATCGTGACGGCGGGAATAAGCTCCTGAATCGTCATACAGTATGAACCGTCGCCATTGATGTTCACAACTGTTTTGTCTGGACACCCAAGTTGTGCGCCAATTGCCGCAGGTAAGCTGAACCCCATTGTGCCAAGCCCACCTGAATTTAACCACTGACGGGGTTCGGTGAATTTGAAATACTGTGCCGCCCACATTTGATGTTGTCCGACATCTCCGACAACGATCGCATCAGAATAGAGGTCATAAATCTGCTCGATCACGTACTGTGGCATAATGTTATCGCCGTTTTGATGGTACTCGAAAGGATACTTCTCTTTCCATTCATCGATTTGACGCATCCAAGGCTCAATGTCCACACGGTGCACTAGCTTGTTTATTTCTGCCAGAATACGCTTGGCATCCCCGACAATCGGCACATCAATCGGGACGTTTTTGCCGATGCAGGAAGCATCGATGTCGATATGAATCTTCTTCGCCTTCGGAGCAAATTTATTCAAATTCCCCGTGACACGGTCATCAAACCGCGCACCGATTGCGATAACGAGATCTGAATCTGTAAACGCATAGTTCGCGCAGCAAGAGCCGTGCATGCCAGGCATCTCCATTGCCAACGGATGGGTTTCGGGGAACGCACCAAGTCCCATAAGCGTCACCGTGATTGGAATCCCGGTTTTGATGGCTAATTCACGCAGTTCGTCGGAAGCGTCAGAAAGAACCACACCGCCGCCCGCGTAGAGCATCGGACGCTCGGCGTCGTGGATAAGTTCAACTGCCTTGGCAATTTGGCGGGGATGTCCATCGACTTTGGGTTTGTAGCCGCGGATGTTGACCGTCTCCGGATAGCGGAAGAGCGATTCGCTAAGCTGCGCATCTTTGGCAAAATCAATGACCACCGGTCCAGGACGTCCTGTGGCAGCGATATGGAATGCTTCCGCAACCACATCAGCAACCTCTTCACTACTTTTGATTAAATAACTGTGCTTGCAAATTGGTCGGGTAACGCCGATGACATCACATTCTTGGAAGGCATCGTTTCCCATTAGGTGGGTATAAACCTGTCCCGTAATCGCTACCATTGGAATGGAATCCATGTGAGCTGTGGCAATTCCGGTGACGAGGTTCGTCGCCCCCGGACCTGAGGTAGCGAGCGTAACCCCCACCTTTCCCGTCGCGCGCGCATAGCCATCGGCGGCGTGCGCGGCACCTTGTTCGTGTCGCATGGGGATGAGTTTGACATAGGGGTGATTGTAGAGCGCGTCGAAGATCGGCATCGCTGCACCACCATTGACCCCGAAGATATACTCAACCCCTTCGCGTTTAAGACTTTCAATAAGGATTTTTGCGCCTGATATTTCCATATTGTTTTCTCACCTCAAAAACCGAAAGGAATAACTTGATTTTTGTAATCGTCAAAGACCTTTTGCACTATCGTCTTTGAACCTCTCCCCCTTTCTTTGCACTTCACGAAGTGGAGATATACCCAGTCAGCAAAAAAGCCCTTCTCGTTCCAAATTTGGAGACGAGAAGGGCTTCCCTTGAAGACCTTACCGTGGTACCACTCCAATTCCCTTCCGCGAAAAAGGGCACTTATTGGGATGCGATAACGGGCATCAAACCGACTCGCCCTACTCAGACGTTTTCAGGCGAGTAGCTCCGGGGCGACATTCAGTCGTGGTTACTTTAGGAGATCTCTCAGCCAGTGAATCTCCCTCTCTGTCAAGACCGGGCGACTTACTCCTCCCCTTCATCGCTTTTATGTAAAGAACTCCCGGCTCTCCCACAATTTGAGGGAGAACCGGATTCCCATTCAATATGGCGTTTAAGTATACACAGAGCTATCCCGGATGTCAAGTTTTTTGGCGCTCTGTTAGCTAACCTTTTGCAGCGACGTAAATTTCATTTACCTTTTCCCAGTTAATGACGTTATCCCAAGCTTCAATATAATCCGGACGTCTGTTCTGGTACTTCAGATAATAGGCATGTTCCCAAACATCAAGCCCGAGGATCGGTGTGTGTCCCTGCAAGAGTGGACTGTCCTGATTAGCTGTGGAGTAAACTTGCAGGTTCCCATTTTCATCAAGAACACACCATGCCCAGCCAGAACCGAAACGGGTCGTAGCAGCGGTCACAAACGCTTCATGCCCAGCTTCGAGGGAACCAAAAGCCGACTCGACCGCAGCTGCAAATTCACCCGTTGGACCCCCTCCACCAGTGGGGCTCATGATTTGCCAGAAAAACGAATGGTTGGCATGTCCACCACCGTTGTTGATGACAGCTTGCCGTTTGTCTTCGGGGACTTGGTCAATGTTACCAAGCAACTCTTCGACCGACAACGCGGCGAGGTTGTCAAGGCCTTCGAGGGCAGCGTTGAGGTTGTTGACGTAACCTTGATGGTGTTTGCCGTGATGGATCTGCATTGTCTGTGTGTTGATATGAGGTTCTAAAGCATTGTGAGCATAAGGCAGGTTGGGTAATGTATGCGCCATTGTTTATTTTCCTCCTTGAAAGGTTCAATTTCTCGTTGAGTGATAAACAAATGAATCAAGGACACAGCATCGTTAAATAGACTGTGTCAATAGAGTTCAATTATAACACATTGCGTGACTAAATCCAACTGAATCTCTACCCGCCTAGGGTCATTTAACTGTCGAGATTCTCTTCGAGTGGGGGAGTCGAGCCCGGAGACGAGTCAGACCTCACGCACTTCGCTCGGCTCAGAATGACAAGTGCAGCTCAAGCGGCTGAATTACCGAAAATTAACTGCCCCTGCTACCCGCCACATTAGGGCAATCGCATCTAGAAACACGCCGGAATTGCATTCAACCGCTCCATAATTGCTCGCAATTCATCAACTTCTAAAGCATCAAAAACGCCGGGAAAGTAGATATAGCCTTCTCTTTCTAGGGCTTCAACTTGGCTTTCGAGGTCTTGGTCGGCAACCAGTGGTAAAGTTTTCGCCATTTTCTACTTTCCTTTGGATTTGAGTAAGACGATTAATCAACGGGTTCGCTTCATCCATACCCATGTCGTATTTAAGGCGTTGCGCGCCGACCGCCACCATCCATGTAGACCGAACTCCCAAACACGTAAGAGCAGGCTTCGGATGCTAAAAAAGTCACCACGTTGGCAATTTCTTCTGGCTGGGCTATACGCCCTGCTGGTAGTTCACTCCCAAGGTAGCGCAACAATTCTTCAACCTCCCGTCCTTCTCGCTCCGCTCGAGCGCGTTGCTGTGTGCGCGCTCGGGCAGTATTGGTCAACCCCGGACAAACCGTATTCACCAGAATTCCGTCTCCAGCAACGGCATCTGAAAGTGCTCGTGTCATATTGAGTATGGTGATATTAGCTACACCGGTTGGTATGTTTCCCCGAGTCGGACTTGTGCCAGCTCCGCCAGCAATATTGATAATTCGTCCCCACCGATTCGCCTTCATATAGGGAATTACCAATTGAGACATGCGTAGGTAACTGTAGCTCTTCAATTTCAACGCATCATCAATCAACTCAGTCGGCAGTTCCAAAATATCGGCATTCCTAGCCGCGCCAACATTGTTGACCAAGATATCCACGCCACCAAAGATTTCCACTGTCTCCTGCACAACCTTTTCACAATTCTCTTGAATCGTCAAATCAACAGCAACTGCATGCCCTTTACCGCCCGTCTCGTTGATCTCCTCAACCACGCGTTCTAGCACCTCCTGTGTTCGGGCGGCGATGCAGACACTCACACCTTCTCGTGCCAGCGCAATTGCACAGCACCGACCAATGCCACGACTGCCTCCTGTGACAATTGCTCGTTTTCCCCTTAAACCTAAATCCATGTGTTATTTTTCCCCGAAAATTTCCGTTAAGTACCTAGACAAAATCAAATTGATAATCCAAGTCGGTGGGTGAGTATCTCATGACTCAATACGTCCTACAACCTCGAATCGTTCAGACTCAGTAGGCCTCGACCACAGCACTCTTGCTCCACTCATTACAGCGGCACGCTCTGGAGAAGCACGCCAAGCGTCGTAGATCTCATTATTCTCCCAGGTAACCAATGTCGTTATCTTAGTTTCGTCTGCCAAGGATATAAATGTTTGCCGACTAATGAAGCCGGGTGCTTTGCTCTGTGCTAACCCATTGCGGTCCAAGAGTTCGCGAGCTTGATTGACCTGTTCCTTATTCGCCCAATGGTGAGTTAATACGCCTATCATAATTCCTCCATTATAATTTTAATTGTTCTGCGGTGCCGGGTTGAAAGGGCAGCAGTTGATTCATGGCGTTTACTGCCGAAGATATTTGGGACGCTGTAAGCGGTGTATCGATCGTCACCGCCCCCAGATGGTCGAATTGCTGTATCTCTTGTTCAGTGATCATCATAATCTCATTCCATGATGTCATGTCAGCGTATATTTCTGTGTTTTTCAAATCGTATGCATACTTGCCGAGCCTATGCCGAAGAAAAAGATTTGTGTCATTCGATGAGGTAGATTCCGATCCCCTGGATGGACACTGCCGAACTGTTCAGGAACATTGGCTGGATGCGGATGCTGACGGGTACTCAGCACGGTTTGTCGCCGACCAGCGTGACGCGATGCATTACGCGCCTGAACCCCTGATAGTCATTTACCGGGTTGTGCTGGACGCATCGATTATCCCATAAGGCGAGAGATCCGCGCTGCCACCGAAAGCGACAGGTGAACTCCGGGCGGACTTGGTGCTCGAAGAGATAGTTTAGCAGAGGCATGCTCTCCTGCTCCGTCCACCCCTTGAAGTGTGTCGTGTGGCCAATATTCACGTAAAGTGCCTTGCGTCCAGTCTCCGGGTGTGTGCGCACGACAGGATGCTCACCGACGAGCACCTTCAGCTCTGTGCCTGTGTCGCGTAAGCGGTGCTCCCGCGTATTGGCGGACTGGGGATTCGTCGATGTATTGATACCGACGAGGCCCTCCAGCGTCTTCTTAAGACCGTCCGAGAGGGTATCGTAGGCGATGTACTGATTGGCGAAAAGCGTGTCGCCGCCGTAGGTCGGGATCTCGACAGCGTAAAGTATGCTCGCCATCGGCGGACGCTGTAGATACGTGGTGTCAGAATGCCATATGCCACCGAAGTTCACCTGCTCGTGCTCTAGCTTGATCACGGCGGTTACCTGCGGACATTCGGCCAGTCCCTTCAGCAGTGGGTATTCCATTGGCTCACCGAGCCGCTGGGCAAAGATAAGCTGCTGCTGCGGAGTGAGTTCTTGGTCAGCCAAGAAGATTACCAGATGGTCGAGGAAGGCCTGGCGGAGTTCGGTAATCACTTCATCGGGTAGGGGCAGTGCGAGGTCTACGCCGTGAATCTCAGCGCCGAGCGCACCTGCAATCGGACGCACCTTGATGTTGCGATAGTTGCGGCGCACCGCATTGTCCATTGTTTCCCCTTTCGCCATTTCAGAGCGGTCTAACGACTGGTTGCCAGAAGCTTATTATGTCGATGGATTTGCCAAAATAGACATGCTTGATTTCACCGAGATATTAGATCGGCTTTGCGATATTTTCTCATATTTTTATTCTAATGTCAATCTCAATAGATTGCTGACACAGACTTGAGGATGGGAATTGCCGGATGTTTTTGTGTTGATCTCTCGCACCATATCTGCTACAATTATCTGTAAAATAAACATTGGAGAATAATAATGGACAAAAGGGGAGTAAAATGAAGCAAAATATGATGCCTCAAGCATTTCATGTGATGACAAAACCCATTGGTCCGATTTGTAATTTGGATTGCGAATACTGCTTTTATCTGGACAAAGAGAAGCTCTACCCCAATACACAGTCGTTTCGCATGACGGATGAACTCTTGGAAAATTACGTGCGTCAATACATCGAAGCTCAACAAATCAACGAAGTGACTTTTGCTTGGCAGGGCGGCGAACCGACGTTGATGGGGGTTGATTTTTTTCGCCGAGCCGTCGAGTATCAGTATAAATACCGACGGCCCGGTATGCGCATTCAGAATACTTTCCAGACCAATGCCACGCTCATCGATGACGAATGGGCAACCTTTTTCAAGCGGAATAATTTCCTGATTGGGGTTAGCATCGATGGCCCTCCTGAGTTACACGACAAATACCGCTACGACAAAAGAGGAAGGCCTTCCTCTGACGCTGTCATCAGGGGATTGGAGTTCTTACAAAAACACGAGGTGGACTACAATATACTCTGTGTTTTGAACGATTACAACGGAGACTTCCCGCTTGAAGTGTATCGCTACTTCAAGGCACTTGGGGCACAATTCCTCCAGTTTATTCCGGCTGTTGAGCATTTAGGTGGGAAAAATGTGACCGATCGCTCAATACGAGCTAGACAATACGGACAATTTCTGTGTGCAATTTTTGATGAGTGGGTTGTCAACGACATTGGGAAGATATTTGTCCAGATTTTCGACATATCGCTCGAAGCATGGCTAGGTTATCCCCCGAGCCTATGTATTTTCAGTGAGACGTGTGGCAATGCGATGGCAATTGAACATAACGGCGACCTTTACTCGTGCGATCACTACGTCGACCCAAATTATTATCTGGGAAACATCATGGAAACGCCGTTGAAAGAGATGGTGGAGTCACCATTCCAGCGGAAATTTGGGACGGACAAGAAAGATACCTTACCTCAATATTGCCGAGAATGCGAAGTCCGTTTCGTGTGCCACGGTGGCTGTCCGAAGAATCGCTTTATCAAAACCCCAGCGGGTGAGGAAGGACTGAATTATCTCTGCGCCGGTTATAAGATGTTCTTCAACCATATCGATCAACCGATGAAACTCATGTGTGCAGCAATACAGGCAGGGCGTCCAGCCGACAGCATCATGCCGCTTATGCGCCAAAAGAAACAGCAACAGCAGGTCCCCCAGCGCGTTGGACGAAATTCTCCCTGTCCGTGTGGAAGTGGAAAGAAGTACAAGCAGTGTTGCTTAAAGAAGACAGGAATCAGTTAAATGTTTGGTGTGAGTTTTCTCAAAGCATGATATTGAACACTTCGGATTCCGACAGCGATACCCATCAAAATCTTCTCCAACTGTGTGATGAAACTTCAATGCCCATAAAAAACCGCTCCTAGATTCCATATCATACAGATTCTAGGGGCAGTTTATTGGTTGAAGCAGAAAAACGCACCATTCAGTCATCCTACGGTTGTAATGTCCAGCCGTTTTCAGTGGCAAGTCTGGCAAGCGCAAATCGTAGCAATCTGAACGCCTTCTTTTGTTTGTTAGTTGAGCCAAAAAAATTCGGTTTTACAGTGATTTCTGAATGGGCAAGATTTTTTGGAACCTTGTAAATCGGCTTATAGACAACATCTACAGAGTGTACGACATCTCCCGTATCGGTTTTTGTTTTTACATCTCCTATTATTGCACGAACCTCACCAGTAACAAGGCTGACAATGCCATCTGTTTCACTCAACTTAGAGAGAGAAGGATTAAATCCTCGTAGTTTCGCTCTATCTACGGATGGTTTATTATTTCTATCACGAAAAGCTACGTCTCTAATTCTAAGCTCGCCTGTTGTTTCATTGTAAGAATACTCCTCGTATTCTAGTTTCCCCCGCACACTTCGGTAGAGTTGTTCATCATCCAAGATGTAGTCGTTTTTATCCATTAAGTAGCCATTCCCAAAGAGTTAGATAACTGTCTTTGCTTAGAAAGTCCACATGCATCTCACTTTCAATATTAGCCCCCCACACCTTAATGTATTCCGCCTCATTCTCTCTTATTTCAATATGTAATTCATGTTTTCCTTTGTACCATTCTATAGTTATATGCCCATCCTCATCGCTAGAGATGAACGGAGTCAGCCATAAATACCCGGCCAGGCTGACAGAGTTTAACAGATCTTTTACAAGGTTTAAGGCATGACTCAGGCTCAAACTATTTGGTCTTTTTGAGTCGTATTCGTCCCAATTATCTTCCCGCTGATGTATGGTGTGGAATCGTTCCGATATTCTTGGCCAGTGTTGGGTGATTTGAACTGGTAACACATTGAGTTGACCGATAAAAGTTGAAGCCGAGGTTTTTTCTGACTTACTATAAACAAGGCTCCCTGATACCAACGTAGCTACATCTGTGGGGAATAAATACTTTGGACGTGCCCAATCTCGACGGAGAAAATGGTTCCCATCGTCGATATAATTCCAAAGGGCTGGCTCATTGGTCACTTGTTGTGTTTGAATTTCCGTCATCAGTATCACCTTGAGCTTGCTGCATGGGTTCTTTAATATCTTCTAATCGTTGTCTGATAACGAAATCCGCCCTATCGATTAACCACTGTCCGATTGAACGGGCTACAGTCGGATCGAGGATTGCAGACATTTCGATAGAGTTAACCACATCCGGAGGGAGATCGTCTTCATATTCTCGGAGATCTATACGTTCCTCTCCCAATCTTGCTACGTCTTCTCCATGGATAGAGTTATAAGCATATTTTGGAATGGGTACACCTTCGACCCAGAAACTTGCATGAATTTTCCCTCTTTGTGTTATGCCACCGAAGACGCCTGAAATATAAATCGTCTTATGTTGTGGGGCGTATTCATATTTCGTTTTGAGGAGGTGTTCGTCTTCGTGTGATTGAGCTTCTGGCTGCTTGGATTCAGGATTTTCTTTTTCTTCCATAAAATTGCCCCCAATTGGTTTTGCATATATTCTACCAGACTTACAAATCTGTTACTAGATAAAACTGACTCTCATCAAAACGTATCGGCAAACAGAGAGGTTGACTTGACGGATTAGGCTCAATTGACACACTCTAAACCATGAAGGATAATTCACGTTTAAGCGATTCTTATATTTCCGGGCTATAAATAATCGCCTCATCAATCCGCTGATACTCAAGAATTTCACCCGGATCGAACAGGATGCCCAATTCCCTTTCGGCGTTCTCCGGGGAATCTGAAGCATGAACGACGTTATGGGTGATGTCAATCGAGAAATCCCCCCGAATGCTGCCCGGTTCAGACTCGGCAGGTTTCGTTGCACCGTTGACCAGTCGGACAAGCTCTATCGCGTTTCTGCCTTGCAGTGCAATTGCCACAATCGGCGTTGACGTCATAAATTGGATCAGGTAATCATAGAAGAATTTTCCCCTGTGTGGTTCATAAAGTTCGTTCGCTTTTTCGCGGGGGAGTTTGAGTAATTTGAGTCCAGCCAGTTTCAGGCCTTTGCGTTCAAATCTCGTGATAATCTCACCAATCAGACTGCGTTGGACGCCATCAGGTTTGATTAAAACGAGAGTTCTTTCTTGGTTCATTTCATCTCCTTTGATTTACCTTGAAATTGATAATCCTGAAGTAGGCTGGGTGATCTGGCCAATCTGTCCGATCTGCCCACATGCCACAAGCCTCCAATTCTGACAAACGAACTTTCGTTTTTTTTCGCTTATTTGCTTTTTTTTTTCTGAGACTTCAAAAATGACGAAGATACGTGCTAAACTCTCTTTGGGTGGCGTTTCGAGTAGTTCAACCTTTCCTTCTTTATAGATGCCCGGGATAATCTTTAGCATGTTCAATGTCCTTTTTTATTGAGAATTACTTCACCAATTCCGTGTGTGCTTGTTGTACCATCTCCGGTGTAAGGTCTTGCCACTCCGGCGTAGAAACGGCAGAGTCCCTCCTTAACCAAAGGAAATATTCGATGTTTCCCGCTGGTCCCCGAATGGGCGAATACGTCAGCCCCACGACACAATTACCGATGTCCTGCACAAATTGGATGAGCCTTTGGATGACCTGAATGTGAATCTGCGGATGGCGGACAACACCGCCTTTGCCAACTTGCTCGCGTCCTGCCTCAAATTGTGGCTTAATCAGGGCGAGTATATCGCCTGTGGGTTCAACAAGTTGGATAACAATTGGCAGCACTTTTCGGAGGGAGATAAAGGAAACGTCGATTACACCGATTTGGATGGGTTGATTAAAAAGGGCTATGTCGATCTGGCGGATGTTGGTTCTCTCGATTGCTTGGACTCGCGGGTCTCGGCGAAGCTGCCATGCGAGTTGTCCATAGCCCACATCTACAGCGTACACGAACTTTGCCCCGTGTTGCAACAGGCAGTCGGTAAAACCTCCCGTTGATGCACCGACATCAATCGCGACTTTGCCGGAGACATCAACATCGAAAACTTGCAGGGCTTTCTCCAGCTTCAATCCACCACGGCTCACATATCGTAAAGGTTGTTTAATTTTAATTGTCGAATCGGTGGGGATAAGCCGTCCCGGTTTGAGGTACGATTCACCTCCAACGAGAACTTCGCCAGCGAGGATAAGCCGTTTCGCTCGCTCCCGGCTTTCGGCAAGGCATCGATCTACAAGCAATGTATCTAGCCGTTGTTTGTTACTTGACAAGCTTTAATCCCTCACGAACAATCGCATCTTCGTCATAGCCGCAGTGATGATACAAAGTTTTCACATCTCCATGTGTAACAAACTCATCCGGAATGCCAAGGCGTTTCACTGACACTCCTGATATTCCGCGATCGGCGAGCGTTTCTAGCACAGCACTTCCAAATCCTCCCGCCAATACGCCATCTTCAACCGTAATCACCTTTCCAATCTGCTCAGCGAGTGGAAGAATCAGCTCATCGTCAAGCGGCTTGATGAAGCGGGCATTGACGACCGTCGCTGAAACACCTGAATTCGCCAACACCTCCGCCGCTTCTAATGCGGGATGCACGCAGTTTCCAATGGCCAAGATGAGCAGTTCCTTTCCCTCACGCAACACCTCCCCTTTTCCGATCGGCAAGGCTTGTGGTTGACTTGCCATCGGTACGCCAACGGCTGTCCCACGCGGATAACGGAAGGCAATTGGCCCCTGTTCATACTCGATAGCCGTTTTCACCATGTGCTGTAACTCATCTTCATCTTTCGGCGCCATGATTACCATGTTGGGTAGATGGCGCAGGTACGCGAAATCGAAAACGCCGTGATGGGTTGGGCCATCAGCACCAACAAGCCCGGCGCGGTCTAATGCGAAGATCACGGGGAGGTTCTGGACACAGACATCGTGAACCACCTGATCATAGCCGCGTTGTAGAAAAGTTGAGTAAATCGCTACGACCGGTTTAACGCCCTGCGTCGCCAGCCCCGCGGCAAAAGTGACAGCACACTGTTCAGCAAGACCAACGTCGAAAACACGGTTGGGAAAGATCTCCTGAAATTTGTCCAATCCGGTGCCGCCCGGCATGGCAGCCGTAACACCCACAATTCTCGAATCGTGTCTGCCTAGCTCGATGAGGGTTTGACTGAACACGTCGGTATATTTGGGAACCGATGGTTTAGGGGCGAGTGATTTGCCTGTTTCGAGATTGAACTTTCCGCTGACACTGTAGAAACCGACTGGATCTGTCTCGGCGGGGACGTATCCTTTGCCCTTCTTGGTAACAATGTGGA
>JADFGN010000138.1 GCA_022567695.1 Candidatus Poribacteria bacterium | reverse complement strand
GGACATGATGGGAAGATTAACGGCAAGGTCACCCAAGTGGATGGTGGTAAATTCGGGAAGGCCGCCAAATTTGAGCAAGGCACCTTCCTCGATCTTGACGGGCCGAATATCCCAAAAGAGGATATCCCAACGGAAGGGATGAGCGTCGTCGCGTGGATCAATGTTGAAGCCATTAGTGATATGGCGATTTTCAACGCCCGTGCCAGCGATGCGACATGGCTTGTCCATCCAGAAGCGCGTGGTGGTGGGAATTATCGTTGGTTGCTACGTGGTGCCGGAGGGGCGGGAATATTCGACATACGAGCGGGAAAGAACAAAATGAACGAATGGGTACATTATGCTGGGACCTACGATCAAAAAAGAAAACCCGGCGCAATCCTGTTCATCAACGGTACACCCGTTGGTGAAGATAATAGCACAGGCCTTAAAATTGCTCCCGATTGGGGGATGGGGGCTCGCGTTGGCTACAACATCGACAACAACCGTCCGTTCACCGGTTTAATGGATGAACTCAACATTTGGAAGCGCGGTCTCTCGGAAGATGAAGTCAAAGCAATTATGGATAACGGCGTTGCCGATTTTCTGGCTGTTGATGCCAAAGGCAAATTGGCAACCCAATGGGGCCAGATCAAATCCTCGCGCCGATAGTTCTTTTAGAAATGCCACATTTGGAGCACTTGAACCTTGAGAAGGTTGTGAACGTATCATCTCAATCACATCCACATCTGATGGCTGAACTCTCATCTACAAAAGTGCCAACATCATCGCCAGGGGCCCCAGCGAGCCAGCAAGATCGTATAAAGGTTGTGAACATAGGTGGGCCTCTGGACAATTTCATCTCACCCCGTAGCCAGAGGCCGGATTTTTTGCACGTTGACATCAATCCAGGTCCGAACACAATCGTTGCGAATGTCAATGAAGTGGATTTGAGTGCCATCGTTGGAAACAATGTTCGTTTCCTGCGAACCTCAAACGTTCCTTTCGTCGAAGTCCCGTCGGGGGACTTTGTTGCCCCAAGTGCTTTTATCAGACAAACGCAAAGCCTTCAGGTAAAGCGAATTATTATTACCACAGGGCTCTTTAGTGAGCAACCGATAAGTGATGCGCTACGTGAAGCAGGCTTCACGGTACGGAGGAGAGTCATCAATCAACGAACATTCATCACTGCGAGACGTTAATTTCAAGGAGGTCTGAAATGTCAGTCACGCAAATTATCTACCGAATAGACAAGGTGATCAGAGATACGCACAAACCTCGGCAAACAAAGATTGAAACCTTACAGAATCTCGCTATGACATGCTGGGGTAAGGTCATTCCAGAGGACGGCACAGAGACCTTCAAAAAGCTCGAGTCCGATGAAATACAAAAGCGCTGGTCAATGGTACGTAATATAGTTAAAAAATACAAGACCAAAGACCAGATTTTGTATGTTCTTGACTGGCCAGCCTCTGGCGGTAATTTCTACTGGATAAAATGACCCATCTGGGCGATTGGGCATGGACGGAGTATCATCTCAATATTTCTAGTAACAAGACAGGAATTTGCATTTCCCGATAAGAATATGTTATTCTATTTATAATTTTTTTTAACATCAACCTCGAAAGGAGTATCAAACAGATGCGAATATTGTCATTGCTCTTCCTCGTTGGGTTAATTGTTCTTCCGACGTTTGCCTTGGCAGATGTGGAAGCCCCCGTGAGATTTGAAGCACTTGATTTGAAAGACCTCGGTAATTTCCACGGAGATGTGGCTGTGAATAACGAGCAAGGTTGGGGATACTGGGGCGGCAGAGAGCCAATCGTCACCCCAGAATGGGTTGTTTTTCCGGTCAAGGGTAAATACCGATTCATCATCGAATCGCAAAGTGCCCAGTTCGTACCCGAAGATACCAAGAATGGTATCTTTGTTGAAGTCGATCTTAGGGGTAGGGTTGAGGGCTTAAATAGTGTCAAAAAAATCGCGAAAAACATCATTGATCAGAACAAGGGCGAACTTTTGATTCTCCAGACCCGAATCAAGGCTGATGCAGCAGCCGGTGAATGGTTTACGGAAGCATTAGAAGCCGGTACAGTCGATCCGAAAGGCGTGCCAATCGATGATGACCAGAAAACCGGCCTCATCGAATTTGAGAAAGGTATGAAAGTGCAGTTCGCTGTTTGGTTCACCAATGACAAGTGGGAACCAGATCCTCCGCCCGCGAAAGATAGAAATTTCAGGCTTCGCGCGTTTGAGATTTTGCTACCAGAAGGCACTAACCTCGCAGTCGATCCCAGGAGCAAATTGACAACAACCTGGGGCGGTCTAAAGAACAGTCGTTAATTAAAATCCTCAGATGTGCGGGTTAACCCGGCATCACCAATTCAAAAGCCCTTCGTTTTTTATAACGAGGGGCTTTTTCTCTATAAACCTCATTCAACCCACAGGATAATCAAATGAAAATTGCTATTGTAACGGGAAAGCATGGTTTCCAAGAAGCCGAGTTCGATGCTGTTTTTGAGGGTATGGACGGAATCGAATTTGTCCGAGAAGATCTTTCAGATTTTGTAAAAGATCCAAACCAAAGCCAGTACAAGAGCGTGGTCTTCTATAATTTTCATAGACCATATCCCGACCCGGAAGCAGAACGGACCATCCTCAGTTTGGCGGATAGAGGTCAGGGATTGGTGATTCTCCATCACGCCATTCTAGCTTATCCGGAGTGGGAAATATTCTCCGACATCTGTGGCATCGACGATCGAAGCTTCGGTTATCACATGGGGCAACGGATTCATGTACAGGTCGCCGATAAGAATCATCCCATTACCGCTGGCCTTGACGATTGGGAGATGCCCGACGAGACATACACCATGAAAGACACGGATGAAGGCAGCCATATCTTGCTAACGGTCAACCACCCGAAAAGCATGAAAGTGATCGGTTGGACTCGCGAGTATCGAAATTCCCATGTTTTCTGTTTTCAGAGTGGACATGACAATGATACATACTCTCACCCGCAATTTCGTGAAGTCTTGAGCCGGGGCATTCGATGGTCTGCTCGGTGCCTATGACCATCCCGATCTTTACTTAGGCTGAGGGCGGCACCGATTGCTTTTTAAATTCGGTGAATTGATGCGCTAGAGATAGCTCCATTCCGTTAAATACTCAGAGCACATAAGGAGGCTTGCATGGCTGAACGACTCTTGATTAAGAATGGGAAATTAATTACCACCAATACCGTTTTAGATGGGTATTCGTTGCTGATCGAAGATGGAATCGTCGCGGAAATCACTCCCGGCGATTTGAAGGCTGGCAATTGCGAAACGATAGACGCGAGTGATCTCTACGTATCTCCCGGGTTTATCGATCTACATATTCACGGGGGGAATGGCTCGGATGTGATGGATGCAACAATAGACGATTTGCTTACGGTGACCACCTTCCACGCGAAGGGTGGAACAACCGGTTTGCTCGCCACGACGGCAGCGGACTCGTTGGAGAATATCCTCGTCGCGATTGATGCCGTTCATCATGCTCAATCGAAAAAAGGCGTGGGATCTGAAATTCTCGGAATCCATATCGAAGGCCCCTATTTTAACTTTGAGAAGAAAGGATGTCACCTAGCGGAGGCCATTCGCAATCCCGCGCCTAATGAATATCTCCAACTTCTCGACGCGACTGACCAGATTCGATTGATGACGCTCGCGCCAGAGATCGAGGGCGCAGATGGATTAATCCAAGAGCTATCCAAACGGAATATCGTTCCAAGCTGCGGGCACTCCAACGCAAGTTATAATCAGATCGCCCGTGCAGTGGAATTAGGATTGAAACATAGCACCCATCTTTATTGTGCGATGTCTGGCGTCATCAAAACGGGACCGAAACGCGAAGGGGGGATAATCGAATCCACTTTGCTTCTTGATGATTTAACGACCGAGGTTATCGCTGACGGAAGACACCTTCCTCCCGAACTGATGAAACTCGCCGTCAAGTGTAAGACGACCGATCGACTCGCTGTTGTCAGCGATGCAATGCGTGGCGCGGGAATGCCTGACGGAGTTTATACCTTTGGATCAAAGAACGGCACGGAGGCAATCGTAAAAGGCGGCGTTGCGACGATGCCCGACAACACCGGTTACGCAAGTAGCACCATACAGATGAACGACACCATCCGTGTGATGCGGGATATGGTGGGTGTGCGGCTTGAAGAGGCGGTTAAGATGGCAAGCTTTGTCCCAGCGAGAATTTTGGGGATAGATGCGCAACGGGGTTCTTTGGCGGTGGGAAAGGCGGCTGACATCGTCCTGTTTGATGAGGAGATCTGTGTGCATCGAACAATTGTCGGGGGAGTTACAATACCCACATCCTGAATCAGTCTCGTCGGTATGTAAACGGGCCTTTTTTTTATCCAACGTTAGGATTGATTTTTGTCCAAGTGCTTGCCAACCGCTTTCATGACGACGTTGTAATTGCCTTCAAGCTCGATTGGTGAGTTCATGTGCCGTGATTGAATTTCGGGTAATTTGTCCTGGTGGTAACCAATCTTAAACTCCGAAAATTTCAGTCCGCTCGCCGTTGAAATAACGACAACTTGGTCGCTAGGGAGAATCTGTTTCCTTTCCACAAGTTTGAGCAAAACTGCGAGGGCAACACCTGTGTGGGGACAGTTAAAGAGTCCGGTTCGATCCGCCCTTGCCGCTGCATTCGCCAATTCATCTTCGGTTGCATGCTCCACAATTCCGTCAAATTGCTGCAAAGTGCGTATGGCTCGTTGGTACGAAACGGGGTGCCCAATTTGGATGGCGGTTGCCTGAGTTGGTTGGGCGGTAAGTCCCTTGAATTCCTTGAAATTTTTTAGGTAACTGCGATACAGAGGATTCGCTTTGGCGGCTTGAGCACAGGCGATGCGTGGCATCCGAGTGATAATTCCAAGCTCTTTCATGATTAAAAATCCTAGCCCGAGTGCTGTTACATTTCCTAAGTTCCCTCCTGGAATGATGATCCAATCGGGCGCTTCCCAATCAAACTGTTGAGCAATCTCAATACTAATCGTTTTCTGTCCTTCGATGCGCAAAGAATTTATAGAGTTGGCTAAATAGAAATCCTTTCTCTGGGAAAGTTTTTGGACAACTGCCATACAACCGTCAAAGTCTGTATCTAAAGCCAGCGTAATCGCACCGTTAGCAATCGGCTGAATAAGTTGGGCCGGGGATACTTTATCTTTCGGTAAGAGGATAATTGCTGGAATTCCTGCGGCGGCGGCATAAGCTGCCAGTGCCGCAGAAGTATCTCCTGTGGAAGCACATATGACGGCGCGAACGTCTCTGCCCTGCGAGATAATATGTTTAACCATAGAAACCAGAACGGTCATTCCTAGGTCTTTGAAAGAGCCTGTATGACTGTTTCCGCACTGCTTGATCCAGAGATCCGGAACGCCGATTTCCCGCCCGAACCGTTCCGCCCAAAAGAGATTGCTCCCACCCTCATACGTCGAAACGATATTTTCAGTATCGATGTTCGGGCAGACAAGCTCTTTCTTGCCCCAAACACCGCTACCATAAGGGTATTCAGTTCTCATATATCGTTTATCGAAAAGCTCTTTCCACGCAGCCGCACCTCGATGTTTGAGTGCTTCTATATCATGCCGGACTTCCAACAAACCGTTGCAATTCCGGCAACGGTAGATGATCTCATCAAGCGAGTACGTTTCGTTGCAACCTTCACTGCATTGGAACCAAGCATTGTATTTCATCTTTTTTGCTCCTACAGAGGCATCATTTTCTCAACCAAGGTTCAATTTGGGAGAAGGATAAATAACCTTGCCTCAATCATTTTGTGCTTCATTTAAGAGCTGCTCAATTTCCTCCATCGACGGCAATTCGTAGAGATCTTTTAGCCCAAATTGTTGCAGAAATTCATCGGTCGTCGCGAACAGAAGTGAACGCCCCGGTCCGGGGTTTCGCCCTGCGATGCGGACCAATCCTTTTTCGATCAGCGAATTGAGGACACTGTCACTATTGACACCGCGAATTTCTTCGAGAACCGCCCGTGTCGCTGGTTGCTTGTAGGCAACGATGGCAAGGGCTTCAAGCGCGGAAGGTGAAAGCTTGACGCGCACTTGGCGGGTGTAAAATTTCTCAATCCAACTGTGATATTCAGGACGTGTGCAGATCTGGAATCCTTTGGCAATCTCGACAAGCTCGAAACTGCGATTCGTTTCTCGATATTCATCACGCAACTGCATGAGCAACCGGCGAATCTCCCGTATTGACACGCTCTCGAAAATCTGGCTGAATTGCTTCAGCGAAACGGGTTCGCTGGCAGCAAACATAATTGCTTCGAGGATTGACCGAATTTCGTCCAGACTTAGTTCGGAGGCATCTTGAAAATCACTGGCTGTATTCTGAATGGAGAGTGTGGAATCTTCGCTCATGTTAATTGGGTGATTCTTCCTTTGCCTCGTTTTGGATGCGCTACGTGCTTTTGGTTGATGCATCACGCTTCACGATATAAATGTCTCCAAAATTGCCTGATTGCACTGCCGTGATACGCTGAAGGCGAACTAATTCCAGAATCGCGAGGAAAGTTACGATCTGTTCAATTTTGCTTGCGAACTCCGAGAAAAGATCGTCGAATCGGATCTGTTCACCATCAATAAGTCGGCGTTCCAAAAACGCCATTTTTTCCTCAACCGTGATGGGTTCTTCTTGGATCTCCTCGTAAGACTCGTCGTCAATAAATTTCTGTCTTTCAGTCGTCAGCTTAAAAGCGGCGATGAGATCGAAAAGCGTTGCTCGAATTTGGAATTCACGCAATTCACCAAGGTCGGTATGCGGAGGTGCATTCCGACCGTATCTCTGTTCGCGCCTGTTGGCGTACCTATCCAGTGCTTTAGCCGCGTCCTTAAATTGCTTGTATTCCAAAAGTTGCCTGACAAGTTCTTCCCGATCTTTAAAAAGCTGCGGCTGGTCTGATGTCGCAGAAGGCAGAATGCTCTTTGATTTGAGGTAAAGTAGCGTTGCTGCCATTACCAAAAATTCCGAGGCAACGTCCAGATCGAGCGTCTCTATAAAGTTCAGATAATCCAAGTACTGTTCCGTAATGTCCGAGATTGGGATATTCTGAATGTCCATCTCATTTTTCTGAATAAGATAGAGCAGTAAATCCAGAGGGCCTTCAAAGCCATCAAGCTTGATTGAATAGATAGATTTTACAGCTTGTGGATTTGGAAGTGCAGTTTCGGGAGACATATAAACCTTCCCTTACTCATCTTTGAAAATTTACGCTAAATTCATAGCGGATCGGACTTCTGCCATGGTTTCTTGAGCGACCTTCCTGGCTCGGCTGGCTCCATCCGCAAGCACTTCACGCACATCATTCGGTTTAGACGCCCACTTTGCCCGTTTTTCATAAAATGGTGTCAGCTTCGCGATCAGCTTATTGCCGAGATTCCGTTTGCAATCTACACATCCGATTGACGCGGAACGACAATCCTGATCAATTTGTGGCACCTCGTCGGAGTTATACGTCTTGTGATAAGCAAAGACCGGACATACGTCAGGATTGCCGCGATCGGTGCGACGCACACGCCCCGGATCGGTCAGCATTTGCATTATCTTTTTCTGTGCGGTTTCAGGCGGGTCTGAAAGTTCAATTGTGTTGTTGTAACTCTTACTCATCTTACGGCCATCAAGCCCGGGTAGTGCCGATGCTTCGGTCAACAGCGGATGCGGTTCCGGGAAAACATTCCCGAAACGATGATTGAATCTGCGAACGATTTCTCGCGAAATTTCTAGGTGTGCGACCTGGTCTGTGCCAACCGGGACTGCCTCCGCCTTGTAGATGATTACATCCGACGTCATCAAAACTGGATATTCCAATAAACCGGTCGAAGGCCCCTCGCGCTGCTCGATATTTTGTACCTTATCCTTATACGTCGGACACCGCTCAAGCCAGGATACAGGCGTTACCATTGCGAGGAGGGTTGATAATTCCGCATGTTCGGGAACATGAGACTGAACGAAAAGTTTACTTTTTTCTGGGTCGATTCCTGCGCTGAGCCAATCAATCGCCACCTGTAATGTATATTCGGGAAGATTTGAGGTGTCTATTGCATCGGTGAGTGCATGCCAATCTGCGATAAAGGGATAGCATTCATATTGATCTTGCAGATTCGCTGTATTCGTGAGCATTCCTCCAAGGTGCCCGATATGCAACAAGCCATTCGGGCGAACACCGCTAACCAATCGTTTTTTTCCCATTGTTGTTATATCCTTCCTCAGTTCAATCTCTAATCCAATTTTCTGTAGTCAGGCTACTTATCCGCTGAAAGTGTAAATCGTTCGAGACCAGAATCAAGTTTTGCAACAGTACCGTGGCAGCAATAAAGATGTCCGTATCTTGGATGAGTTCTCCCCTCTGCTTTAAGTCAGCGTGGATTTCAGCGGCCTTGTCAAACACGGCTTCATCGTCCAAAAACAGCATCTGAAATTGTTTGCGAATTTCGTCATAAATTTTCATCTTCCTCGTGGCATTGACGGCTAAAAGCCCGCGTTTGATTTCGTAATAGCTCACTCCGCTCATGAAAACTGCGTCCTTAGAATCAATTGTTTGCCTAAGTTTTGCCACTATTTTTTCATCATTCCTCATTCGAGCACTGATGATATTTGTATCGAGAAGGTACAAAAGAACTATCTCCCTTCGACAGCTTCGTTAAAAATCCGAATATCTTCAGGTGTTAGACCGTCTAACAACGTCCCCAACAGTTCCGTTGCCATCAATTGTCTAACTCTTCGTGTCAGTTCCTCATCGGCGATAGAGATCAACTCCTTCGGAGAGGACCCGTTATCTATTAAATCTGAATATACTTGCATAAATTCGGTTTTATCGACTTCTTCATTAAAAATTTCGCTCTCTTTGAAGACTTGGTCAACAATCTTTGAGATACGGTTCAGAGCCGTGTTTTTCAGTGAGTTTGCAGGCATGCTCTCACCTCCTAATTTGAATCTGTTATCCAATTTTCTGTAGTCAGGCTACTTATCCGCTGAAAGTGTGAATCATTCGTGACCAGAATCAAGTTTTGCAGCAGTGCCATTGCAGCAATAAAGATGTCAGCGTCTTGGATAAGTTCTCCCCTCTGCTTTAAATCAGTGTGAATCTCAGCCGCCTTTTCAAACACTTCCTCATTGTCCAAAAATAACATCTGGAAATCTTGACGAATTGCATCATAAATTTTCATCTTCCTGGTGGCATTGACGGCTAAAAGCCCGCGTTTAATCTCGTAGTGGTTGATACCGCTCATGAAAACGGGTTCCTCAGCATCGGCAGCATCCTCAAGTTTTGCCTCGACTTTTTCATGATTCTGCATTCGGGCACTGATGATATTTGTATCAAGAAGGTACAAAAGAACTATCTCCCTTCGACTGCTTCGTTAAAAATCCTAATCTCTTCAGGAGTTAGACCATCTAGCAACGTACCCAACAACTCGTATGCCATGTGTCTTCTGACGATTTGCGTGAGCCTCTCTTCGCTAATGGAAATCACTTTTTCAGACGGTAGTCCGTTATCCAGCCGCGAGGACATATGTTGCATAAACTCAGCTTTATTGATCTCTTCTCTGTAAACTTCGCTGTCTTCAAAGACCTGATCGATGATCTTTGAGATGTGGTTGAGAGCCGTGTTTTTCAGTGATTTTGCAGGCATGTTCTCACCTCCTTATCTACCATGAGCTTTCTCACCATTCAGCGCAAACCCACGAGTGTTGCAAGCAAGTTATACAGATTTGAATAAATTATTCCAATAATGACACGTATCGGGTTGTATCGTGAGGGAATCCCTAGCATATCGGGTAAAAACAGGAGGCTGAGTAAAATCATCATACCATAAGGACGCAATTTCCCAAACGCTTGCGCCTGCTTCCACGGCAGCAGGCCGTAGACAACACTGAATCCATCAAGAGGAAATAAGGGAATCATGTTGAATGCGACAAGAATGATGCTAATCTGGGCTGATTGCCTTAAGAATAACCAAATCTGTTTCTGCATGGCGGAACTTCGATCTGGGAATCCAATTGTCTCTTTGAGAAGTTTGATTCCCAATAAGATGACGAAAGTGCAGATAATATTCATTATTGGACCAGCGGCTGCAATGATCATCATATCACGCTTGGGATTTCTCAAGTTCCGTGGATCAACAGGTACAGGCTTGGCCCAGCCGAAGAACATGCCACCAAAAAGCTGTGCGAGAAGAGGTAGAAGGATTGTCCCGATGGGGTCAATATGGGCTGCGGGATTGAATGTCAGCCGCCCTTCATCTTTTGCTGTCGAATCACCCAACATGTGAGCGGACTTTGCATGTCCCCATTCATGAAAGGTGAGTAGAATTATAAATTCGGTCACGACAATAATTGCAGCAAATGGATCAAATCTCATCTTTTATCCTTAACAGTTGATAAATTTCTTGTTTGGTAAATACTTTCCCATCTAATTGCGCGGAAAACGCTTTCCAGAGCAGGTCTGTAAAACATCTACCCGGCTTCAAGCCCAACTGAATTAGATCGTCTCCGCTGATCAGCGGCTGAACACGACGCAACTTGATTAGGTAATTTTTGATATTTTCCGTCTGCCAATCCACTTGCATGAGCGTAAAAACTAACGCCTCTAGGGGATAGGGTTTTAAGAGCATATAGACCTCGCTCGGCTTGGAATCTGGATTCAGCTTGTCTAAAGTCTTGCATAAACGTCCCTTGGCAATGAGCTTTGACCGCAGTTGATTTTCCAATCCCAGCCTGTTGCTAACTGCTTCTGTTGCATGAAGGCAACCTAACAGCGTCATCCAAAGCATCGCGTCGATGTTGATTTTATCTTCGGACAAATACTTCGATGCCCAATCAATCGCTTTTCGAGCGGCATTCCAGCGAGTGGTAAAATCCACCGGAACGCTCCATTTCGGTTGAATAGCGCGAAAGAGATCGAATTCGCGCAGCCGTTGAACCGTTCGAGGCACGGTTTCTTCTGCTAGAATACAGTCGATTTCATTTCGTATCCGTTGCCCACTGACAAACTCTAACACACCTTGACAAATCGCCTCACGAATCAAGGTCTGGTCATTTTCAACAATTTGAAAACCGTAGCGTTGTTCATATCGAATGGCTCGAAAAATCCGCGTGGGATCATGGATGAAGCTTTGATTATGCAGCACGCGAATGTTTCCCGCGCGTAGGTCTTTTAATCCGTCCGTACAATCGACAAGCGCGCCAAAACTATCGGGATTCAGATCCATTGCGAGCGCATTCATCGAAAAATCACGGCGGTACAGATCGTCTTCAATTGTTCCCCATCTGACTAATGGTAACGCAGCAGGGTGCTCATACGTTTCGCTACGAGCACTAACAAAATCGATCTTAAATCCATCCGGGCGTGTCACAGTTGCGGTTCCGAACTTGCGATGCGATTGCAATCGACCGTCCCATTTATCCGTGAGATATTGAGCAAAGGCGATAGCGTCTCCTTCGATGACGATGTCAAGATCTAAGTTCTCGCGCCTCAGTAGGAGGTCACGAACAAAACCGCCAACGACGTAGATTGGTTGGTGTACTTCCTTACCGATCTCTTGTAGTAAATCATGGATTTGGGGTGGAATTTTTGAGTCATTCATCATTTGCCAACTGATATGCAATCGCATAGGCACACTTATGGCAACCCGATCTGTTCGGTTCGGAGCGATGCCAGGTGTAATTGGTAAAGAACGCTGCATCCCCCGCCGACATAGACAACAGCACCTCTCCAGAAAAATCTATCTGATTAAACGGAATTCGCCACCGCTTAAACGCATCACCGCTACGGGCGACGTGGAAACTCGGCTCGTCGTAGTATCCTTCATGTGGTGCTAAGTCCCATGATTTATGTGTGCCGGGCAGGATGGCAAGTGCAGATGCTCCCACCGCTACTTCATCTAGCGCGATCCAGGCATTGCAGCCTTGTTTGGGAGCGAGATGCCAATAATACGAATCCTGATGAAAAAAGGATTGACCGCTGATATCGCGGTGCTTGATGAGGGCTTGATCGGTAAATCGTTTTGCGGGGCCGCCCAGGAGTTGTGACATGGCACTTTGCAGATTCGGGTGATCGGCGATGTCTCGGAAAACTCGCTCGCGTTTGGCAGGTAGTTGCACACCAATCGGAATAAACCCACCTTTATCGTTTCTGAATTTCGCCGGATCGAGTACCTGAAAGTGGGCACTGGGCCAACCGCAGTCGTCTTCCAGCAAATCCATGAGACGATTGCGCACACACGATGCTTCTTCGACTGAGATTAGCTGGCGTATCACCGTGTAACCTTGTTCCAGATATTGTTGGCGTTGCTGTCCGGTGAGTTGCATCGAGTGTCTCTCCTTGTTGATATTCATGAATTCGATGCTGTATTCATCTTAATAATTCATTCAACGTTTGATAAGGCGAGTAATATCCGTGTTGGATCATCTCAGAAAGCAGACTATTGCCTTCTTCCAAGGCAAGGATTCCTTTTTCTATAGCGATCAGAAGCACACCAATAGTTCCTGAAACTGGAATTCCCAATCTTTGGGCATATTTCCTAGTGTCAAGGTCATCCGTAAATACTTTCAGATGACGGCTGATTGCAAGACTCAAACATGACGACTCCCCCGATCCAAATCGCTGTCTGAACTGCTCGAAGGCATTGACTTCTTGTTGACTGTGAATCTTTAAAACTTGAATCCAATTCCAGTTTCTCTTAGGCAAAATACCTGTCTCTTCACCACGCTGAAGTTCTTCTAAGACTTCTTCGGAAATAAAGAAATTGTCCTCAAAGACCTTCATGAGTATGTCTTCTCGCTTTATTAAGGCAAAGTTTGTCAATACTGTGTTATCAGCTATAGAACTCACTTTAACCACGCTCTTATTGCTTCTACTTCGGCAACTATATCCTCTTTAGACAGGTATCTGATCGGCACTCCCTTCTCTTTCAATTCTTGTTCTAACTCCAATCTTGACATTTCGAGGAGTTCAGCGGCCTTGCCCAAATTCATCTCTTCATCTATATATGCGTTTATAACAACGGCTTTGTAGAGTTCTGGGTTTTCTTTCCACAAATGTTTAATAGCTTTCGCGACAATTTCTGGATGAATTTGACTTATTTTCTGTAACGCTTCTACTTCCCAAAGCATTTTCGCCCCCATCCTAACAATCTATCAAGCCCTCACGCAGATCCCCTATGCGCTATGAGTCTTAACTATCATTTCTCAACCCAAATCGAGTAACCACCAACTTTATGGCAAACCCACAAGGCAGGACAGTGTCCTTAAAAATTGCATTTTCTTCGTTAGGATATTATAACATAGTCCACTAAAAAAGCTACAACCGAATTGCCATCCGACAAAAGTTCCAAACCATCGTCTCAGGGGTATGGTCGATCTTGCCCTGATTCACACGAACGCAAATACTCGTGTTGGGGCACCAGAACTTCGTGCTAATTTCAATGGCGCAATCACAACGTAGAAGTGGGTGGGCAATTGACTCAGGTTGCAGAGATCTTCAATTTGTGGAATTTTCGCGCCAAGGAAAACCAAATGAGCTGGTGGCAATCCATCATGCTGTGGCGGGTGTCCTGCCATTGAGTCGATGCTGCATGCATCTGTCCCGATGACCTTAATCCCCTTCTCGACGAGGAGTTTCGCCGCGTCTTCGCTGAAGCCAATCCATTTGCGATTGAAGATCTCTTGATAGGCGTGCCGGTCCATACCCGTTCGGATAAATACGATGCGATCAGCGGGAATATCGCCATTTTCGGCAATCCACTTTTCAATATCTTGCGCGGTTACGGCATCTTCTGGCTTTTTAATCGCCGAAAAATCCATCAGTATCGCATTTCCCGTCAACTTATCCTGCGGAATTTCAGCGACGGTGAAACCCTCGGGATACATCAAGCAAGGCACGTCAATATGCGTCGCACAATGCCCAGAGAGATCGACCCGACTTTCGAAGTAGCCATCCGCTTCTAGTGTTGCGGTGTCGTAAATCCGAACGGGATCGATTGGGAGTTCACGAGGGCTGTTCTCATCAACTGTGTAGGACAGATCAATCACTCTTTGAAAATCCAACTGCATGTCTATTCTCCTTTATTAAATTAGGCTTCATCTCTCCAAGTAGTATACGTCATACCATTCCCAAGTCGAAAGGCTACTAAAGGGATGGTGTAACCTTGCGAAGGTTGTGAACCTTCGCAAGGATGGTAGCGCATTGATCGAGAATTGGTATCACAAGTTAGTTCATCCCGTATTGATTTTACCAAGGCCTGTATTCATCACGATAAAGCCGTCGGTGCGCAAAGAGTTTCACCAAAATCAACCCCGCGACAAATCCACCAATGTGTGCCCACCAAGCAACTCCGCCGTGGCTACCAAATCTCCCGCCCACAGCCAGCACAGACAGACCGCTGAATAATTGGGATAGAAACCAGAATCCGAGGTAAATCAATGCCGGGATTTCAAGGAACGTGAAAAAGAAAAAGATGGGCACCAATGTGACGACGCGAGCACGGGGAAACAGCAGAAGGTAAGCTCCCGATATACCAGCGATAGCCCCACTGGCTCCAACCATCGGTACGGATGAGTGCGTTGTGATGAAGACTTGCGCGAGGCCTGCAGTAACGCCGCACAGCAGATAAAATCCCAAGTAGCGGAAATGCCCCATCCGATCCTCGATATTACGAGTTTTTCAGTTATCATCCGAATGCAATCAGACCTAACCCCCCAGCCCCCTTCCCTACCCCTCCCCCGGCCCCTCCCCGAAGCGGAGAGGGGGGAAAGAGGGGCAGGGGGAGAGGTTTTAGGATCGGCTAAGTGAA
>JADFGN010000137.1 GCA_022567695.1 Candidatus Poribacteria bacterium | reverse complement strand
TTGATCCACGCCTATCGGCAGGTCGCGTTGCGCGGCAATTGTTCCCAACACCTTTGAGCCGAGTAACAAGCCACCCGTGCCCGGTTTCGCGCCTTGCCCAATCGTCAATTCAATGGCATCCGCACTCCGAAGGTCATGGATGTTAAAGCCGTAACGAGAGGGCAGGACTTCATAGATCAGCACCTTGCTATGTTCCCGCTCTGCCTTCAGCATTCCACCGTCGCCAGTGGTGTTTGACGAACCCACGATATTCGCTCCTTTTGCGAGCGCGACTTTGGCATTGTAGGAAAGGGCTCCCCAACTCATGCCCGTAATCATAATCGGAATGTCGAGTTCGATCGGCTTTTCAGCGAAGCGACCGCCTAGAACCGTTTTGGCGGAGCAACGTTCACGATAGCCTTCAAGCGGGATGCGCGTTAAGGTGCATGGGATAAACGTCAGATCATCAAATGTCGCCCATCGTCGTTCACGAAGTGTCCCAAACCCGCGAATACGGTATCGCCCCAATTCCGCCTTAACTTGGATATCTTCGATGACCGTCGGGGTGAATATGCCGCTCTGCTGAAGTGGTTGGGTTTGTTCAGGCAAGTTCAATGCCTCCTTTTGGTTCAAACAATGAGATTTGGTTCACGCTGAATGATTACAACGCCTCACGCCATACCGCCCGCTCTTTTTTATCGAAATTCCACAACTTGCGTCCAGAGATAATTTTCTTGAAATTCTGGATGTCATCGATTTTCTGTGGAAGATAACGGGACAAGGTGGATTCGAGAAAGGTGAGTTCATCCGCTGTTGGTTTCTCTATAACCGCATCATTGCCGAGTTCAACAATCTTCCCACCGACAAAGCAAACCGCTTCATACATCGAATCCGCGAAAGCCTCACCAGCGTTTCCGCAGACGATCAGCGTCCCCTTTTGCCCCATGAAACCTGCCATATATCCACAGTTGCCCCCGACGAGGATGAGTCCGCCTTTCATCGAAACGCCTAAACGGGCTGCCGCATCGCCGTGGATGACGACCGTCCCGCCCCGAATCGAAGCCGCCGCGCCATTTCCTGCGCTACCCTCAACAATAACCGATCCGTCCATCATCGACTCCGCTAATCCCCATCCGGCGCTCCCTTTGATTTCTACGGTAGGACCATCTATCATCCCGGCACAATAGTAGCCAACGCTACCGTCAAAAGTAATGTGGGCAGGTTGCAAAATCGCAACTCCCAAATTGTGTCTAGCATTAGGTGTTTTGATGAGGAGTTCGGTTTCTCCTTGAGCAATACGTCGTTTGATTTCGGCGTTGATTTCGCGAGTGGCTCTGTCGTCACAGATTATCTCTGCCATATTCGTACCTCCTTCGCTTGCGCCTCGCGGACTTTGTAAACGCCTTCAAAGGCTGAACAGATCGCAATCTCCTCCGTCGCAACGGCGACAAAGTCATCGGTTTCGGTAAAGAGTAAAGGCTTGAAGGCGAAGGGATCTTTGGCAAAGCCGATTGCGTCGGGAGTCGCAGCGAGGTAACTGAATGAGCCGTCTAAGTCGATAAGCGAGGCCTCTAACGCTTCTCGGAGCGTCAGCCCCTTTGAGAATTGCTCGGCGAGATAGACGCCAATAATCTCGGAGTCATTTTCGGTGTAAAACTTGATTCCACGCTGCTCGTAGCATCGGCGCATTTTGTGGTAGTTGGTGATGTGTCCGTTGTGGACGATGGCAAGATCGGGACAGCCGTGTGCCCAAAACGGTTGTGAATGGCTCAAGTCCACGGCAGATTCGGTCGAAAGTCTTGTGTGTCCAATGCCATGGGTACCGACAAACTGCTTAATGCTGTAGGTCGTATCAAGGTTCTGAGGCGAGCCGACCTGCTTGACGATTTCGAGGTTCCGCCCCATGCTCACAACTTCGATATCTTCGTCTACAGACTCGATGAAGTGCTCCAAATCCCGGACATCTTCCTGATAATTCATCACAAGACGCAGGTACTCGGCGGTCGTTGTTGCTTCATCCACTGTGCCTAACGCCTGGACCTGCTCGGCGATCGCATCGCCTTTCCCTTCAAAATTGCCCTTCTCACCAAGCTTGATTCTGAGTACCATGTTCCCATTGCAGCGATTTCCATAGAGCGCCACACCTGCTGAGTCAGGGCCACGTCTACCTAGCGCCATGAGCATTTTGAGGATGATTTGCCCAATCTCACTTTTTTCATTCTTTGTCTTGTCTAAAAAACCAACGATGCCACACATACTTGGTTGCTCCTCATCTGTTTACTCTCTACGCAATCATAATCGAAAACACTGTGGGTAAAGGTATTGAATAGAATAAAGCCACCAGCGAAGCGGCATTCATTTTACTATATTTGCAGACTTGAGTCAATCCAAATCAAGGATATTGAAAACAACACCCCGGCTGTTTTTAGACGCTGGGTGTGTTGAAGTGCAAACGCCCGGTGGCTTTCGACAACCGGGGTTTCGGGGATAGTCCACATCAGACGGTTGCATTCTTCGACAATTTTTCCTATAATATTGTATCAAAGAGGGTAGGCGTTGGTATTCCGCAACTAAAATGAAATAGCTGAAGAGGGACACAGGAGAGCACTAAAGCAGAGGTATGGACAAAGGTCAGAGACGAAGCAAATATGACAAATTCTATATCACATCACGCTTTTATAAACACCTTCATGCGGGATATCCGATTGACCACGCCGAATTAATAACTCCCGGTTGGTGATAAGACTCGCGTCGTGAAATCGATATCCTTTCGACCTGAGTTGGTAGTAATACCGCAAATTTCCTTCCTTAACACGCCGCCTCAGTTCAATAGGGGAGAGTCCGAGTATTTGGGCAGCCTCGTTGAGATTATACTCGACTATGCTTCCGCGTATTCGCATTGGTATTCCTTTCTGAATTATCTGTCAGGAAAACCAACGTCGCAGATTTCACAACAGTTGCAAAAGTTTAACGGGCCATAGGCGTCAATTTAAGGCTTTTGTCGCCTGCATTTTGCCTCTTGTATCCTCTGCATCTCTCCTTGCATGATTATTACCACCGTTGCTTCGCTATGGGAAATAGTTTCTAATGAATCATCACACTTTACATAGCCTGCTTGGATTCTCATTTTTAAGCCTGCTCGTGCTCTGCATGTCGATAGAGGTAAAAGCCGAGGAGGGTCATTTTTTAACGCGATTGGATCGAGATATTTTCGATGCGATTTACGACACGCCTCCTCAACGTGAGCCACTCCATTCGATTATGGAGGGCATCACCGAGTTTGGCGATAACAAAACGATGGTGGGGCTTTCAATGCTTCTCATGGCTTACGGGGATGATAAAGGCAGGCAAACTGGGCGATTGATGTCATCAGCTTTTATAAGTACCGGGATAGTTGTGTTTGGCATGAAGGAAATCATTCGACGTAAACGTCCACTCGACGATCGGCTCGGCAATCCTGCCTTCCCATCGGGGCATACCGCCTACGCATTTGCCACAGCAACAATCCTTAGTCATCAATACCCGAGATGGCGTATTCCATTGTACATTGGTGCGAGTTTGGTGGGGTTATCTCGAATTTACTTGGGAAGGCATTACGCTTCTGATGTCGTGGCGGGGGCATCATTGGGGACAGTCACAGGAATGATTGTTTGGAATAATCGGCTGAAGTTACTTCGTTGGGAATTTTAAATCCTCCTGTCCCAACGTAAACGTTTCTGCGACGACGAACCGTTCTGCCGTCTCTGACGCACGATAGATTAACGAAATCTCCTTGACTTCAAACTGTATCGACGTCCACTCCGACTGAAGCTGTTGTTGATTATCCTGAACGCGCCGATGTTGAAACTGCCCGATAGAGAGATGAGGATGAAAACCGCCGGGATGCTTTGCAGTGTCATCATAAGCGGGCAATGCTTTTAAGAGGCTTGCGTGAAGGTTGATGACGAATTCTTCGGGTTCAGGACGCAAGAAAATGGTACAATTTCTTCGATGACGAAAGTGATCGAAATACGAAAGATGGGTTTGGAAGGTGTCAAGTGACGCTGCTGCTGCGGTCAGGGTCGGAGCCACTTTCGGGAAATCCTCCCGTTCGACAAAGGGATACAACAATGTGATGTGCGGCATCCACCGATGAAAGTTCCGGTCATGAACACGACGTAGTTTCTGAATTGGCTTCCAAACTTCGTCGGGAGGAATAAGCACAATGGCTGTGGTGTAAGTTTTGATGGTTGTTGATCTCATAACGATAACTTCCCTGTTTTAATCTTCACTCATACACGAATGGTGCTAAGTTAAGCAAAAAATGGTAAAGAGAACCTTCAGCTATCAATCGCTAGTCACAGACAGAAAAGCGAAGGCTTATCTTATACTTATAGCAATTCATCTTTGATAAGCTGAGGGAGAAGAATTGTTGCTATTCCTCTACTGACGAGCGGCTTGTTCAAAAGAAGATACTTTTTTGTGAACCAGCCATATTCAGTAATCTCGCCATGCGGTTGTGGCCTACCGTCAATATCTACCACGTAGCAATGTACGAATTGAGTTTTTCCCGCTACTTGATTGACAGTTCTGTAAATGATGTAGGGTGTAAACGAGGTTAAAACGACATTGAGTTCTTCACCCAGTTCCCGACCTAAAGCGGCTTTGTGAGATTCTCCGGGTTCGACCTTGCCTCCCGGCGTCCAGAAAAAATCCGCTTTTTTATCAGTCACAAGCAAGATTTGTTTGGCATCAATGATAACTGCGGCAACTCGTTCCGGTAGCATGATTTTCCTTAACTTAGCGGCATTCACTCATACACGATGCTTCAAAAGCTAGTCGTGAAAGCTGTTTGAATTTAAAACGCCATTATTTAGCATTTGTTTCGCGGAAACACCAAGTATTTCAATGTTCAGTGATTATTGTAATACGAATTACAGAAAGTCTGAGTCAGATAAGGTTATATTTTAGCGTTTACCGAATCCTTTACCAAATCGCTCGATATGTGAAAGATAATTGGAGATAAAAAATGACCAGATTCCTTAGCCTTTTCCTTGCCCTGATGGTGTCGTGTGTTTTTCTGAGTGCGTGCGGAAGTGACGAAGAGGAAAACATCCCCACAAGCCAGGTTGATGGACAAAACGACACAACTTCAACGAATCCGGTGGAAGATGATTTACCTCAAGATCTCCCTCCTGTTGCTCCGAAGGATTTTGGTGATGCCCCACAATTTCAGCTCGCCGATCTCAACGGCAACCAGATTTCACTGGCAGACTTCCAGGGCCAAGTTGTCGCCATAAATTTTTGGGCGACGTGGTGTGGCCCTTGCCGTCGTGAAATTCCAGAATTTGTCGCAATTCAAGAAAAATATCAGGACAAGGGTTTTACGATACTTGGCATTACGAGAGATATAGAAGTCCAAAATGGAAAAGTCACGAAAGATGAAAAAGCCGTTCAAGATTTTGTGGAAGCGTTCAAAGTAAATTATCCGGTACTCTGGGATGTTGAAAATGTCTTCGGTGAATTGTACGATGGATTCGGTATGCCAACCACTATTATCCTGGATCGGGAGCATAAAATGCGCTTCAGACATAATAATATCGTTGACAAAGTCACTTTCGAAGCAGAAATTGAAACGCTACTCAAGGAGTAGATAAATTCGGGAGATGTGCGCTATGACAATTCGTTGGATGGTATTCGTGTCCATTTTTGCTGTTACTGTATTAATCGGTTGTGCGGATAACCCCGTGGGCGAGACCGAGGGAGAACTTTCCAGCGTTACCTTTACCGCGAATTCAGATCAGCAGGTTGCCCTTGCACCTCAACAGGATGCGGAGGATAAACCTTCCGCCCGTTTGCTCGCCTTTTTCCCGGAACACTTCCCCGATGGTGTAGAACACTCAATTCCGTTAAACGAAATTTTTCATGGAGGGCCGGCTAAAGATGGCATACCTGCTTTAACAAACCCCAAGACGCTCCCTGCCGATGCAGCCGATTATCTGCGTGACGACGATCTGGTTCTTGGGTTGGCAATCAACGGTGAAAGCCGAGCCTATCCGTTGCGCATTATGAACTGGCATGAGATTGTTAACGATACGTTAGGTGGCAGACCGATTCTTGTGACCTTCTGCCCATTGTGCGGCACAGGTATCGCCTTTGATCCAATAATCGACGGTCAATCGACTGAATTTGGTGTGTCAGGCATGCTTCACAATAATGATCTGTTGATGTATGATAGAGGCACAGACGCGCCGAGTTTATGGCAGCAAGTACTTGGCGCGGCGGTCGTTGGCCCCCAAACGAACACGCTGCTCGATTTGATTCCAGTGATTCAGGCTCAATGGGGGGAATGGAAAGCGGACCATCCCACTACAAGCGTGTTGAGCACAGATACAGGCTTTAATCGAAATTACGACCTCAATCCCTATGCTGGATACGAAAAGAATCCGGGATTGCTATTTCCACTAGCTGGTGAAGAAGACACAAGACTAAGTCGCAAGACAAAAGTGCTTGGTGTGCGGATGGGGGTTGTGAGTAAGGCGTACGTTTTAGATGCGCTTCGTGAAAAGCAAGTTCTCAATGATGACGTTGCGGGTGTGCCGATTGTGCTGATTGCAAGCGCAACCTCAGATTCTGTGCGCGTTTATGAACGCAAAAACTTTCAATTTGAAGGTGCGCTCGACAAGCTTGTAGAAACCGGCACGGGCAATGTTTGGACAATTTCAGAGGAGGCACTTTCCGATCCAAAAACGGGCGATTCTCTGGAACGCGTCTCCAATGTGTTTGTTTCATTCTGGTTTGCGTGGTTTAGTTTTTATCCGGATACCCTCTTTTTTCAGGGAACTGTCAATGTCCATCCGGAGGCTCGACTTTACACGACGTGGGGAGAGCTCAAACAATAAAAACGTGTTGGCAGTCGTAAATCCTGTGTAGGACATTAGATAGTGCAACCGTTCAAAAAGTTCCGCTGAATTCTATGAATCAGGTGGAATCGTTGACTTTCAACCATTTTGAGGTGATAGTGTTGGAGAAAAGCGTTTGAGCGATTTTTCATAAAATCTTCGCGGCGGAAACCTCGCCATTCATGGCGGGGCCCAGTCCGCGCCTCTCTTTTAACTCCAACTCCGCCTCGATGACCGTGGCGGAGTTGGAGTTAAGTTGAAAAAGCCTTGACTTTGTGTGTGTGTTAGGCTATGATATTTTAAGGGCTGCTGTGGCCCTTCGTGGAGGTGCGGTGGTAACAAACACCCCCGAAAAACTCTCCTTAGAGAGAAGGAAGCGAGAAATCCGTAAGTCCTACGATGGCGTGCATTTACAGAGCTACCGCCATTTATGGCGGGGTAGCTGACAACGCAATCACCTCGTTTTCAACCCTCCTTCGTAAGGACGGGCTTCAATTTCTACTAACCCAATCCATTGAAATGAAAGGAGCACAACATGAAACCTAGAACCAGTATGAAAACCAAGGTTTATATATCGGTTCTGGCAGTTTGTTTGAGTCTGTTAACCTTCACTCTGGTTTTTGCTGACAAAGCGGCTATCACTGAAAACGGTTTGGTACTTTTGAAAGATGATGGCACTTGGATAGCCACTGAAGCAAATCTACCGCTGGATGGGCCCACAGCGATGAAAAACATCGACAAGGCGATGGGCATGATGATGGGCGGTCCAGAGGATATGAAGATGATGCAAGAGATGATAATGAAACGTCACGCCGAAGTGCTCGCTAAGGGCGAAAAGCTCTTCAACGATCCCAAACTCGGTGGTGCCAGCAAAGGAATCTCTTGTGCCAGTTGCCACCCGCAAGGTGGAACAACTGGTGGCAAAGCTGAAATTCCCAAAATGCACGGTTATGGACCTTTCCAGATACCGATTCCCAGCCTGATTGGTGCTGCAGCTTCATTCCCGAAATTCAAAGCGCCTAATGCTGATATTATCACCATTTCGCAGATGAATAACAATTGCACGGCAATGTTTGTTGGCGGGAAACGACTCTCGCTTAACGGAGAAGAGTCCCATGCGCTGACACTCTACGTAACAAACCTCAGCAAAGGCAAACAGATTGAGCCGGGCAAAATGGAAATGTAGTAGCCAGATGTGATATAAGCCAATTCAACAACAGGGAAAGGTACATAGAGATGCCTTTCCCTATCTTTGTTTTAGACCTTGTTTTTTATACGACATTTTGTTGACTAAGGTAAGATATGACTATAAAGACGAAACTCAGCAATCTATCGATTGTCTTATTTCTGATTGTTTGTGCGTCATTAACAAACCATGGGCATTCGGCGAAAGCTCAAGATGACCAAATTCCCGCCGCTGCCCACGAACTTCTCCAAAGTCAAATCGTGCAACAAAAAGCTTGCACAACCTGCCACACGATTAGTAATCAAGGGGGGACTGTAGGTCCTATTCTAAATCAGATTGGTAATCGTCGCTCGCCCGATTGGTTGACAAAATGGTTGAAAGATCCGAATGCGGTTAAGCTCGGAACCAAGATGCCGAACTTTCGTTTCAACGATGCAGATATCGAAGAACTCGTCGGCTATTTTCAAAGAATGAAGCGAGTGATTCCAACAGACCAGATTTTTGCTGAAGCGACGTCCCCGGAAGATGCTGGAGAAAAGCTGTTCAAAGCCTATGATTGCTACGCTTGTCACAAGATCGGCGATCGCGGTAGGATAATCGGCCCTGATCTCACATGGGTTGGTAAACGTAAAACTCAAGAATGGGAGAGGGTTTGGTTGAAAGATCCACCCGCTTATAAACCGGACACTTTTATGCCAAATTTTCATCTGTCCGATCGGGAAATTGAAGCATTATCGTCATTTTTACATACACTTCAGGGCCAACACAATGATGCTGGAAGACAAGAAGAAGCGTTGTTCCAATTTTTCCTGGGCGGTGGCGCAAAACAACGAGGTCAATTTGTCTTTGAACGTTTCGCGTGTTGGAGTTGTCACGGCGAAGGTGGACACGGCGGAATTAAAAATCCAAATGCCTATACAGAAGAGGAGGAGTACATCGGTGAAGTCCCACCGCTGGACGAAGTTACGAACCTCATGGAGCCGGACGAAATTCGGGAAATTGTGATCAATGGGGCTATTCCGGAAAAGAACGATTCAGATGGAGAGAACCCACCTTACGCTTGCCCTGAGTGGGGCGATTCTATCACAGAAGATGAATTGAACGATCTAATTATTTATCTTGAATCCCTTGCACCACCAAAACCACAATTTCAATTAGTAGAGTAGTTCACCATCTTCACATTACAGTGGCATTATCGCTATAAGATGAAGTATTATCTTAACTTTGGAACATTAAAACGATGGCGTCCGATGAAGTCTGAATTTCTGTGGGATCGTCGAGTCCGGAGACGATAGATAAATGGTGATTTCCCAATCGCGATGCGCCAAATCGAGGCAGGAATGCCTCTCCCACAAATGTGACAAAGTCGTATTATACCAAGGAGAATTATCATGAAACGCGCAATTTTGCTAGTTTGTATATTTGGGTTGCTGAGCTTCACGATGGTTATTGCTTGGGCGCAGGGTGCTAAGTCTAGATACAAAGTTGTTGAAGTCTCTAATGGTGGGAGCATTGTTGGATATGTCAAATTTGTTGGTGACATTCCGCAAGTTGAACCACTGAAAATTTCCAAAGATCAGCACATTTGCGGCTCGGCTAAGACCTCTGAAGCCTATATTGTATCCCCTGAGACGAAGGGGTTGAAAAACGTCGTTATTAGAATTTCCAATATTCGGCGGGGAAAGAAGCTAGAATACACAACAAAAGATAAGAAAACCCTGACACTGGACTCAAATATCGAACTTCATCAAGAAGGATGCGTTTACATTCCGCACGTTCAAGCTGCATTTTTAGGTACACAAGCCGATATTATTAACGATGATGAAGTGCTGCATAATGTCCACTCCTATTCAAAAGGACGTCGGCCCTATTTTCGATGGAGTCCGAAATCAACCCTGTTTAATTTTGCCCAACCTTTAAAGGGACAAAAAGTACCCGTAGAACTTAATACCAAAGGTGTTATCGGGATTAAGTGCGATGTTCATCCATGGATGGAATCCTACGTGTACGTCGCTGACCATCCCTACTTTGATATTACTGGCGCGGACGGGCAATACCGGATAACCAATATTCCTCCGGGTGAGTATAGGCTAGAAGCTTGGCACGAGAGGCTTTCAACGCTCAAGAAAACAGGGATTGTCGTCAAGGCGGGAGAGGAAACAAAAGTTGATTTTAAGCTTAAGCCAGTGGAAGAATGAAATAGGAATCGTGTGAGATCTCGACTCACTATGCGTGCGATACAATACCAATGAAAATTTCTGTTATCATTCCCGCATTTAACGAAGAACGCTCTATCGGCAAAGTCATCACAGATATTTCCAAAGAGCTCGTTCACGAAATTATCGTCGTTGACAACGCCTGTACCGATCGAACGGTTGAGGTCGCTGAATCAGCCGGTGCCCGGGTTGTACGGGAAGAACGCAGGGGATATGGCTACGCATGTTTAGCGGGCATTGCTGCCCTCAACGCGCCAGACATTGTCGTATTTCTTGATGGAGATTATAGCGATTACCCAGCGGAAATGTCGATGCTTGTCCAGCCAGTCCTCAATGGTGAAGCTGAAATGGTGATTGGGTCGAGAACCCGTGGCACTCGTGAGAAGGGCGCATTACTTCCACAAGCGCGCTTTGGCAATGCCCTCGCGACTTTCCTGATTCGGTGGCTATTTGGTGTCCACTATACAGACTTGGGGCCCTTCCGTGCGATTCGTTATGATCGGTTGCGTGAAATGAATATGCAGGACAAAACTTTTGGGTGGACAGTTGAAATGCAGGTCAAAGCCGCAAAAATGGGCATTCGTGTTTGTGAAGTGCCGGTGAGTTACCGAAAGCGCATCGGACAATCAAAAATCACAGGAACCGTTCAAGGAACGATTAAAGCCGGGTATAAAATTCTTGCGACAATCTTTCGTTACGGTTTGATTGATTAACAGAATTGAGGTTAAAAAGATGAGAAAACTGACAGACGAAGAGAAGGAAATCTTAAAAAAGAAAATAAAGGCTGAACGGGTAGATAAACATCAAAAGGAACAGAAACTCATCGCTCATAGGCAGCAATATCGAAAGCATAGTGGCGCCCAGTCAATTACGAGTGGATTTTCCATGGTCAAATTCAGTGGGAAAAGCTACAGTGGCAGATTAAGAAAAGCGATGCGAGATAAAGCATTCAACTATGTTTTCGATAAGAGTGAACCTTTACGGCGTATCAAACTCACTGACGCAGAAAAAAAAGCACTCAAGAAGAAAATAGGCAGCAGTGTGACTTTAGGAAAAACTTGATGGAATTTCTGAGATATGCTATTAATAGGGTAACTAAGAAGGAAGTTCCTGATTTTTTAAATAAACGCTGTCGAGGGAAAAAATGGAAAAGATCTGGTATTTGAAGAATTTTAATATTTTTGATGGTATGACTGAAGCCGATTTTAGTGTGTTAGATCGAATCACGTACATGAAAGATTACAGCCGGCGTGAACAGGTATACGGACAGGGCGATCCGGGGGATGTTGTCTACCTTCTCAAAGAGGGGCGAGTCAAAATTTACAAGGTGTCACCCGATGGGAAAGAACTGACGCTGGAAATTCTCGAACCGGGCGAAATCTTTGGCGAGATGGCTATCATTGATGATAGTCCTCGCGACACGATAGCGGAAACACTAGACGACACCCTGCTCTGTGTCATGCGTCGTCGAGATTTTGAAATTCTGCTCAGGAAAAAGCCCGATCTGGCAATGCGAGTCACCAAAATAATCGGCATACGAAGGCGACACATCGAGAACCAATTGGAAAATCTGGTGTTTCGGAGCGCACCCTCCCGACTTGCACTCCTGCTGATTTCTTTGGGCGAAAAACACGGCGTCCGCGACAGCCGAGGCATTATTCTTAACGTCAAGCTCTCACAGCAGGAATTAGCGAACTTAATTGGAACCGCGCGTGAAACGACAAGCGCACTGCTCAACGAATTTAAACGGCTCGGTTTTATTGATATTCAGCACCGCCGAATTAAGATCCTCGATCAATGGCAATTGAAGAAGATCGCGGATGCTAAAATGAAAAATTTGCCAATACCCCAATCTAATGATGAAGAGGAAATCGACAATGGTTTTGGAAGTATTTAAATCGTCCAATTGCCCTTTTTGTCCACGGGCAATCCGTATCGCTGAAGCTGTGCTTTCATCTCATAATGATATATGGCTTCAGGTTGTCGACGTCCGCCAAAATCGCCAACGTGCTCGGAAGATGAAAATTCGGGCGGTTCCAACGTTGGTTTTCAATAATGAGGTCATCTATGTGGGATCTCCCACGATAGACGAACTGGACAAGAAATTAAGAGAAGTGAAAAACTCAACTAAGACAGGAACGCCAGAATAACCGCCATACGAATCAATTGGTTAGGTTGGCAAACAACGGTAGTGTCGTCAACACCATTTCAATGACGGTTCGCGGCATGGACGGAGCGACCGCCGTGGCTGGCTCTTGAGCAATTACAATCCCTCCTGCCTTAGCCACATGTGATGCACCACTCGCACCGTCTCTCCCCAATCCGGTCATGACAGTCGCAATACAGTAGTGACCGAAAGCCTTTGAGACACTACGTAAGAGTGGATCGGCAGAAGGGCGGACGTAGTTTTCGGGGGAATCGTCAACCAGGCGAAGTTTTAATCGATTGGGCGTGATAATCAGATGCCGATCCCCTGGGGCTACGTAGATCTCGCCCGGTGCCGCATACATGCCATCCTCAGCAAGCCTCACTTTCATCTCTGTCGAGTGCTGCAGACTTTTCACAAAAGACTCAAGCGCCCATGCCGGACCATGCAATAGCACGAAGAAGCTCGCCTTTTCCTGATAGCTCAGCGAGTGGATGACTTTGGTAATTGTTTTTGGACCACCCGAGCTGGCAACAATGACCACGCCAATGAAAGGAGATGACGCTGTCTATGGAGAAACAGAAATCGCTGGAGGCGACGGCACTGGCTGATGCTTTCGGTCAAAGCAATTTCCCAAAAGATCTAGCAGTTGTCTTGCTTGGTAAGGTTTTGCCAGATAATCGTCGGCGCCACTGGCTAGCGCGTGAATGCGAGCCTCGTCAGAAACCAGTGCCGTGATGACGATGATAATGGGAACGGGGTTAATGCTCTTCCGTATCCGCCGAATAAGTTCGATACCATCCATTTCTGGCATTAGCCAATCGGTAAGCAGGACATCAAACGCTTTCTGCTTAATGGCAGCCAATGCCTCGGTGCCGTTATGGGCAATGGTGACATTATAGGCCGCTTTGGTTAGGATTTTCTTCAGAATGAAAGCACTTGTTGTATCATCTTCGGCGACAAGAATATTCATAGATTTATTCACCTAATATCCCAAGATGCAAAATGCAAGATACAAGACGCAAGATGCAACGATGAATCTTGTATCTTGAATCCGCAAATCATTGCTCAGAAAGCAACTGGTCTGACAATGCAATTTTGACTCGGTTGAATTCCTCTGCCAGCTCTTCAATTAACGCTGTTGCCACGGCTACGAATTCAGCGTTACCAATCGACTCCAGCCGGTTGCAGATATCCACCATGCGCTCCGCGCCAAGATTACTGCCCGCCCCTTTGAGCGTATGTGCGGCTTTCCTCAGGCGGTCTACATCCTCTGCATCCACCGCTCGGCGCATCGCGGTGATGCGTTCCGAGGTTTCCCTCATAAACGTCTCAAACACTTCTGTCAGGAACGATACATCTCCCTCCGCCAGGTCGTGCAGAGATGCCAGTGCCAACGGATTAAGAGCAGGTGTAATCTTATCAGTCTCGGTGAGGTCAGATCTCCGATTCGACGATGTTCCGTCGTCCTGTTCAGGATGTGCCGCGTCTTCCGCCGTCTGGACCCATTTCTCAAGGACTGCTCTCAAATTCTCTAGCTTCATCGGCTTGCTGATATAATCGTCCATACCGGCTGCGAGGCATTTCTCGCGATCTCCCGTCATCGCGCTGGCAGTCATGGCAATTATAGGTATTCGTCCGATTTTTCCTGGATGCTGACGAATTTCAGCAGTCGCTTGGTAGCCGTCCATCTCAGGCATCTGGCAATCCATGAGCACCAGGTCGTAGGGAATCATCTCTAGTCGCTCAACTGCCTCCCTTCCATTGAAGGCAATGTCCACGTCATATCCGAGTTTCTCTAGCATGCGTTTTGCCACTTTCTGGTTGATAGCGTCATCCTCAGCCATAAGCACGCGCACATTCGAGGGGGGAAACATTGTAGCGAGAGAGGTGACCTCCTCAACAGCGGCGGGCGGTTCATCCGCCTGGGGCAAACAGAGCATAAACCAGAAAGTGCTTCCGGCTCCGAACGTGCTATCGACACCAATTTGACCGTCCATCAATTCAGTTAATTTCTTGCATATTGCTAGCCCCAAACCGGTACCTCCGTATCGCCGCGTCGTCGAGGAATCCGCCTGAGTAAACTTGTCAAAGAGAAACTCTTGCTGATCTTTTTGGATACCGATGCCGGTGTCTTTAACCAACAATCGTAGCTGTATGTTGCTATCCTGTTGACCTGTTTTTTCAACCTTAATCTGCACGTATCCCGTGTGTGTGAACTTGATTGCATTGTTTATCAGGTTGATGAGTATCTGGCAAATTCGACCGGAATCGCCGATGAAATGGTTCGGCAAATCGGAATCATAATCCACGATGAGTTCTAGCCCCTTTTCTTTTATTTCGGCTGAAAACTGATCTGCGATTTCTACCACCGCCATTCGTAAGTCAAAGCAGATATGCTCGATAATCAATTTGTGCGCCTCTATCTTTGAGAAGTCGAGA
>JADFGN010000685.1 GCA_022567695.1 Candidatus Poribacteria bacterium | reverse complement strand
GACTCCGTAACGGCATTTTTCAGCCCATTCGCTAGACACCTGTTTTTTCAAAAGTTCATGGTATTTCCGCCGAGCGGATTGAAAAGTTTGAGGCGTCTGACCACTCCAATAAGTGCTTTCGGCGATAAAGAACTCTGCGCGAAATCGAAGGGCGCTGTCCGAGAATTCTTGAATTAACTGATCACATGTCCGGATGGTTTCCTGATAATCTTGAAGTTCGTACAGGCCACGTGCCTTCCAGAATAACGCCTCATCCGTCGGAGCCGTTTCCAGTTCTGCATCACCCTTTTCTGCTAGAAACCGATCCAGAGTTTCTACACTTTTTCGATACGCTTGCTGACGAAAATAGGTGAGTCCGAGTTGGTAAAGGGCGTAAGGTTTAAGGGGACTCGAAGAGAAGGATTGAATCAACAGATTCAACATGCGAATCGATTCTGGATAATCGCGTAGCTCAAATGCGCTTGTGGCTAAACCGTAGAGGGCATCGTCATGATAAGGCGATCTTTGCTTGACCTTTTTGTAATTGAGAATTGCCGAATTAAACTCTCGCTGCAACCGGAAGCACTCGCCCATGCGAAAACGTGCTGCATCCGCAAGATCAGAACGAAGGTTATCCGCCACAATTTTGAACCAACTCCGCGCTTTGGCATAGTCTTCTTGCCGGAAATGAGCTATTGCAATTCCGTACTGAGCATCATCAGCGACATCGCTTTTCGGGTAGAGATCGATCACCTTTTGATATTCATGGACAGCCTCCGTGTATTTTTCCTCTTCCAGCAAAATCTCGGCAATCCAATACTGCGCCTCTGCTGCGATGGTGGAGATTCCTTGCTCATGGAGTAGGAGATTGAAGGTGTTTTTCGCTTCATCCATCCGTCTCTGTTGAAAATAACACTCCCCTAGCCGGAATCGGGCATCTATAGCAAGTTGTTGTTGCTTTTCGTCCCCGGCATAGGTGTCAATGACTTTCTGGTAGGCGTTTTGTGCGTTTGCCCAATCTTCCAATTTAAAGAGCGATTCAGCGGCTCGGTAGGAAGCCTCAGCGACAGCGTAGTGCTCGGGGGCAACCTTCATGAATTGAGTGAGGACATCGTAAGCATCTTGATATTTTTCGATGCGATAGAGATCCCAGCCCTTTGCGTAGAGCGCATCTGATACGCTATCCGACTGTGGATATTCAATGATAATCCGATCGAAATACTCAATTGCCTTTTGATAGAGAGCTAAGTTATCGTAAGATTGACCGATAAAGTAAAGGCTTTGAGAAATGATCGCTGTATCATCCGATTTTTCAATAACTGCCTCATATCCCTTAATCGCTTCTTCGTATTTGCCTTGATGAAACCACGCTGTTGAGACACCGTGTACAGCATCCAATCGTAGCGGACTGTCTGGATACTCGTTGATAAGCTGTTCGTAGTGCTGGATAGCTTCATCATAAGCATCAAGTTGCAATGCACATTTCCCCATCAGGAATCGTGCATCATCTGCCCTTTCGCTCTGAGGATATTCCTGGAGGAAGAATTTAAACTGATCCTTAGCCAAGCCATATTTTCCGTCCTGGAAGTGGATGTAGCCAATCGTGTATTCCTCATGCTCCCCGGCAATCACAGGTTGAATTGTCCAGATGGCAGCTACGATGAACGCAAAAATCTGACACGAACGCACAAACTGACTTTTCACTGTCTATCCTCCCAGAGTTACTGGATTTTCGGGCTATTATATCATTGCCCAAAAGGGTTTTCAAGGCATTTTCTCAGACATGATAGGCAAGTGCTCAACGGAAATTTCCATTGTATTCTCTGGTGATATTGTGATAAACTCTCCATATCTTTCAATCCATTATTAAAGTTAAGGAGAACAGCATGGCAAATTCAGACTTCAAAATTGGCGTTGTTGGCGTGGGCAGGATGGGAGCAAACATTGCACGCCACTTAAACGATGACGGCTTTCAAGTCGTTGCCGTGTACGATGTTGATGCAACTCGTAGCAAATCGCTTGCCGAAGAAATCGGTGCTGAAGCGACAGATCGGTTGGCACGAGTGACCGAGCTGTGCGATTATGTCATTACCGTTGTGACCGATGATAATGCGATGCGACAGATTTTTTCGGCGGGCGCTGACGATAGCCTACTCAAAGGCGCAGAGGGAACGTTATTCATCAACTGCGCGACGATTACCCCGCAAGTCCACGTCGATGTCGAAGCACTTGCCGCAAAACACGGGGCGCAAAGTCTTGAAGGGTGCATGGCAAGTAGCATCACGCAAGCCCGTGAGGGAACGCTATATCTGATGTGTGGTGGGGCAGAAGAGGCTTTCAATCAAGCAAAGCCAATTCTGGATTCAATGAGCGTTTCTCTCCGCTATGTTGGGGAAGCTGGCAGCGCAGCACAGGTCAAAGCACTCGTGAATATGGTCATGAATATCAACACGGCAGGGCTTGCTGAGGGGCTGGGGCTTGGTGCGGCACTTGGTCTTGATCTAAAAATGCTGCAAGAGATTTTCGCGCAAACAGGGGCGAATTCCCGCGTATTGGAAACGGACGGTGAAGATATGGAGAACCGCGACCATGAATGTTATTTCTCCTCCGCGCACGCAGCGAAGGACTCAGGCATCGCGCTTGGGCTTGCCAAAGACGCAGGCTTGAACCTCCCTCTCGCCGAAGCGACGAAGAAGCAGTATGATCGGATGATTGAGATTGGTAAAGGCGAACTGGATAAATCCGGGGTTGCTGAACTGACTTTTCCCGGACGAGGGTAGCAAACAATACCTTTGAGAATTTCTTTGGTAGTCTCTTTATGCGGCTTCCGCGTCTGGCTTTGAAGATTAGACAATTTCTCGTTAGTCCGCTGACATTTATCCACCAACCAAGCAAGCAACATATCACGTCATTTCTTGAAAGCGTTAAACAATATGACCGGAAAAACACGCATTTTAACGACAACGGTCGGTTCATACCCGGTGCCAGACTGGTTGGTCGCGTTGCCAAGTGAGCAGGCACTGATTGATGCGACTCGCGTTGTTATTGATACTCAGCGCCAGCATGGAATCGATCTTCCGACCGATGGTGAATTGTATCGCTTCGATATCAACCATCCAGAAACCAATG
>JADFGN010000136.1:12124-14898 GCA_022567695.1 Candidatus Poribacteria bacterium | reverse complement strand
GCGCCACGCTGGCCGCGTTCTATATTTTGGAGTGGTTCCTTTCGGGTGATCCGATCGCTGCCAACATCCTCACAAGACAGATAGTTGTCATCATGCCCGTGCCGAATCCGGATTGCTATGAAAAGGGGGAGCATGGATGGACCTACACGGAGTGGAATTTCGACGGTCCCAACCATCCGGACAAGATGCCGGAGGCCGTAGCCGTGCAGCAGGTCATCGACGAGTTTCAACCGGAGGTGCATGCGGACATCCACGGTCTGAGCATGGACTTTGAAAAATACATCATGCTTGAAAATTCCGGGTCTGCCTATTCCAACTTCGCGCTCCGGTCCTATCACCACGAGATCATCCGTCAGATGGACGCAGCGGCTCTCGAAGAAGGTTATCCCTCCGATCACCAGGAGTCCGATTCTGAAAGAATGTTCTGGGGCCCAGAGTTGGATTTCATGTCAGAAAAGCTCTGCGTCGGTCGTCCACGGTTTTATGCTGCCACTTACTGTTACTACCACTATCACACGATTCTCAGCGCGGTAGAAGTCAGTTGGGAGCGAAGCGCCTTTCTTCGCCATCGCCGCCTCCTGCAGATTGGAAACGAGCAGTGGCCCGGTGAATACTATCCCGGCTACCCTTGCCGCATTATCTTGTCCAACTATTACCACCAGGTGGTCGCTTATGGGCCCACGGCTGCCGAACGCCGCAAGAGCCGTGTCGAACTGTGGAACAAAGTTGGGCAATTGTCCCTCGGTCAGGCTGATCCTGTCGTCGAGGGAAAAATTCTTCTAGTGGCGGCAACCTCACCGAGGGCAAACCAACAGTGGTGCAAAGGAAAAACAATGAAGGTATTCACCGAAAACCTTGTCAACAACCCGCTGATAAATGAGCAGCCCATCCAACAGTTTACCGAAGCTTGGCCATCGGGTCAAAACGCTCCTGATGCCCGCCTTCACTTCTTCGAGGGCAATGCCGGAATTGAAGAATCTTCTCCAATCGAACATGGCCTTTCGCTACGCCTGCGTATCCCTTACCTGAAGGCCAGAGTTGTTGACCTAAAACTAAACGGAAAACCATTGTCACATAGTGCATCCGATGGCTGGTTACAATGGAACGCCCGCGGCTATACCTACATTCAGATCAATATCCCACCAGACAAGTCGAAGCACGAGGACCTGTTCGTCGTCACCTGCCAATACCATCCCGGCGAACAGCGCTCTCACTGGCAGGGATGGTTATCACCAGGGAATTTGTAATGTCAATACCCGGCGATAGGTTATACACTCTCGTACTTGGTAGTTTTGGCAACCTCTCGTGCTGAACGTTTGCTTTATAAGAACAAATGGATGCTCGATGAAGCTGTCATCGCGTATGAAAAGGTGCTTTCGCTCGATACGAATCTATCGGAAGCGCACCGCAATCTGAGACTTGTTAAACGGTTGAGGGGATTGATCTTATGAAGTGATGCACCCCTATTTTGTTTTGAGAAACTGACCAATTGTAGGTCGATTTTCTTTTACCGACAAGCAGATTTGCAATCCAATCTTCTTGGCATCAGATTTTTGAAATAGAAGGAGGGTCCCGATGAAACACTTGATGCGGATCGGTTTTTTATCAATGCTGCTGATGATATTTGCCACAGCGGACGCTTTTTCGGCTTTGCTTGATGACAAGGTCGTGTTGTATTTGCCATTTGATGAGGGCAAAGGAAAGGTTGCCAAAGACCAATCGAAGTTCAAAAACGATGGCGAGATTCGCAACGCCAAATGGGTCAATGGCAAATATGGAGGCGGTTTGGAATTTAATGGTACAGATGCCGAAGTGCGCGTGCCGGATAACAAAAGCTTGGACCTGACCGAACTCATCCTTGAAGTGTGGTACAACCCCGGCAAGGACGGAGTAGGCCCCGGCTGGAAAGTCATTATCAACAAAGCGTTTAATGAATGGTATATGTACCTTCAAGACTCTCAACCGATGTTCTTTATCAATGCCGATGGCAACAATGCCAAGAGTCCTGAAAAAATTCCTGCGAATAAATGGACGCACCTCGCTGGCACTTATGACGGCAAGGAAATCAAAATGTACGCCAATGGAGAACTCAAGGCCACCTTCAAATACAACGCCCCGATTAACGATAGGGATTGTGCGCTGGAAATCGGTTCACGAAATCCTGAAGGCTGTGCTGGAAGTAATGTTTACTGGTCTCCCGCTGGCGTCCGCATGGACGAAATTCGCATCTCCAATGTTGCGCGAACAGAAAAAGAGATTAAGGCTTCGATGAAGGTGGGGCTTGCCGTCGATCCATCGGGTAAGATGGCAACGACATGGGGTCAGATCAGAACGCGCTATTTCCGTTAGCAGCCGAGTCTCTAATACCGATTCGTCACCAAACATCGAACTTGTAGGAACATTGCCTACCAAAATCTGCCCGTGAGATGGTCGGCAGTGTTCCTATGATAGGCTTTATTCTGAACCATCCCGAAACAACAAACCTAAACCGGTATAAGCGATTCAATGTGCCATCCGACCAAACAATCCGTGCCAATAAACGTCACTGGCAGCTTTCTCACGCTCCTGCTATTCCTCCTTCCGGTTGGCGCCTTCTGCGAAAACGTCCGCTCTGCGAAAAGCGTCCAGTATCTTGATGTCACAAAAGAGGCGGGGATAGCATTTTTGCACGTCAATGGCTGGACCGGTAAACGGTATATGGTCGAGACGATGGGGACGGGAGCCGCGTTTTTTGATTACGATAACGACGGATATCTAGACATCTATTTCGTTAA
>JADFGN010000136.1:0-12114 GCA_022567695.1 Candidatus Poribacteria bacterium | reverse complement strand
CGACCAATGTTCTGTATCGTAACAATGGGGATGGGACGTTTGTCGATGTCAGCCTTATCGCGGGCGTCGGTGATACAGGATATGGGGCGGGGTGTTGTGTGGGCGATTATGATAACGACGGATATAGCGACCTCTACGTGACGAATTTTGGCGCAAACGTGCTGTACCATAATAATGGGGATGGGACGTTTGTTGACGTGACGGATGGAGCGGGGATAGGCGGAGGCGACAAATGGTCGGCGGGATGTGCCTTCTTGGATTATGATAACGATGGCGGTCTGGACTTATACGTGGCAAATTATGCCTTCTTTGATTTCGCGGTCGAAAAACAGCGTCAGTATTTCGTTAAGGGTTTCCCCGTCTACGCCGCACCGGAAAACTTCGATGGCCTTTCTGATACCCTGTACCGTAACAATGGTGACGGGACATTTGCCGATGTCAGCCTTATTGCAGGGATAGCGGGTAAACCAGCGAGGGGGTTGGGAGTGGTATGCGGCGACTACGACAATGATGGCGATGTGGACATTTTCGTCGCCAATGATGCCGACGTTAATTGTCTCTATCGAAACGATGGCGTCAGAAAGCCTGAGAAAGATGTGACATTCACCCCCGTCGCCGCCTTGGCCGGGGTCGGATTGAGTGAGGATGGGGTCGCAGAAAACGGTATGGGCACAGATCTTGGGGATTACGATAACGATGGACTTCTAGACATCGTCGTCACCAACTTTCAAGGGCAAACGTGCAGTATTTATCACAATGAAGGTTTCGGCTTGTTTTTAGAAGTCAGCTTTCCATCCGGCGTCGGCGAAAAGACGTTCAATGACCTCTCTTGGGGAACGGCGTTTTTAGGAGGGGTTCATCTCATGACCTCCTCGATTGATCAAGTCGTTAAAACAGATGCCAATCTGGGGTTTTTTGCAAGACCCCTCGAAAAGGTACATTAACGTGAGTTCGATATAAGGATGTATCCGACACCAGGGTTTTGGGCATTGGGGAAATGAGGAGATGGGGCGTTGGGGCATTGGGGCAACGCTTCCTGCTCCAACGCCCCAACGCTCCAACGCTCCAATACCGAGTTTCACTTGTCACCACGCAATTCTTACGTCGAACTGACGTTAAAATAGAAAACACATTGTTTCCTACCATTTTTGAAATTTTATCACACCACACAAAGTTAATCAACCGCAAAATTGTCGGACGGAGGTGAGCCAAATGGAACCCGCCCCCAAGAAGAAACTCCTCGATCAGGTCCGCGACGCAATTCGCCTAAAACACTACTCGATTCGCACCGAAGAGGTCTACGTGAACTGGATTAGACGCTACATCTTCTTTCACAACATACGGCATCCCAAGGAGATGGGCGCCCGTGAGATTGAAGAATTCCTGACCCATTTGGCGGTCAACGAAAATGTTGCCGCGTCAACGCAGAATCAGGCGTTCAGCGCGTTGCTGTTCTTGTACCGCGAAGTGCTCAAGATACAACTGGACGACTTGATCGATGCCGTCCGCGCTAAAAAACCTCAACGTCTGCCCACCGTTCTGACAAAAGAGGAGGTACACCGTATTCTCAATGCAGTGGATGGTCCTTATCAGTTAATGGTGAGACTTCTCTACGGATGCGGGTTGCGACTCCTTGAGTGTGTCCGTCTTCGTATTAAAGACATCGACTTTGGATACAACCAGATCCTTGTTCGGGATGGGAAGGGGAGGAAAGATCGGGTGACGGTGTTGCCTGAGAGTCTTAAAGCCCCGCTACAGGAGCACCTCAAGCAGGTGAAGATTATGCACGATAAAGACCTAGCAAATGGAAACGGTCGCGTCTACCTGCCGTTTGCGCTTGAAAGGAAGTATCCCAATGCGAATCAGGAGTGGGGTTGGCAGTACGTCTTTCCTTCAAAATTCCCCTCGAATGATCCGCGGACAGGTAAAACACGACGGCATCACATCCATGAGAGTAGTCTGCAAAGGGCGGTTAAAAAAGCCGTGAATTTGGCGAGAATCAACAAGCCAGTAAACTGCCACACATTCCGGCACAGTTTCGCGACCCATTTGCTCGAAGATGGATACGACATCCGCACGGTTCAGGAGTTGCTTGGACACAAGGATGTGAGTACCACGATGATCTATACCCATGTCCTGAATCGGGGCGGAATGGCGGTTCGCAGTCCATTGGATGGATGAACTACCAAAAACCTCTTCTAATCCCTCCATGAATCTATCGCAAGGAGATACCATTTGACTCGTAAGCAAAAAACACAGTTGGTTTCCGATACCTTAGAAGAACTTTACGGCATCCCTGACCGCGATTTAGAAGGGAGTGTTTTGGATTGTTTGATTCTTACAATTCTGTCGCAGAACACAAATGACATCAACCGGGACAAAGGATATGCCATACTCAAAGAACGCTTTCCGACATGGGAGGACGTCCTCGAAGCCGATGTTGAGGAAATCGGAGACGCCATTCGGACTGCCGGGTTGCACGCCCAGAAAAGTCGAGCCATCAAAAATTTCCTAACGCAGCTTAAGATAGAACATGGCAAATTAGAGTTAGCATTTCTCTGTGATATGGAAACTGACGACGCACTACAATTCCTGTGTCAGCACAAAGGCATCGGAATTAAGACCGCCTCAGTCACGCTTGCCTTTGCTTGCGGGCATGAGGTTTTCCCGGTGGATACACACATCCTACGAATCAGTAAACGACTCGGATTGATACCATCGAATTGTAGTGCGGAAAAGGCTCATGAGTTGATGCTACAACTCTGCCCGACCGGGAAAGCGTACCCATTTCACATGAACCTCATCACTTTTGGACGGCAAATCTGTAACGCCCGAAAACCGAAGTGTGATCAATGCCCGCTAACTGAAAATTGTTTGTACTTCAAAGGAAAGTTGTAAACCGGATCAAGGATTCAGAATTCAGAAGACGGGGGTTTGCTCTTCTGCATCTTGTATCTTTTTGTCGAGGAGGGAAAACATGAGCGCAATAAGAGAGCTTGAACAGAAACGTGAGTATGTCCTGCCTCCACACCCAAAGGCACATGGAAAAGTCACCGCCTATATCGAAGGATACCCGACGGAGGACGACGAACCGATGTCTGCGACTGAGTTTCATGGGAGACAAATTAGCACTCTCAGTACGATGTTGATCTCTTTTTTCGGCGTTGACCAACAGGTTTATGTCGGTACCGATAGTTTTATCTATTACCAAGAGGGGGATATTTCCAAAAGTGTTGCGCCAGATGTATACGTTGTCCGTGGAGTTGATTCCATTCCCGCTCGGAGAAGCTTCTATACTTGGGCAGAAGGCGCCGTGCCCATTGTTGCCTTTGAATTCCTCTCGGAAAGTACGAAAAAGAGAGACCGCGAGGACAAGCCAAAATTGTATTTGCAAGAGATCGGCATGAAGGAGTATTTTATCCACCAACCTTCCCCGGATTATCCCTTTGAGTTTCGCGGTTGGCGGCGAACGGAGGACGGTGAAATAGTCGAAATCGAACCTGACGAACGGGGTGGGTTATTTAGCGAGACCCTCAATCTCTGGTTCTTGGTCGAAGATCAGATAGACAAGGTTAGGTTAATGCGACCTTACCAACCCAATGGTGAGCCAATACCGACTCGTCAAGAACTGATAGATCAATCGACAACCGAAGCTGACGCGCGGCGACAAGCGGAAGCCAAAGCACAACTGGAAACTGAAGCGCGACAACAGGCAGAAGCCAAAGCAAAGGCGGAAGCCGAAGCGCGTATTGAATTGGAAGCAGAGGTAGAAAGGTTGCGCGTGCTTTTGGCAGAACGCGCTGAATAAAGCGGAGACGATAAAAATGCTGAATTGGAAAAAGCTGACGTGGAAACACCTTTTTCTCCTCTTATTAATTTTACATCTTGCTCCGCTGTGGATTTTCACCTATTTTCCATCTCAGGATGGTCCAAGTCACACTTACAATGCGTTTGCACTGAAAGAATATCACAAGCACGAGAATTACACGATGCGGGATGTCTGGAAGCTGAATATTACAATCTTCCCCAACTGGCTCTCGCATATAACGTTGGCAGCCCTTCTCTATATCTTCCCACCCATCCTTGCGGAAAAAATCTTACTCACGCTTGCGGTTGGACTGGTACCGATTTCATTCTTCTACTTTCTTAATGCTGTCCACAACCGCGGATTCCTATTTGGCTGGCTCGGCTTCCTCTTTTCTTACAACTATCTCCTTTTTATGGGATTTTATAACTTCGCCTTGAGCATCTCGTTTTTTTTCTTCAGCTTCGGTTATTGGTGGAAGCACAAAGACAATCTCCGCGTCAATCATCTCATTGTACTCTACCTCCTTCTCCTTGTGACGTATCTCTGCCATATCGTTTCTTACGGGCTGGTTTTATTGGGGATGTCGGTTGCGGCGACCGGCTTGTGGGCAGGCGAAGCGATTGCCAAAACGTGGCGAGAGCGGAATATAGGTAATCCGGCTTCGATGCTGGTAGGGTTTGTCGCTAGGCTTAAGCCACTCTTGAGATTCTTTTTGTACATGGTGCCGGTGTACTTTGTCTTGATGGACTATTATCTACAAAGCCTGAAAGATTACCAAAGCGGGAATCATAAAGGCATGGACTGGATTTCCGACTATTTTTGGGGTGTTAAGTCCATTGTATATTTTGCAGACAGGTATGTGGATGGGAGTCATATGTTGTGGGGCTTAGCCGCTGCAATCATAATCTTTCTCATCTTTCACGTTTGGCGAAGACAGTGGTGGTTGCGGCTTACCGACTCGTTTTTCCTCCTTCCGATGCTATTCTTCATCGGAATGTTCATCGAAACTACACCTCTTTTCAATAGATTGTTATGGGCGGGTTTAGGAACTGTCATCGTACTCTCTGGCTTCTACTGTGCTTGGAAAAAACAGTGGCTTCGAACGTTCAATTCGGTTTTACTCCTCGGACTACTTTTAACGGTCACAGTCATCAAAACCCCCTTCGATTTTACAGATGGACATTTTAATGACTATCACGTTCTGCTGTGGATACTCGGTACAGCAATCGTTGCCTCAGTGATTCATCGTATCCATCAGAGACAGTGGTTCCAAGCGACCGATTCCTTTTTACTGATTGCGATTCTCTTTACAATCATGTTCATCAAAGCACCGTGGGGATTTGGATACGGCGGCTGGATTAACGATCGGATTCACCTCTACATCCCGCTGATGTTGGCGGCATGGCTTGTGCCGGATATGAGGAAATTTTTGCGATATGGATTCACAGGAGTTTTGGTTGCCATCTGCCTGATTCATCTCGGACGTAGTACTTACGACCATGCGCGTCTCAGCCGCGAGATCACCGAGCTTACATCGGGCGTTAAATTGATACAACCGCATACGACATTTTCCATCCGCAGTCCCGACTGGCACAAGTCCGAGGCACTGGGACGTGTTGAGTATGTCACCCCCTTTGCTCATTCAATGGCTTTTTACGGGCTGTATGCCGACGACATTGGGCATCTGGCAAACTACGAGGCAAACTACAATTACTTCCCAATCAACAAATTCAACACCGAAAGTTATAACGGCAAAGAGGACTATGTTATCGCATGGGCTTATCCAGAAGCGGAAAAGTTTGGTGACCTCACGCCGAATTATGAGATCATCTATGAAACCCGGAATCTGAAGCTTTTCCGGCGGAAGCGAGCTGAAGAACCCGATCTCTCGGTGTGGAGTCGGACACCCGATGAGCGATTAGTCATCCACTTTGATATGCAGCCGAATGGTGGAGCAACGGCTGACGGTCATCACGCAATCGAGGTGGATACTGGATATATCAGCGGCAAGTTCGGTTGGGTCACGCAATCTCCCCATAATGCGCGTCAAGGTGGAAAAGGCATCGCCCCCCGCGCTCGGGATTCCGTGTGGGATATAGATGACGCCGCGTTCAAACTCGATCTCCCCAATGGCACTTATCGTGTGACCAATTATTTCAATTCTGCTGAAGGTGCAGTGCATGAAGTGAATCTGTTAGCGAATGGAAAACGAGTCATCAAGAAACTGATCGTTCCCGCAGGTAATGAGACAATCGAACGTTCATACACCGTCATCGTAACGGAGGGACATCTTACGCAAGTTATCTATACGCCGAAAAAGCGTGTGCTCCTTGAAGGAAAGCACAATCACTGGGTTTGGAGCGGTTTTACTGTTGAGCAACTCCCGGCAAAGGAGAATGAAAAATGACAAAAATTTTATCCTCGATACCGACATCTCAGGAACAACTTACGGTCAAGGACTTCTATCGCTTAGTCCCCGACGGACAGAAAGCCGATTTGATTGATGGAGTAATTAATATGGCCTCACCGGATTCAATTGAACACGACGATCTTGGTGGTTTTCTCTATTTTTTGTTAAGGGGATACGTTGAAACTAAAAATCTTGGACGTGTTTCTGGTTCTCGGTTTGCGTACAAGCTGAATGAGAATAATGCGCCGGAACCAGATATCGCTTTTGTCCGTAAGGAACGCGTGCGTCTTCTTCATGAGGGAGGACTGACTCTTGCGCCGGACGTTGCTATAGAGGTTGTTTCTCCGGAAAGTGAGGAACGGGATTATGTCAAGAAAAAATGTCTCTATGAAGAATCAGGTGTCAAAGAATATTGGATTATCGACCTGCAGGGGATGAATGTTGAATTTTATCGATTGGTGAGTGAAAAGTACGAACCTATTCCGTTGGAAGAAAGCGACATCTTTCGTTCGACTGTGCTTGAAGGATTTTGGCTAAATGCCAATTGGCTGTTCGTTTCCCCAATGCCCAATGCGTATGAAACATTGCAGAAGATTTTAGAATAATCGTCCAGAGGTTACTATGAGAGAATGTCCACAGCTTGCAATTTGTCGATTTGTCACCCTATTCCTTTTCCTTATTTTCACTGCCTGCACACGTCAGCAAGACGACGTGATCGAACTTCAGGTGTGGGGACTCAGCGAAGGCGAAGGGCAGATCGGGCTCTACGCCGCAATCGGTGAGTTTGAGAAACGCTATAACGCGACCCACGAAAAGAAGCTGCGTGTCGTGACATCAACGCTTGGTGGGCGTATGAACCCACAGAAGTTAATGACAGCAATCGCTGGCGGAAGTCCGCCCGACGTTATCAATCAAGATCGATTTTCAATCGGTGGCTGGGCGGCGCGGGATGCATTCCTCCCGCTAGACGAATTCATCGAGCGCGACAAAAATGAACCCAATCCTATTCGCGGCGAAGACTATTATCCATCAACATGGCAGGAGGCAGTATATCAAGGCAAGGTCTATGCAATTCCAAATAGTACCGATGATCGCGTGTTGTATTATAATCGAGACCTGCTGCGGGCGGCGGGATACGTGCAACCTGACGGCGAAGTCGTCCCTCCGAAAACATGGCAGGAACTTGACGAATACGCGCTGGCCCTGACTAAAAAGGGCGAGGATGGTTATGCCGAAAGGATTGGGTTTATTCCGAACTACGGTAATAGCTGGCTCTATCTTTACGGTTGGCAGAATGGTGGCAAATTCATGAGCGATGATGGACGAACTTGTACTTTAAACCACCCGAAAATCGTCGAGGCGTTGGAGTGGATGACAAACATCTACGATAAGCTGGGCGGACGTGCTCAAGTTGATGGCTTCAGTTCAACGTTTCAGCGCGGTGTACAAGACCCGTTCATTATGGGCAAGGTCGCAATGGTCATCCAGACCAACGGTGGGATTCGGAATATTGCCCGTTACAAACCCGAAATAAACTTCGCCATCGCGCCGGGACCCGTGCCGGAAGGTCAGCCATTTACGACATGGTCAGGTGGGTTCTCTTACGCGATTCCGCGTGGGACTAAGCATGTCGAGCTTTCTTGGGAGTTAATTAAATGGCTATCGAGTGAAGAAGCGGCGATCTTCGTCAGTCGTGTACAACAGCGTTATGACAAGAGCCACGGGCGTCCTTTTGTGCCGGGCATTTGGGCAAACCGCAAGACGAATGAAGTCATCTACCAGCGGTTTGTTCTTGAGAATCCAGACCTAAACGAAAATATCAAAAAGCAGTTCAAAGTGGCACTCGATATGATGCCCTTCAGCAAATTTCGTCCTGTGACCCCGGTTGGGCAATTGCTCTGGGATGAACATGTTCGTGCGATCGAACTCGCTACACATCACACCTACACGCCGAAGGAAGCCCTCGACATCGGGGCGAAAAAGGTACAGGAGGAACTCGATCGGCTAAACGGCACGAAAGATTACTCTCCGATGAATTGGGGATACGCCCTTGCGTTTGTGGGCGTGTGCTGTTTGGGGGCGTTTGGGTGGATGGGGTTTAAGGTTCGTCAGACCGGAATTAGAACCATCCTGAAGCCTGAAAGTCGTGCTGGCTATCTCTTTGCATCTCCGTGGATACTGGGTTTCCTGATTCTTACACTTGGTCCAATTATCGCATCGATTTTTCTCAGCTTCTGCGAATACGACATCTTGCATCCTGCAAAATTTGTCGGCATCGATAACTACAAACGGCTCATCAGAAACGATCCAATTTTTTGGAAATCCCTGTGGAATACATCTTACATGGTGCTTGCCATCCCACTCAACATGATCGTGGGCTTGGCGATTGCGATGCTTCTGAACACCAAAGTCAAGGGGTTATCGTTTTATCGAACGCTTTTCTATCTGCCGGCGATTGTGCCGCTTGTTGCCGGATCGGTGCTGTGGATCTGGGTCTTCAATCCCCAAAACGGATTGCTGAATTCCTTTTTACGCATGGTCGGCATCGAAGGTCCGCTGTGGTTGCAAGACGTGAATTGGTCGAAGCCTTCACTCATCCTCATGGGTTTGTGGGGGTCGGGAGCGGGGATGATTATCTGGCTTGCGGGTTTGCAGGGCATCCCCAGTCACCTTTACGAAGCAGCGGAAATCGATGGTGCGGGATGGTGGGCAAAAACGTGGAATGTCACGATACCGATGCTCACGCCCTACCTATTCTTCAACCTGATCATGGGTATCATCAATACCTTCCAGATCTTCACCCAAGCCTACGTCATGACGAGCGGGGGACCTGTCGATTCAACATTGTTCTACGTTTATTACCTTTTCAACAACGCCTTCCAGTATTTCAAAATGGGGTATGCCTCCGCGCTGGCATGGATCTTGTTCGTCATTATTCTCATCCTGACATTGATTCAAATTAAGCTTGCGCCGCGTTGGGTGCATTATGAGACCGAGGAAGGACGGTGAAGCACCTAAGAAAAGTCGTAAATTATTCCAACACCGCAACAGCCCTCACTGGCGAACCTGTCCCACCTCGAATCTTCAGTGGAAACGCGATGAATCGAAAACGTTCCTTTCCAACCAATAAATGAAGATTCACCAGATTCTCGTAATGTGTATAATCCATTTCCCCGCAGATGCGATGGACGTCCGCGTTTGAAATTCCGGGAATCCCCGGCCCCGGCGACCGACTCGACCAAGCATATAGCGGGACGAAAGCTGGGTCGGCTGGAGCCAACGCCAGCCTTGAAACACAGGGTCAGAAACATGCTCAAGGCCGCATAACCAAATACTTGAAAGGTGCGTCAAAATGGAAGAGATCATGGTTCCCATGAGGGATGGGGCAAGGCTACAGACGAAGATATGGAAACCGGCTTCAGAAGGCAGTTATCCTGTGCTTTTCACAAGAGCATATAGCGCCGGCTTCCAACGAGATTATGAGAGATTCACAGAAGCAGGATATGTCTACGTCGGCCAAGCAACACGGGGCCATAGCGGCTCTGAGGGCGATGATGGCATGGACAACAGGTTCTTTGATGACGCGGACGATGGCTATGACGCTCTCACATGGATTAGCGAGCAGCCATGGTGTGATGGGAACATAGCCATGTATGGCAAGTCATACTGGGGGATGACTCAATGGCTCGTAGCGCCGCTGCAACACCCTAACCTGAAAGCCATCATCCCTGCGAACATGAATCCTGACCCATGGGAGCGCGGCTATCGAGACCATGGTGCTGTCCAGTTGGCACATACCGCCAGGCGCATCTATGATGGAGGCGGGAAAGATAAAGTCGCGAAATTCGGCTGGTCAAAGTGGCATCGACATCTACCATTGATCGATCTGGACACTGTGGCGGGAACACAGAGAAACAAGCTGTGGAGAGACTATGTATCGCATTCCACGTATGATGATTTCTGGAAGACTATAGGTATGCGGGATAAGTATCACAATATAAAAATACCCGTGTACCTCATGGGCGGCTGGTACGACAACTATCCTGGAGCGACTTTCAACTACTTTGAGAAACTCAGGAAACTGGGCGCGACGGATGAGATTCGCGTTGTCATCAACCCGTCGGAGCATCTGAACAGAGTTGTGGGAGACCGGGACTTCGGAGAAAACGCCGCCAAAGATGAAGTTGGGCTGGCGATCCGATGGCTTGACTATCTGATCAAGGGAATTGACAATGGCTCCAAAGATGAACCGCCAGTAAAAATCTTCGTCATGGGGAGAAACGAGTGGAGGTTTGAAAAGCAATGGCCGCTGGCGCGTACCGAGTTCACCAAATACTACTTTCACAGCGATGGCCCAAAAGACGGATGGCTCGATACTGCGACACCTGGCGACCAACCGCCTATCAGGTATACATACGACCCTGATGACCCTGTGCCGACACTGGGCGGGAATCACTCATCACCTAATGTTCCCGGCATGCTTCGAGTTGGCACTGTTGATCAAAGACCCAACCAGCACAGGCAGGATGTACTGGTATTCACAAGCTCCCCGGTGCAAGAGGACACTGAGGTTACCGGGCCCATCATGGTGAAGCTGTATGCAGCTTCCTCCGCGCCAGATACGGACTTCATCGCCAGGCTGATGGACATTTACCCGGATGGTACAGCGTATAATCTGACGGAGGGCATCATCCGCGCCCGATTTCGCGACTCGATATGGGAACCGCCTCAGCTCCTTGTTCCCGGCGAGGTCTACGAGTATACTATACAGCTACTACCCACAAGCAATGTCTTTCTGAAGGGGCACAGCATTTGCGTACACCTAACCAGCAGCAACTTCCCTCTATACGACAGGAATCCTAACACAGGTCACCAGCAGGGCATGGATGCTGAGATACAGGTTGCTGAACAGACCATTTACCACAACGAAAAGTATCCATCGCATATAATACTTCCGATAATACCACAGAAATGAGGGAACGGCGGGCGTACATTACCAGCGAGCCTGACAACAGCGTTTCCGTTATCAATACTGCTACCGATGGGGTCATTGCTACGACCTTTTCAGTTAGGGTAGGAATTCAGTCATAATCCGTGTTCCCCAAGCTGAATTCCTGTTCTCAAACCCGCATATTTACTGATTCAACGCGATCTGAGGTAGCTAAGTGAAAAACTCGTATCATTGCCAAGATTCCGTTAAAGTGCGAAGCATTTTGCAATCCAAAGGGGATCGCTGCCAATCCAGTGCGAGCGCAGGTTTATGTTGCTATGTCCGGCGCCGATAGGAAGTGGCACCACGTATTCGCGATCTGTCCCCATTTATGCTCGTTGGCGTGGCTGCCGTCCACTTTGACGAACATGAACGTGAGATCGCCTACGCGGTTGATAACGATGGCATGATTTCGGTGATTGAAGTCGATATATCTGAAAATGGAGAAAGGCCCAAAACGACCGTTATCTCGGACATCGGCGCCCGCGTCGGTGTCGGTGACGTTCAAATCATCGATTATGATCCGGCTGTTGGAAAGTTCTATGTGCTAGATTCGGAGCAGCAGCAGGTTACGGTGTTGGAGTAGATCGAATTTGTCGAAGGCCATCCACCATCTTCACCTATTTGTGTCAGTCATCAAAGATATATTCTACATCTTGCGCAATACGTAATATTTCGGGTAACGTTTTTGGGAGTATCTGTACTTCTTATCACAGAAGGCCATCATAACTAAATTTCTCTATTAAAGTATATATTTTAAACCACAGGACCCGCATGATAACTGATTTCTTGCGGGAACTTATTCACGAAAATTAGTTACATTCAAGGATAGAAGATATGAATTACAAGAATCTACAGACTCGAAAAGCCAGAATCGGTCGAATTGAGTTGAGGAACAAGAGCAAT
>JADFGN010000684.1 GCA_022567695.1 Candidatus Poribacteria bacterium | reverse complement strand
TGCGGCTTGCGGAATATTTGGGGTTCGATGCGGCGATAATCGCACCAAAGGTATCTAAGATGACAAGTTTGCTATGGGCAACGACCTCCGATGGAAGCTGACCATACCCAAAATTGTGAATGTAATCAACGAGCCTTTGCGCAACCGATGGATGTGTTTTGTTCAATTTCGCCTCCTTGAGAAAAGCATGCGTCCCTGCTAAGGATTGACAATTAAATAAGTCAGTCACTTTGTCCAACCCCCTCTAACTCCCCCTTGCCAAAGGGGAGAACCCCACGGGTGGGAGGAAGAACCTCACACACCAAGCCACGTTAATTTGCTCCGAAAGTTCCTCCCCTTGGGAAGTTCAGGGGCGGACACTTTGAAAAAAGGAACTTAAAACCCCCTCTAACTCCCCCTTCGTAAGGGGGGAGAACCTACGTCATCCGCGGATCTCCCCTCCTTACGAAGGAGGATCGTCGAGCCCGGAGACGATAGATAAATAGGGGAGGTTGGCGAAAACTGTGCGCCCCTGAACCTTGGTAAGGGGAGGTTAGGAGGGGTGAGGCAAAGCATCAAGAGAGCGAAGGAAAGCGAAAATGTATGAGTTGTTTAATCGTGGCTCCTTAAAGGGCATAAATTGCGTTTTTGAATGATTCAGACCTGCATCATGTATCTTGCATCTTATCTTGGATTCCCTGTTGTAAATAAAGTAAGTTTTCTCGAACCCTCTCAAGCCCAACGGCACTCCTACCAAAATTCTTACGCCCTTTGAGGTTCTTCGCTGTCAGAATGACAACACAAAACGGAGGATATTTCGCCATGACAACAACGTTACACGCAGGTTCTGCTACTTCCAATATTACCCCACCGCTAGGAACGGCTATTCCGGGCGGATTTCGGCCTCAATACGCTCAGGACATAGACGATGAATTGTTCGCAAAAGCACTGGTCATCGATAATGGTGAAACGCGCATCGCCATGGTGACGTGTGACCTGATTGCCGTGACGCAAAAAATAGTAGACTGCACGAAAGCGCGCATTGCGACACGGTGCGACATCCCACCAGAACATGTGATGGTCAATGCGACCCACACGCACTCCGCTGTGGCAGTTGCGAATCTGCTCGGTGTGGATGAGGATACCGACTATACCGACTGGGTTCCTTTGAAAATTGCCGACGCTGTAGAGTTAGCGGTTTTGCGGCTCCGTCCAGCCCGTATCGGTTTTGCGAGTGTTAACGAAGATCGCATTTCATTTCATCGACGTTGGCATATGAAGGACGGCACGGTTCGGATGAATCCAGGCGTAAAACATCCCGATCTGATCGAGCCGACAGGTCCAATCGACCCCGAATTGGCGATGATGTATGTGGAGGGAGAAGATGGTTCGCCGATTTCTGCCGTTGCTAACTTTTCACTTCACTACGTTGGCACGGACAGCGGCGGAGCGATTTCTGCTGATTATTTTGGTCATTTTTTCCGCCTGATGCGACGCTACTTGGGAGATGAATGTGTCCCGTTGCTCTGGAACGCAGCCTCCGGAGAGATTAACAACATCGACTTCAGTGGACGGACGAAATGGACTGCTAGAGGTCATCGACAGGCGAAGAAGATGGCAAACGTACTCGCGGGTCACATGATTACCGAACTCCAATTTATGGAAATGCACGAGTCGCTAGAGTTGGCTGGTGCGGTAGGCACCTTAGAATTTCCTCGCAAAGCAATCACGCCCGAAGATTTGCAAACCGCCGAGAAGGTGCTTGCGGCACCAGTCGGTACTTACGATAAATACGAGACTGGCCCTTTTAGCTGGGTGGTCGGTCAAGCGATACCGAAAGACCGCGTAGACATCTATGCACTTGAGTGTCAGCGTCTGGCAAAACTCCCCGAAAAAATGGCGGCTCCCGTTCAAGTGTTGCGGCTTGGTGAAGCGGCTATCGTTGCACTACCGGGTGAAGTTTTTGTTGAAACCGGCCTCAATATTAAGTCCCAAAGTTCAATGAATCCGCTGTTTGTGGTTAGCTTGGCAAACGGTTACATCGGATACATTTGCACGGACATCGCCCTCAAAGAACATGGTGGATATGAAACGTGGGCGGCGATGTCCTCTTTGGGTGGAGTCGGCACCGCTCCTGCGATGGAACAACTGGTCTTTTCGCTTTTGCGCCAAATGGGTTAGTTCAGATTGCATGATTCACAATTGTTGAGATTTTCATGACACCACTCGCAATGTTACTCACCTCTATTCCAAGTCGGCAAAACAGGAGAACTATCAGATGAAAAAACTGATTTTGATCGGTGACTCAATTCGCATGGGATATCAGGCGGCGGTCATCCGCGAACTTATTGGACTCACTGATGTGTGGGCTCCAGAACAAAATGGGGGCAATAGCGCGAATATCCTAAAACATCTTGACGAATGGGTTCTCCGCCAGTCGCCCGACATTGTTCATATCAACTGCGGACTCCACGACTTAAGAAAGGATTTCGATACCGCCCAACCCGCTATCCCGCTCGATGAATATGAAGCGAACGTGCGGCGAATCATTGGACGTATTTTGGCGGAAACGCATAGCACCGTAATTTGGGCGACGACGACTCCCGTGAATGAAGCGTGGCATCACCAGCGGAAAGGGTTTGATCGGTTGGAAGCCGATGTCGACGCTTACAACGGAGTTGCCGTCGGAGTTGCGAAAGCGCTTGGGATTCCAATCAATAATCTGTTTGAAGTTGTCAACCCAGACCACCTCCAACCGGACGGCGTGCATTTTACTGATGCGGGATGTGCGCTGTTGGGGAAGGCCGTCGCTGAATACATCAAACCGTTTCTCGAAAAGGAATCGAAAAATTTGTAAGTGGCCAGTCAGAATCAGCTATTGGAACTCAAGCGAAAAGCGTATGTGAGAAAGGAAGAAAAGGAGAATATGTTGGGTTTCTTTGAGGAGTGAGGCGGAGTCAGGATTCACTTATCTTTGTATCAGTGTTTATGAAATGATGAGAGCCGCTAAAGTCTATTGGGTATCCGTCTCTGGATTGAAGACCAAGAGCCCTTCAGCGCGTGCCGCACAGCCTGCCCCGATCTATCGGGGGAGTAAGCGTTGGTCTGATGCGACGAAAACCAGATCATCTA
>JADFGN010000683.1 GCA_022567695.1 Candidatus Poribacteria bacterium | reverse complement strand
CAGACAAAACGTATTTGATACGCTGGAAAATCAATTGCAATCAGCACGTCAGTTGGATGGAACCGTTTGGTTTCATTTTACCTCCGTGGGAGAATTTGAACAGGCTAAACCGTTAATCGAGTCGATCAAAGAGGAGGCGCGAATCGTTCTAACTTACTTCTCGCCTTCCGTCCACCCCAACGTCGCCAAATATCCCCATTGCGATGCTTTTATTTACCTTCCGCTTGACACCCGCCATAATGCGAAACGACTCCTACAACTCATCAAACCTTCTATTTTAATTTTTTCTAAATTTGATATTTGGCCGAACCTTGTCTGGTGTACGTCCGGGCATGGAGTGCCGATTCTTCTCATCGCGGGGACACTGCATCCAAACTCCAAACGTTTGACTGCTTTTGCTCGCCCCTTCTTCAAAAGTGTTCATCAACATATCGCAACACACTGCGTTATTTCGGATTCAGATGCCCAACGCTTCCGACAGATTTGTCCGCCGGATGCGCAAATCGAAGTTACAGGAGATACCCGCTTTGACGTCGTTTATCGACGTGCAATGGCGGTCGATGAGGACGATGATTTTTTCCCCGGACAATCGACCCTCCACCGCCCAATTTGGATGGCGGGAAGTACCTACTTAGCGGATGAACGGATTGTGCTTGAGGCGTACAATCGGCTCAAGCAGGATGCGGCACAGTTTCTACCCCACTTAATTCTTGTTCCCCACGAACCGACGGAGGAGAGGGTTCGCGAGATTCGAGTGCAGTTAGACCAACAAAGACTTTCATACATCTGCTTCTCAGAATTGAGGGAAGGGGCTAATCTGCATGAAACCGACGTAATCGTCATAGACACAGTTGGGATATTGGCAAAACTGTATCGACTTGCGGATATTGCATTCGTCGGAGGCAGTTTTCACGGGAGTGTTCACAACGTGATGGAGCCAGCGGCAATGGCGAAACCCATCCTCTTTGGACCCACTATCCATAACGCTTATGAAGCTTTCGTGCTGAAAGATCGAGGGGCCGCACGATTGGTCAAGGACGCTCAAGATATGGCGGATGCGCTCAAAGCATGGCTCTCGGATGTAGAGGAACGAACCCGAATGGGGGAAGTCGGAAAGCGAATCATTGAAGAAAATTTAGGTGCGGCTGAACGGACACTGGTTCATCTGAGAGCTTACTTGCGAGGCGTTTGAAACTATCTTGACAATTGACTCTCATCATATTATACTCAGTTCGGCAGGCAGAATTGAGCACTACAACAGACTAAGAACTTATCCATAAATCGGCGTTATTTATGGATAAGCTCTAAGTAGTATCCGCTGATTTTCTATGTTTAGACAATGGCGTCATAGGTTCGATGGACTCAAAATTGACAACGGCAATTTGAAATCGACAGTTCGTGTGCAAGAAGAAAGGTTTTGTGGTATGCAGATGATAATGTCAATTGTTCGCAAAGCCTTTCTTTGGCGCAACTCTAATGAGTGGTCGAATCCAGCCACAAAACCCAGTTTGAGATCAAGTCGTTTCTAACGGTGTATTAAGTGGTCGAATCCCATCGCAAACGACTTGATCCTTTTGTCTGTTGTTCTTGATTTGACATCGAGATGCCCAATTTCAGTAAATTTTCACATGAGAGGTTGCCCGCTTTTGTCAGTTGCACTAATTTTTTAAGATTATACGCCGTCTGGCACAACAGCGTCCAGATCCGGTCTCCAGTTAAGCGTTTTGCGGCGCCCCGACCATTGTAAAGGCTTTTGCCAAACCCTCTCAAATTCTTGGAGACGGCGATGAAACCTTCTGTCGCTGACCGGGCGCGACGACAGAAGTCCTGACGGGATTCGATGACATCGTCACTCCTTCCCAAGAACACATGCTCTATTGAGTTTGGAGTGTTTGAAAAATTATCTTGACTGCGAAATCCTAAATCTGTGATAACGCTCTGCGGAGTTATATCCATCCGTGTCTGGAAGCATTTGAGCGTGTTTCCATAGAGAGTGGCATCCCCCGGTTGACCGATGAAGTTTTCTGTCGTTATCATAAACCCTTGGCGGTTGAAGGTCATCTGCACTGTGCTTCCAAATTCACATGTGGGATACGTCTTGCCTTTCTTAATCGGACGGGCATCGATTTCCTCTAAAGAGACCAGCCGATTGGCGATATGGCGTTTGCCAGCGAGTTTCTGTTGGGTTTGAGTCTCCAAGATTTCTAATGTTGCAAGTAACTGCGATTCCTCTGGTGAGATTTTTAACACGGCGAAATTATCGCGCAAGGTTTGTAGAGCGGGAGCAAACAGCAATGGTCGAAGCGCCGCAAAATAGAACTCCGCAAGATAGGTCGCACGTTGAGGGGCTTTTGAGCGTCCAAATGCTCGCCATCTCTTTTTCAAGTGAGCAGAATCCCACCAAACAGCCAATTGATAACGCTGGGCAAAGGTTTTCATCTTCGAAAACGCTTGATAAACCAGCCGCACATCGGTGGGATAAATCAGGTTGTTTGCCAGTACAGTAGAATCCATCAGTAGTGTATCGCCTTCAATAACCCCGGCAGAGCTAAGGTGTGAAAAGACACTTTCTTCAATTTGCGCGATTCCCTTTTCACCCAGTCGCTTACGAAAACCACATAGCGCCGTGGGGTGTATAAAGTTGGATAGTTCGCTCTCTGCTACGTTACAGAAGTATTGAAGGTATCGATTTTCCTTAACCTGGCCAACCACTTCTCTATCACTTAACTTGCGCATCCGTGATATGATTAGCAACCCAACCATCACCCGTAGCGAGTTTCCAATCCGGCCTTTGCCAGGGTGGTAGAAGGAAACTAATTGATCCAATATCAATTGCCATGGAATCACTTGGCGTAAAATCACTAACTCATTATACACGTCATCTATATTGGCTTTCACCCAGTCTGGGGGTAAAGCCTCGTCGAAATTCTGCTCTATCATTGGCCATCTCTCCTATGGACTTATGCTTCAGGTACCTTGCTTAAAACTCAGCTAATGATACCACAATCATCCATAGCACCAATGAAATGAGAAAATCAGCGGATACTAAGTAGTAGTACACTGTCAAATAAATCGTGATGGGGTAGCTGAATTCGCAAGAATTCAGAGCCAAATTTTTGCA
>JADFGN010000682.1 GCA_022567695.1 Candidatus Poribacteria bacterium | reverse complement strand
CTTTTGACTTTCCCCTTTGGGGATTACACAACAAAAACATTAAGTTGACGGCTATGTACAACAGGAAGGGGCGGACACCTCCCCCGGCCCTCCTTCGTAAGGAATTGTTGAGTTTCCTCTGGATTATTCCCTTTTGAGCATTTTCTTGGCTATTGCACCTGCCTTGTTAAGTTCTTTAATGAGGTAATCAATGTGTTCGTCTACCTCTTGTTCCGATACTAATGTTGGGCTTAAAAATATCTCATCGCCCTCACCAGTCGTCCAAGAATCCAATGTAATTTGGACATGGCGGGGCATTGTTTCAAGGGCATTGAACTTTCTCATTTGTGTTTCCTCCCTAATACCTAACTTTCTTCCCCAGAGTGTTTCGTTCTGAGGGATGAAAGCAAATTATTACCCAATTAAGTTTTAAAAAACAGAGTCAGAACCGAACGGACAAGCCAACTCGGTGCGATCCAAACGTGTCTGAAATCGACCCAATTGGGAACAGAAAGGCATAGTCTAATTGAGCCTGTGTCCGCTTCCCATACCGATAGCTCGCTCCGACAGTGATCGTGCGGACATTGTAACCTGCACGGATGCCCACCTGACGCTGAAACAACCACCGTTCGATCCCTAGCCGGATATTGATATCTCGCTTGGCATTGACTCGTTGATCGCGCCAAACAAAATCGATGACGCGCACCCAGTTTTCTGTGCGGTGGGCAACTCCGACACCCCACTTCATTGGCAGGTCTTCTGTTTGCAAAATGCCAATTTCGGTGGGCAGTAAATTCTCGCCACTTATACCGATTTGCACGGTGTCGGACAAAGCATATAGCAGGCTAAGATCGATTGTCGCTCCTGTCTGAGCCAGTGATGCATTAGCGAGATCGGGATCGGCGCGAGTGTATTCATTGGAAGCGATACCGACATGCAGAACTTTCGTGCCAACGCCACCACTGAGTTGCGGTGTCAACCGTTTTGCGTAGGTGAAAACATAAGTTTGTTCGTCGTAGAAAGCTGAATCAAAAAAGAGCCAGCTTACAGCAACAACGTCTTTGGAAGTGCGGATGGGGTGAGCGTAGCTGACAAAATGATAACCGAGCCGATCTTCCGCCCCGGTAAAGAGTTGGGCATTAAGCCCGACGTACAGTGCTGAATAGGTGGTTATCAATTCTCGCTGGCGAATCTGTATAAGTCCGGCGGGGTTCCACAGTGGAGCACTTGCATCCTCAGCAACGCCAATATATGCCCCACCCATGCCCATCGGGCGGACGCTGACTCCGAGATCTGGAAAGGAAGCATGCACAAGGAAAAGCGGATATGAGAAAATAAACCCGAAGAAGAAAAGGATGAATTTAGCTTTCATGCCGACGCTACGAAGTGCAACACCTGCTTTACAGCGGCGTTTGGCACTTGCGCTCCAAATGTAAAATCTGTTTTTGAAAATTGATGACATCATTATATCATATAGAACTTACGCGCTTCGTAAAAAAATATGTCATATTGCGTATTTCTGTAGTGGGCAAAGACATTCTGCACACCCGTAAGGGCGAGGCATGCCTCGCCCCATAGGCATCAATTTAAGACAAAAATTGTAAGAAATGAAGTAATCTCTTGCCTATGAGAAACTCCTTTGGCATAATTCACAGAATCCAATCTTGATTGAATTCTGTCTAAAAGGAGTTTGAGATGGATATTATCTCACAAGTCACTTCTGCGATGCAAACGGTGTTAACAAAGGTCGCCGATACAGCCGCTATCGCGACCGGATTCATGAAAAGAAAACGGAAGCTGACCGGTGCTGGCTTTGTGCAAACACTGGTCTTCGGGTGGTTAGCCAATCCTGAGTCGACTTACGACGAACTGGCTCAAACCGCAGCGAGTATTGGGATTTCTGTGACGCCACAAGCGATTGAACAGCGATTTGGTAAACCCGCCGCTGATATGTTGAAACAAACGCTTGATGCAACAGCTGAGCAAGTGCTTGCGGCTTGTCCACAAGCCATTCCACTTCTGAGTCGCTTTAACGGTGTCTATCTCCAAGATAGCAGTTGGATTACATTGCCCGATGAACTAGCTGATGTATGGCCAGGGACCAACACGGAGAAAGGTGGCCAAGCATCGCTGAAAATTCAGTTACGTTGGGATCTGTTGACTGGTGCGTTCGATCATCTATCATTCACTGATGGCAAAACCCATGATTGCAAAGCACAAAAGGGATTCAATCCTCTTGCCGTCGGCAGTTTGCGGTTAGGTGATTTAGGTTATTTTTCACTCGCTCAGTTGAAACAGTTGAATCATGGCAAAGTGCTGTGGCTGACCCGATTCAAAGTCAACTGCCAACTCTTCGATATGGATGACAAATTGCTTTCTCTGCCGAGATGGCTTAAAGCGCATAAAGGCTCAGAAGTGGATTGTCCGATTCGGCTTGGCAAGCACGCTAAACTTCCCGCTCGGCTGTTAGCGCAACGGGTTTCGGTTCAAGTGGCGAACAAGCGACGGCGACAGATAAGAAAACAAGCGAAAAGCAAGGGCAGAACACCTTCTTTTAGCCGCATGGCACTCACCGAGTGGAATCTGTATGTGACCAATATCGATGCCAACCGGTTGACGGTCAAGGAAGCTTTCGTTCTCGCTCGTGTTCGGTGGCAGATTGAGTTGATGTTTAAACTGTTCAAAAGCCATGGACAAGTTGACACATCGCGAAGTCAAAAGCCTTATCGTATTTTGTGTGAAGTTTACGCCAAAATCATCGCCATGATTATCGAACACTGGATATTGTTAGTTGGCGGCTGGCGCTATCCAGAGTATAGTTTTCAAAAGGCAGCGAAGGTCATTGCCAAACATGCGCTTTCTATCGCTGCGGCCTTCGCATCATCTGAAGCTTTTAGGCTCGTTGATGTCCTTTCGGACATCAAACGCGCGCTAGCAAATGGTTGTCGTATCTGTCGAAGAAAATCTAGACCCTCAACTTTCCAACTTCTGCTCCAGACCGCTCAACCATTACAATAAAAGCCTTAAATTGATGCCTATGGTGACCGTTGCGATTACCCTTTCAGCAGTTCCTTTGCCAATATTCCGAACGGCTACTGCTATTCTGGTGGTTTCTTTTAGTTCAATACGACGATCGTTGTCGCCGTA
>JADFGN010000681.1 GCA_022567695.1 Candidatus Poribacteria bacterium | reverse complement strand
CAATGACTTTTTCTATCAAATGATTCGAAAAGCTTACCTTTCCATGGGGTACCTTGGATTTGAAACTTTACTGATTGATGTGCCAGGACTTGGACATGTTTTTCCGCGTGAAATTGGTCCTATTGTTAGAGCATTTGAATATTTGGATAGCTTGCAAACAGAAGACGTAAACTAGGCGGAACAATGAGATTCATCAATTCTCGCATAGGTTAATATGTCTCAGCAAAAATAGTCAGCAGACTTTTCCTCATTCTGTGGGGAGAGGGGAATTCAACTCCATTGATTACTCATGAACTTATGCTGTAAATCGTCAGAATTACAAAATCGTACACTGGTATGACATATCATAATCAACTAAGGAGAAACCATGTCGGACAAAGTAGGAGTCGGAATTATTGGGTGCGGCGGGATGGGTTCACATCATGCGCGAAATCTCGCCAAGATTGAAGGGGCGCACCTGCGCGGTTTTGCCGATGTCCGTTTAGAATCGGCTCAAAATTTGCATAACGAAGTTGGCTGTGACTACTGTACAACGCAGGTACAAGATCTTTTCGACGACGATCAGATTGATCTTGTGCTGATTTGTACGCATCACGACCTACACGTTCCGCTCGCAATCCAGGCCGCAGAAGCAGGTAAACAGGTCTTCGTTGAAAAACCGCTTGCCTTGACAATCGAAGGGTGTGAGCAAATTCAGGAAGCAGTTGAACGTGCAGGCGTGAAGTTGATGGCCGGATTTCAAGCACGATTTTCACCGTTTATCGCCAAACTGAAAGCGGTTATCCCAGAGCCGCTCGTAATCGTTGGACAACTGGTCGATCCACGGTGGGGTGATGAAAGTTGGGCAAACGACCCAATCGAGGGCGGCGGCAATGTTCTGTCACAAGGCTGCCATATGTTTGATGTGATGTATTGGCTCGCGGGTGCTGAACCTGTGACAATTTACGCAGAAGGCGGAAACCTCACCCACCCGAAAATTCCAGAAATTACCGATAGCGTCGTAGCGACAATTCGTTTCGCCAATGGTTGCGTAGCGAGCGCGATTAACGGAGATTTCGGCGCACCGGCGTTGGCTGGCAAGGCATTCTATGAACTGTTCGGCGGAACAAAGACCGCAACGCTCTACGGCTATTATGGCACACCGACAATTAAGTTTTGGGGTGTCGAGCCTGCTGAGTTTACAATGGAGAATCTACCGCCGGAAGCACGCAACAGTAGCGCGGCTCACGGGTATGTCGATGAGATGAAAGCACTCATTGACTGGGTGGGAAAAGACATTGACCCCGTTAATGCCGCGAAAGTCGAAGATGGCGTGCGTGCAACAAAGCTCGGTATCAAAGCAATTGAGGCAATCAAGACCGGACAGCCTCAACACCTGTAACTGTTAATCTGGAGTACAAAACTTGTGTTTCTGTAACGCAAGAAGCTTGTTTGGATTTTCAATATCTTTGTCATTGGGAGGGAGATTAATGATGAAACGCTATGTCATCAGATTAGTTGGTTTTATCGTCGGATTATCGATCTTGTTTAGCCTCCTCCTTTTTTCTTCAGAGGCCGCCCAGGAGGAGAGCGAATCCTTCTACCACGAAAGTTGGGCATTACTGGTTGGCATCAACAAATACCCCAACTTGCCACCGGAGTTCCAGCTCAATTACGCAGTCAATGATGCTGAGGAGTTTGCCAAACTACTCATCGAAGAATTTGGATTCCTGAAAGAAAACATAAAAGTATTGAAAGATAAAGATGCAACCAAAGAGAACATCCTCTCCCATCTTAGTAACTTGGCGGATACGAAGAGAATAGCAAAAGAAGATAGAGTACTGATATTTTTTTCTGGACACGGTCAAACCATTTCTCTCCCAACAGGGGGCGAGATGGGCTTTCTAATTCCTTATGATGCTAAAGTCGATATGCAAGACGTGGAGAACCCAGCACAATACTCCAGAACCTGTATCGGTATGGATGTCCTCAAAAGCCACTCTGCACTCATTCCTGCAAAGCACGTCCTGTTTCTCATTGATGCCTGTTACAGTGGACTAGCGGTGGGTAGTTCAAGAGGTTTTGATTTCAAAACGCCGGGGCTTCTACAAAAAGTGTCAAAGCTACCTGTGCGCCATATCATCACGGCAGGACGCAGGAACGAACAAGCCCTTGAAAATTCAACATGGGGACACGGCGCGTTTACCTACAAATTGCTAGAGGCGTTGAAAACAGGTGTGTCCGATTGGAACAACGATTCTGTCACAACCGGGAAAGAATTAGCCACGTATCTGTACAATGTCGTATCGACGCTGACGAATGGCAAACAAACCCCGGCTGATGGCCGCTTCGCGGGGGAAGGCGAATTTCTGTTTGTCCACGATACCATTGATGTTGACAAAGAACCTCCCCATCTTGACTTGATAGCCCCGCCGGAAATACGTGGTAAAGACCGAGACCTGCTGATTAAATCGACGGGCAAACCTATCAAAATTGTGGGGTTCGCCAGCGATAATGTTGGAGTTGAGCAGGTTTTGGTCGATGGGCAAAAAGTGTCTTTCGCGTCTGTGACTAACGAGAATAAGCGCGGTTTTCAGGTCGTTGAAATTCCAGATGACAGAAAGGTCCGGTTTGAAGCCGAGATTCCTGCGTCTGCTAAAAAGCCGCGTGAGGTGGAAATTCAAGCAATCGATGCGGCAGGTAATCAGGTGAGTGTATTACTGCGTATCATTCCCGCCGGAAAAGGGACACTCCTTGTCAACACGAAACCGATCGGCGCAAAAATCTACATTGATGGCGAGTTCATCGCCCATACCCCCAAAGTTATCAATAACCTACCCGCCGGGCAGCGACGCATACGACTCATTCTCGATACGCACGAGTATGAAAAAGTTATCACGATTCGAGCGGACAGCACAGAAAAACTGAGTCATGCGTGGTAGGCAACACAAGGAGATGAACAGATGGGACATTGGATGAAAGCGCGCCATTGTTGGCTGGCGTGGTTGCTGATATGGGCAATGGTCGGGACAACCGTTGTTCCGTATGCGAGCGCGCAGCCTACAGAAACCGTGCAGTCGGGTGAAGCGATACTACAAGATGCCCTGCGACTTTACGAGGAATTGGAATGGGAACGTGCGATTGAAAGATT
>JADFGN010000135.1 GCA_022567695.1 Candidatus Poribacteria bacterium | reverse complement strand
CGGTTGTGCGGTACGTGGTGAGGTCACTCCTGAACAGGCCATCCGCGAGGCTGCGAAAATCGGTTTTAAATCGATCGAAATGGGACCCCAACAATACTGGGATACCATCCGTGAACATGGCATGCGCGTGGCGATTATTAGTGGACATAAATCGCTGCCCGACGGTCTCAACAAGCGCGAAAACCATGAGCGCATCGAGGATGAATTGCTTGCAAATATTGAACTGGCAGCGGAGAACGATATTCCCGGCTTAATCTGCTTTTCGGGAAACCGGGATGGCAAGTCGGAGGAAGAGGGACGCGATAACACCATTGAGGGGCTCCGGCGGGTGACAAAGGCTGCCGAGGAGAAAGGAATCAACCTTTGCATTGAACTCCTCAACAGCAAAGTGAACCACCCTGACTACCAATGCGATTACACCTCGTGGGGCGTGGAGGTTTGCAAAGGCGTCAACTCACCGCGTGTAAAGCTGCTTTACGATATTTATCACATGCAGATCATGGAAGGCGATCTCATCCGCACAATCACAGAAAATATAGATTACTTTGCACACTTTCACACGGCGGGAAATCCGGGGCGTAGAGATCTGGATGATGAGCAAGAGATCTACTATCCGGCTGTCATGCGTGCTATCGCTTCGACGGGGTATGACCTTTATGTTGGCCACGAGTTTGGGCCGAAAGGCGATCCGATTGCTGCAATGAAAGCGGCTTTTGATACGTGCAACGTTACGGTTTAAAACGGGTTTGGGGCATCGCCGCACAAAATGGCGGCAGTGCCCATTCTACAGGATAAACCAATCATATGCAGCGGCTGAGATAACCCTCGGCACTCCACGTTAAAATATTCATCTAACGCTCTGCATTTCTCCCGTCATCAACAGTCCGATTTTCGATGGATCTCCTCGAAACGCAGTTGCTTCTGTCAGTCTGCCGTTGTACATAACGAAAATTCGATCGCTCAACGATAAAACCTCCTCCAATTCTGTCGAAATTAACAACACCGCCCGGTGATTCTGACGCTGTTCAAGAATTCGCTGATGCACATAATCTGTTGCGCTGATGTCCAAACCCCGCGTCGGATTGACGGCAAGCAGAAGTGAAGGTTGTTGTGAAAGCTCCCTTGCGATCACCACCTTCTGCTGGTTCCCGCCTGACAAAGATTTTGCCAGCGCACTTCGATGGGTCGTCCGCACGTCATAGTGTTTAATCAGTTCATCGGTATCAGCTTCTATTCGCTTTAGATCGAGTCGGATGCCTTTGCGATATTGATTGAGTCGATGCACATTGAGGATGGTGTTTTCAGTAATCGCAAAGTTCAGGATAAGTCCCGCCGTTTGCCGATCTTCAGGGATATAGCCATAGCTTAACTGGCGAATTTTGCTTGCCGGTAAATTGGTCACCTCTTGACCTTTGAAACGAACCTCGCCACGCTCAGACTTGCGGAGACCCACTATCGATTCCGCAAATTCAACCTGCCCGTTACCATCGACCCCCGCAATTCCAACAATCTCACCCGTACACACATCAAGGGAGCAGTCATCAACAGCAGCCTCCCCCCGATTTCCAATGACGGTTAGGTTACGAATTTGCAACAGCAAATCACCAGGGACCTGAAGTTCCCGATTCATCTTCGGTAATTCCTGCCCGATCATACATCGCGCTAAATCGGTAGCCGACGTATCCTCAGCTTTCGTTGTGACAATTCGCTTTCCCCGACGCAATACCGTAATCCGATCGCTAATCTCCATGACCTCCTTGAGCTTGTGGCTGATGAAAATAATCGAGTGCCCATCAGACCTGAGACGTCGGAGGATGGTAAAGAGTTCAAGAATCTCTTGCGGGGAGAGCACGGCGGTCGGCTCATCGAGAATTAAGATGCGCGTTGAAGTTGTCTCGTTCAGTACAGAATTCGCCACGAGCGCTTTGAGAATCTCAACGCGCTGTTGAAGCCCGACTGAAAGCTGCGAGATTTTTGCGTGCGGTTGGATGGATAAACCATAGTGGTGTGAAAGTTGAAGCACATATTCCTCAACTTCGCGACGACGAAAGCGAAATTTTCCTTTTCTCAAGGTGAGGGCAATGTTTTCCGCAACGCTCAGAGAGGGGACAAGCATAAAGTGCTGGTGCACCATACCAATCCCATGAGCAATCGCCGCATTGGGAGAATCAATGGCCACGGGACATCCATCAATCAAGATTTCTCCCGTATCTGGCTGATACAAGCCGTAAATCAGATTCATGAGGGTAGACTTGCCGGCACCGTTTTCCCCAAGCACGGTGTGGATCTCACCAGACATTAACGTCAAGTCCACTTGATTGATAGCAAGATTGTTTCCAAAGGCTTTGGAGACGCCGCGCAACTCAAGCGCAAATTCAGGCAATATGACTTACTCCGTGTTTGACGTACTCTCCCTCGTAAACGATGGGAGATTCTTTAATAGAAGTTTGTAACGTGGGCTAGGGATAGAAGTTATCTATCCGTTACCTTATTCGTAACCCCAAGTCCAATGTTTGCAACTTGAGTATTGGGAGACGCCAAGACCCCCGTATACTGTCACCATTTAGGTTTCAGCTTGCATGAAAAGGAGATTGGAGGAATACATCGTATTTCTTCCTTCTATCGTCCCATTTTCTACTCGAACTTGACTCTTGGTGCTTTGAACTCGCCGGAGAGGATTTTTTGGCGAATGCTTTCAACCTTTGTGAGAACATCTTCAGGGATGCGTTCTTTGAGCTTGGGGTTATAAATCACTTTGATTGTCTCGTCTTGTGCCATTCCCATCCACATGATCTTCGGCTCAAATTTTCCCTCTTTTACTAACTTGGCAACATGAACGAAAGCTTTGGGATCAATAGCGGCACTTGCAAGGATTGCTTCCGGTGCAACGTCGTTTTGATTTCTATTAGAACCGAAAGCGTAAACATCTTTACCCAATTTCCGACTTTCTTCAACGGCATGAAAGACACCACGTCCGGCGGCATCGGCGTTGTGGAAGATGAAATCGACACCCTCTGCAATCTGAGATAGCGCAAGCTCTTTGGCTTTACTGATGTTCTCCCAATCCCCGACATAGGATCGGGAAACTTTGACCGTTGGTTTGATGGACTTTGCACCTTCCTCGAAAGCGAGAAATGTGCTGTTAATCGGTGGGATGTTCATGCCGCCAACGAGTCCAACCTTTCCTGTCTTTGTCATCGCTCCAGCGATAATGCCCAGGAGATAGGTTGCTTCCTCAAGCTCAAAGACAATTGGTGAAACATTTTCCAGGACAGTGTTACCGGAAGTCGTAATGAAGACCGTATCCGGGAAGTCAGCAGCCACCGCTCTAGCGGGTTCCTGATACTCGAATCCGTGTCCGAAGATGAGTTTATAACCCTTATTCGCGTAAAATCGAAAATGCTCTTCCCATTGGGATGGCGCTTTGCTTTCGACGTGGCTGATTTCTGCGTTGAGTTCTTTTTTGATCTGTTCTAGTCCATCGTAGGCGAGTGCATTCCAACCCGCGTCACTGATTGATCCGGGCGTTAGCAGTGCCACTTTGAATTTATCCGCATTTGCTAAGCTGCTTCCAAAACTTAAAAACAGAATCAAACACAGCCATACTAGCTTTTGTTTTGTCATAGAAATCCTCTCTCAATTTATCGTAGTGGTTAATGATTAAACAATGCAATCTCCCGAATTGTTCAAAAAACTTACGAGATAAGGAGACCCATCCCCACTTCATTATCACACATTTGCATTGACTCTTCAAGGGAAAATCTCAATTGGACATTTCTTGGGAAGACGCAAAGGGCATTGTGCGGAAAACAACCGACTTAGCTGTCCAAACAGATTAGCCCAATAAGTTGTGGTCGGATTCTTTTGAGTTTTTAGGTAGGAACGTAATCGGAGAGATGTAGCCCACTATGTTTCCCAACTTGCACTCGGGCAGCAAGTTAGGAAACATATAGACCTAGTCAATCGGGTAAGTCTCGGACTTGATTCGTGGAGGGTGATTGATGTATTACGTGCGAAGTTTCTGGTATAAATAGATGACTGCGATGCCGATTACAACAAGGCAGGTTAACGTGATGACAAGCTGGAATGCCCAAGCGATCATCGGCAGAATCAGTTTTAAGGCAACTAAAACAAGCCCTAATATCAACGCGAGTATAATGAGATTCCTAACTAATGTCATTTTCTTGGTCCTCTAATAGATGGTTATTGGAAGTTACTGTCCCAGCTTTTCTTTGAGTTTGGCAAGTTCATCTTCAATTTCATCATTTGGATCCAGTTTAAAAACGGGGTCATTCTCCAAACTCAATTGCTGCATATCACGCAAGGCTTCAGCCTCTGCCTCTGAATCAAGGATTCGATCTTCAATCCGATCAAAGGCACTGAGTGTATTCGAAGCAGAGATTTTTGCAACGGTCTGATGGATTGCTTTTTCAGCCTCCGCTTGCTTTTTACGGGCGATAAGCAGGGTCCGTTTGTGTGCAGCTTCTTCGACTTTAGCTTCCAAAGTTGACAGCCCATCTTTGAGGACCGAAATACTTTCCTTCTGTGCCTCGAGTTGTCCACGGTAACTTTCTGCTAGATCGCTAAAAGATCGTTTTCGGCGAAGTGCTTCCTTAGCGCGGACATCATCGCTATTTTGAATAAATACGATTGCTCGCTTTTCCCACTTTTCAGCACTTTCCAGATTTTCCTTATACTGAGTATCAAGTTTGTTGCCGTCCCGAATTGCCGCAGCGACCTGGATTTTCGCCTCCTTGAGTTCATGACGCATGTCCTCTAGAAGCTGATCTAAAATCTTTTCCGGATCTTCAACACGATCTAGCAAATCATTAATATTTGATTTGAGGATTCGCTTAATTTTCTCAAAGATCGGCATTGATGATTACCCCCTCGCAATTCTGAATAATTAAACCGTATACTGTCCTAAGGTATCTTCATCTAAATTCTCCAAAGAACTCGTGGCTTGCTGTTTCTCAGCCTCTGTTACGTCAGCTTCGAAAATACTATGTTTTTCGATTACGTTTTTCGCCACGTAGATTGTTGCCCCACATCTTAGTGCAAGGGCGATCGCGTCACTTGGACGAGAGTCAAGTTCAATCGATTTCCCGTTGACATCAAGAGTGATTTGCCCAAAGTATGTTTCCTCTTTCATGGAATGAATGTAAACTGAAACGACCGTTGCCCCAAGACTGTCAATAATATTCTTCAGTAGGTCGTGGGTCATGGGTCGAGGAGGGATATGACCTTTGAGCTGCCCCTGGATTGCCCCTGCTTCCGATGGTCCAATCCAGATAGGCAGTAATAAACGTTTGGGGCTATCTTCCTTCGGCTTTAGAAGGACTATCGGCATACCAGTATTCGGTGCAACTGAAATTCCATAAACTTCAACTTCAACCATGGTTGTTTCTCCTTTTGAATAAAATTAAAGCAAAATTAGGTTCGCCGATGTTACGACCAATGATACAAGGATTTTGCCACTTTAATATAACATTGGCGAACCCAATTCCTCAAATAATTAACTTGACTTTGTCAGTTAATTTAAATAGGTCAACGAAAGGTTGTTTCGCTGGAATCGAAAAAAGCGAAAATCATGCCAAGTTAGGCAAAGTAAACTATTGATTACACCTGTTCTTCTGTTGATTCTGCTGTCTCTGTTTCAGTACCGCGATTTGAGCCAGAAACGTACTCTTTGACGGTATTGACTAGGTTTTGGGGATTGACATCCGCAAAATTCATAATCTCTTTGAGCATTGGCAACGCTGCTCCAGCCTGCAAAATTGAGCCGATAATCTTGCCCATTCCTCCTCCTGAACTCCCAGTTCCAGCTCCATTTCCACCGAGGTCAAGGATGCGGATACTTTCAATTTGTTCCGCAGGCTTCATCAATTGCATTGTAACTTCAGGCAAGGATTGGATAAATGCCAGTAACGCTTCGTTGCTCAGAATCTTCTGATCGATTTCATTCTTCGCTGAGATGAGCGCCTCTTCACCTTCCGCCGTTGCTTTTGCCTCCGCCAATATCGCTTCAGCAAGAACCTTCTGCGCCTCTGCTTTGAGTTGAGCCGCTTCTTGTTCAGCTTTAGCAGCTTCGATAACGGCGTAGGCTTCGGCGTCCGCCATCCGCTCCATAGCGATGCGTTCCTCATCAGCTTTCTGCTCGGCCGCGATAAGAGCGATCTTGCTATCACGTTCGGCTTCCTCAATCGCTTCCACCGTTAAGACTTGAGCTTCTGCCTTTGTCTTCTCAGCCGTTGCAGCCAACTTCTCCGTCTCAGCAATTTCGCTTTCCTTCTCCTTCATTGCAATTTGAACTTCGCTAGCGGCTTGTGCCTCTTTTTCTTCTCGGGTTTTCTCGACGAGTGCAATTCTTCTCGCGATATCGGCTTCTTCGATTGCCTGTTGCTGACGGATACGCGCTTCTTCAACGGTGCGTTCTTGTTCAACTTTGGCCTGTTCAATCATCAAGTTTCGCTGAATTTCGGCGGATTCAACTTCTTGCTCTTGAAGAATACGTGCTTTATCGACGGCCTGTTTTTGTGCAATCCCTGCCTCTTGAACTTCCTGCTCTTGAAGAATACGCGCTTTCTCGATCGCTTGTTTCTGTACAATCTCCGCCTCTTGAATTTGACGTTGCTGTTCAATCCGAGCGGTCTCAAGCCTTTGTTTCTGCTCGATCTCCGCAGATTGCACAGCTTCCTCCTGGTGGATACGCGCCTCCTCAGTGGCTTGCAGTTGTTCAAGCTCATGCTCTCTGATCGTCCGGTCTTGTTCAGCTTTATCCGTCGCGATCTCTCTGCGCTGCAGCTCTTGAGCAAGTGCCAGACGCTTTTCGACCTCCAGGCTCTCTGTCTGTGTTTCCTCCTCCCTCTGTTTGATCGAAAGCTCTGCCTTCAGCCGATTTTCCTCCTGCTTGACTCTGTTTTCATGCTCAATCCTCGCGGTTTCCGTTTGCCGCTCTTGGACCTCTTGCTGGATGGTCTGAATGGCAACCACATCAAAACGGTTGTTCTCGTCAAGCTCGTTGAGAGGAGTTTGGTCGAGATTCGTCACCGCAACCGTTTCGAGCTTAAAACCGTTCTGCTCAAGGTCGTCAAGACAGGCTTTCCGAACTTCGTCAGAAAACTCCTGACGTTTTTCGTGCAGTTCTTGAAGCGCCATTGTTGCTGCCACACTCCGCAAAACACCGACCAATTTTCCTTCAAGCAGGGCTTTCACTGCTTCCGGTGCTAAGGTTTTGTCGCCAAGGCTTGCGGCGGCCTTGAGTACATCCTGTTCATTGGGTTCGATTTTCACATAGAATTGGGCTTCAATATCGACACGCAAGCTATCCTTCGTAATGAAGGCTTCCTGTCCTTTCCGTTCAACTGTAAGCTGCATGGTATTCAGCGAAATCAGTTGTGTTGCTTTCGTGAGTGGATTGACAATTTGACCGCCAAAGGCAACAATCTTCTTTTTCCCGCCTGAAATGACCAATGCAGCGTCGGCAGGTGCCTTTTTATATAAGGCTTTGTAGGTAATAAACATGATAATCAGGAACGCTGCGATTACACCGATGATAGTTACAAAAAGGTTCAGGCTCATTTTGAATCTCCTTTCGTAAAAAGGATACGCGGGTTAATAACCAGTGATACAGTAGACTTACCGATAAAGAGGGTTAATTGATTGGTTACGCAAGCGTCTTTCTGCTTCACTACAAAAATGGAACTTTTGTACACCAAAGCCTATTTCATTGGGAGAGCAGATTATCCATCTTTTTTACATCAAAGATTCGTGTTTTCGAATCGTAGTTAATGAGGATGACTGTGTCCCCTTTTAAAGGGTCATCTTCGCCTTCACGGGTACGGCAACTGACGGTCAATTCAGGTCCATCGCGAACTTGGACGCGGGCGGCCCCAAAGGTTGTCGTAACTCGACCACTAATCACGCGTGCCCTTAAACCAAGCAATTGATAATCGGTGATGGCACGTTCACTTTCGGGGAATAACTTTGAAAGTCCCAGCGCGAGGTAGCGAGTCCCAAAAATACTGCATAGAAACGCCGCAGCCAAAGAGATCCAGAGTGTGGATTGCGGAGGGAGTCCAAATCGAGTGGGATCGGTGTCAATATTATCGGTGTCAATATTCAGGAGTTCATTAACAATCAAGCCCGACATCCCCCAAGTTGCAAAAAGGGACATCAAGATAATGGTAAATGGAACTTTGCCAACGTTCAAAATCCCTAACACGCTGGCAACAAAGCTACTTCCATGCGCTCCATGGTCAGCATCAGTGCCTGCATCCATCTCTGCGTCCACATCGACATCCACATCCACGTCAACATCAACGTCGGCATCGACCTCCACATCTGCCTCTCCGCCAAAATCCAAGCCTCCCATGACGAGTTGAAAAATGGCAAAAAGAAAGACGAAAGCGATTGGTGCCGTAAACCACACATTATACCAGACTAGGAGGTAATCACCCATTTTTTTACCCTCATTCCTTTCCCAACTTATCTTTCGTCAAGTGCTTGTACTTTATACAGATGCGTATCGGGATTATAATCCCAAATAATGATTTTCTCGCCGTGCTTAATATGTTCCTCTCCTTCATCAACCCGACAGAATATCGTTACATGAAAAGGAAGCCCCTCGGTTCGCGCCATACCAAACTTAGGGCTTACCTTGCTACTTGTGACAGTTCCAGTCGCACCAACGAGATCTGCCCGACGGAGTTCATCCTTTTCGGAGGTCGGGAATGCGAGCGCAATTCCCTGTGATGTTAAACGGGTTATTACGCTTCCAAGTATGAGTGCAATAAAGAAGGAAATCAAAACGGCAGGAAGAGCAAAATTGGCAAATAATGGGATGAACAAATGATTACAAACGAGACCAACCATGCCCCAAGAAAGAAGAAAGGTAACGACAATAATGAGCCAAGGAATCTGTCCGACATTCAGAGAAATGAGAAAACGCCTTAAGAAGAACCGGCTTGTGGACTGCGATAGCTTATCTGCGGCAATAGCCGTGAGATCGCCAAACGCTGTGTCCACGCTGCCAATGTCGAGGACCGCCAACGTATGTAAAAATTGATAGATGACCACAATGAAAACTGGCAGCGCGAATAACAGATTATACCAGCGGCTCAGTTCAACAAGGAAATCTAACATATCATCATCTCCACCGTGAAATGTAAAACGTGAAACGCGAAGTAAACTCAAGGAAATGGCTTCGTAGTTTCCCAGTGTCCTGCCTTCTCATTCCATCATTTTCTGCTATGGTGCAATATGTAAAGAGATTAGCATCATCGCACGTTTGGCTTCACCGTAGTTGAGGTTGTTAACGATATACCTGTTGCGGCCCATCTCGATCTCAAGGTACGCTTGTCCAAAAATTAGATGTTTCAAACGTCGTTCTAGCTTGATGGCAGTGATTTGTGGAAAGGGAAGATTAAACCGGATATTGGCGTAGGAAGCGTTGAGACTCCCCATGGATCGCTCGTCCAGTACCAATACCCGGTTTGAAGTGATAATTACAAAATCAGGGCTCAGGAGATTCGATCTTCCCAGTATACACAGTCGAACTTGCTCATTGCGAGCAAATTGTGATTGGGCTGCATCTTGGATGCGTGATGGCAGGCTTTGAAACTCAGCCATCTTCCTAAACTCCTCTGCTCATTACCTATACGTAACTGAAATTTCTTATTCCTCAGAAGCAATTTTGGCTTTCAACGTTGCGAGATCTGCCTCAACTTTATTCTTATTCTCAAGCTCGTGAAATTTCTGCTCGAGGTCATCGCCCTGTACCAATTCGGCTAGTGCCTCTGCCTGAGCTTCCAAATCTCGCACACGTTCAACCATCCGGTCATAGGCATCAAACGCACTGGTATCGAGTACATAACCAGTGGACGTTGTACTGATAGGTCGGCGCGTGGAGAGGGATTCTTCTCTTTTTTCCTGCACATCTAATTTTACAGAATGGTAACGCATTGTATCCAGTTTGGATGCCAATGTTTTCAAGCTTACTTTAAGCGTATCAATGGTCTCCTGCTGAGTTTCGAGTTGCTCACGGAATCGGTTTGCCCGTTCAACAAGCTCGTGCTTGCGGGCGAGTGCGCGACGCGAGAGACTTTCTTCGCCTTTTTTCAAGGCAAAAACAGCTCGTTCCTCCCACTTTTTCGCCTCAACTTCATTCTCGTCGACTTGACGCTCAATGAGCTTCAAATCAGCAATCGCGTTCGCGACGAGAGATTTTACATTGCGGATGTCCTCCCGCATATCTTCCAACATCAACTGACGGGTTTTGCGCCCATCTTCCACCTTTGCTAAAAGATCGCTGACATGTGATTTAACGATAAGTTTCGCTCTGTTTAAGGTTTGCATTATTGCTTCCTCCGTGTAACATGATGTGGATTCAATGAATAAACACATAAAAAGTTACAAGGATTTTGCCGCTTGTGGAAGGTAGAAAACGTATTCGACGTGTAGATATTCGGGAGAGAACGACGCAAAAGGCAAAATGTAGTCACATTCCAAATGTTATGTCATGGTCTTTTTGGAGCATGAATCCCGGAGAGCCATTTGTCAATTTACGAGACTCAAATTAGGGAATGGCTTTCAGAAATACGACTGAATAGCGCGACGAGTTTCCTCTTCCTTGAGGGCTTCTCGTTTATCATAAGCTTGTTTACCCTGTGCGATTGCTATTTCTAGTTTGACTTTACCGTTGCTGAAATATGCCTTTGTCGGTACAATCGTCATACCCGCAGAACGAATTTTGCTTTCAATCTTCCTAATCTCTTGGCGATGAAGTAGCAACTTTCGTAATCGCTTGGGGTCATGGTTTTCCTGATTTCCATGCTCATAGGGAGTGATGTGAGCATCGATTAGAAAAATCTCGCCGTTTTGGATACGTGCGTAGCTGTCTGTCAAATTGAATTTGCCTGCACGTACTGACTTGACCTCTGTTCCTTGAAGCACAATCCCTGCTTCATATCGATCTCGCAAGTGGTACTCGTGCCGTGCCTTTCGGTTGATCGTGATAGTTTTGATAGGCGCACCAGCATTGGCTTTCTTCATAGTGGCTGAATTATAGCATAAACGGGATGGTGACGCAAGGTCAAAAACGGTTAGGCATCAGGTGTTATCTAGATCGAAAAGCATTTGACAAATTACTTTCCATAAACTAAAATACACGCACGGAGGAAAATGATGAAAAATATCTGCAAGCAAGTCGCTTGGACAATAATAGTAACTTGGCTGAGCTTCAACGGACTCATAGCAATCGCCACAGCCCAAGTCCGACCTCCCCGGCGGAAGCACCGAATGCTAATCAGTAAGCAGAAGCCAAAGAAAGAAAAAACAGATGCAACGGTTGGTGTTGGCGAGAGTCTCATCGATATTGCCCATCGTGCAAGTCGCCAGAAGCAGAGCCAGATGGTCGATTTGGTATTCGTTATCGACGGCAGTCGACAAATGAGGTCGCCGATTATGGCAATTGAAAAGCGGCTTGTCGATATGACAGGCATCTTCGAGGCGGCGTTGATTGACTATCGGCTCGCAGGGATTTGGTTCCGAAAAGTAAAGGGCGTTCCGCAAACCACCGTTCAGCCATTCAGCAACAACTTCAGCATTATTCAGGAAGACATTCACAAATTGCGAATATCACCGAGCGACGTATCCCCCGGATATGGACTGGACACAATAGCGCAGGGCCTAGGAGAACTGAATTTTCGATCGGAGGCAGTCAAACATTTTGTCGTGGTGTCTAATTCAGCACTTCAAACCAATTGGGACATGGAGGGTGCGAGAAAGCAAATTGTTAAAGATATTATTGACCAATGCAAGCTGGACGAGATTCACCTTAACATCATCGGAGTTGGGGAACGGATACAAGCAGAATTAGCCAATGAAACTGACGGAAAATGGTATGCTATCGACGCGAACCAGCGGCAGATCGATCAAGGCCTTGATATAGACAAATCTATTCTCAAGATTGAAGGTATTTTTAAACGGATTGCCCAGCAGATTGCAAAGACCGCGAAGCCTGCGGCGGACATTGTTTTTGTGTTTGATTCCAGCCTGAGCATGGCTAATAAGGTTGACAGAATATGTACAGGTGTTGATAAAATGAGTACCATTCTGGATACTGAGGGACTCGATTATCGCTTTGGCGTCATCCGTTTTCGGGCGGCTGCAGGCGGCGGAGAAAGTGTTGTAGTGTTGACGAAGCCGCCATTGAGCGCGAGCCAAGTTCAAGGTCTGTTTCGCATTCCCAAACGGGGGGATGAGCATCTCCTTGATGCGGTGATAGAGGGCGTTCCCAAACTGAAAACGCCTTCAGATCGACAGCTTGTCCTAGTGATTGTTACGGATGAATCAACAAGCAATCGTCGAGAAAAGGGCTACACTTCCGCGAGAGCAATTGCGATTTGCCGAGAAGCGAGAGCACAAGTTCACGTGATCGGAGGTGTGACCTCAATGAGCGTCGGTTCACTGTCTGATGCTTTTCAAAGGCAAGTCGCTCAAATTACGAAGGGCACGCACTATATTATGCCAGGTTCTGTCATTGCTGATGAAAGTCGCTAGAGATATATTCCCCAAACACGAGCGCATTACAATTGGTAGCGGGTGTTGAGAATTTGATAAAGCATTTACAACAGAAACGTGAGGAAGGCCGAAAGCCGATATTGAAAATGTTTGAAAAACTTAACTCCACTGGATTCGAGAGAAAATTCGATAAGGTTTTTCAGAGTTGATTCTATGGCAAAAGCATGGAAAGTTAAAGGCATCAAACCGAAGAAAAGTTATCGCCGAAACGCAAAAATCATTCTGCCTGTCAAAGTTGCAGAAGTTTACTCACATGCAGAGACGATTCACAATCCTGAGAACATCAAGGAACTTCACAACATGCGAATTTCAGTCAAGCGGCTGCGCTATTCGATGGAGTTCTTTTACATCAACTATGGAGAAAACTTCATTGCACTGCTGAAGGTTATAGAGGGTTTACAAGATTTACTCGGTGATATTCACGATTGCGATGTCATTGAGGAATTTTTGAGTAAGTATCTACAGACTCTTGAAGGACAAGAGGGCGTTGAGACCGATGCTCTGGGTATCAATGCACTCCGTTCCCGTTACCTAGAACGGCGAAAGGCGAAGTATGAAAAATTTTTAGCTGAGTGGGCGGAATTGGAGAAAACCGATTTCAAAGCACAACTTCTTGACGTTATCAAAGATAAGCGTCCGAAATTGCCCAAGTCGTCTGCCAAGAATGTTGTAGAGGCCGATGAAGTGGTCTATGTCACAGGCAAGGGTGCCAAATATCACACAGAGAATTGCCGACTCGTCGTCACCCAAACTCCCATCAAACTAGAAGAAGCAAAACAAAGTTATGAACCATGCAGAGTTTGCAAGCCACCCAGATAAGGTCAACATTTTTTCTTTCACATCCTGTTCTCGATCGCTATCACGTCAAATCTCTTTGGAAGTACTTTCACCGATGTTAGTCTGTCGGCAGGTGTGCAGCAACGGGAGAAGCCAGTTGAACCTGGACTTGTCGCCGGAGTCAGCCATACAGGAAAGGGACGTGGCTGCGTTTTTTTCGATTACGACAACGACGGTTGGCAAGATCTCTACGTGACCTGCGCCGGACCGAACGTTCTCTACCACAACAATGGCGATGGGACATTTACAGATGTCACAGCACACGCAGGTGTTGGCGACGAGAAGCACGGTACCAGTATCGCGGTTGCGGACTATGACCACGATGGCTGGTTAGATCTTTACGTTGTCAACTGGGGAAAAAATCCCTCGCTGCTTATCTTTAATCCACCGCGCAAAGATAATGTGCTCTATCGAAATCGCGGCGATGGAACATTTGAAGATGTCTCACAGACAGCCGGTGTTGCCGATGACGGCATCGGTTGGGGTGGAATCTTCTTCGATTACGATGGTGATACGTGGGCAGACCTGCTCGTTGCAAATGACCATGGTGGTGACAAACTCTACCGGAATCGTGGCGACGGGACGTTTGAAGATGTCACGGCGTCTGCAAACATTGAGATTACCGTCAACGGGAATATTGACAATTCGCAAAAAACGAACGTTAATTTTGTCGAAGGCGGCAACCCAATCGTTGCTGTCAAGCCAAAGGGGAAAATACCCACAACGCTCGGCGGTATGAAAAACACCGAACTCCTTCAAAATTATCCGAATCCCTTTAACCCGGAAACATGGATTCCTTACCAGCTTTCATGCACCCGGTGATGTTGAGGTGTCCATCTATGCTCAAGATGGCCGTCTGATTCGGAGGTTCGACTTGGGCTATCAAGCATCCAACTCGCAGAAAATACTCCGCTGGGACGGGCGAAATGAAGCAGGCGATCCGGTTGCGAGCGGCGTGTATTTTTACCAACTTCGCGCTGGAGAGACTCGCATGGCGCGAAAAATGTGGTTGTTGAAATGACAGCAGCCACAATCAATCAAATTCTACTTTGGAGGTAAAACTTAATGTCAATCTGTACACGAATAACAGCAGTCTTCGCTTTGCTGACACTCTTAGTCACCCCCGTTGTCATGGGGGAAATCCAATCCGATGAGTTCAACGGAGACACCTTCACAGCCCCGTGGGAATGGGCGAGAGAACCTGCGGGTAACTGGAACCTGGACAGCGGGAAGCTGACCTTCGAAGCGGCCACCGATGCGAACCTGTGGGCGGCGAATGATGCGCACTTTTTGTATCAGGAATCCACAGGAGATTTCGACATCGAAACACAATTTGACGCAGAATGGGACACCAGTTCGATGGTGCTCGGTCTTGTCGCTCAATCCGTTACGGATGATAATTGGGTGACCTTGAAGCTCTGGGGAAGAGGCGGTGATTCCGTCATCCAGTTTCAAGGCAAAGAGGAAGCACTTGGTCCTGATACCGACGGACAGCCTGTTGGAAACCACGCCCTCTTCTTCCGATTGAAACGGGAGGGTGACACATACACCAGCTTCACGAAGGAAAATTCCGGTGACGCTTGGGCAG
>JADFGN010000134.1 GCA_022567695.1 Candidatus Poribacteria bacterium | reverse complement strand
CAAGTTTAAGGATTCAAGTGACAGTTCTCAAATCACTAAACCCGTGTCAATGCTGGATTTAGTGAAATAAAAAATTCAAGGTTTATATTTAAACTTGCTTAACTAACTAATTTTCGTGAATAAGTTCCCGCAAGAAATCAGTTATCATGCGGGTCCTGTGGTTTAAAATATATACTTTAATAGAGAAATTTAGTTAATTTTGACAAACAAATCATACATTTTGGAGTGCAAGACTTGTCTTGCCATACCTTATGCAAAACAAGTTTTGCACTCCACAAAATATCGACTTTAATCCCAAAAATTAGTTAAGAGGAGGAATATCTAGTAATCATGTTATCACTTTCTCAAAAGAGCGAATCAATTACCCCTTCATCGACGCTGGCGATTACCGCCAAGATTACTGCCATGCAGGCGGAAGGCATCGACGTCATCAAGTTTGCCGCTGGAGAGCCCGACTTTGACACGCCTGATTATATCAAAGAAGCCGCGATTACAGCAATCAACGAAGGGTTTACCAAATACACTTCGGCTTCGGGTATTCCAGAACTTAAGGAAGCAATCGTCGAGAAATTCAAAAGGGACAACGGCTTAATTTACAAACCTTCACAAGTCATCGTATCTTGTGGCGCAAAACACACCATTTATAATATTTTACAATCCATCTGCAATCCGGGTGATGAAGTCATCTTTGCCGCGCCTTACTGGGTGAGCTATATCGAAATGGTAAAGCTGGCTGATGCCACGCCAATCGTCATTGAAACCACTGCCTCACAGAACTTCAGCATGACCTCGGAGCAGATTGAAAGCGTTGTGTCCGACAAAACAAAGGCGATTATCATTAGCAGTCCAAGCAACCCGACAGGCACAGTCTATCATCCCGACACGCTGAAGCAGATCGCTGAAATTGCTGTAAAAGGTCAATTCTATGTGATTTCTGACGAAATCTACGAATCGTTGCTCTACGATGGCTTAACGCATCAGGGAATCGCGTCGTTTGGCAAAGATATTCAGGACATTACCTTTGTTGTCAACGGCGTATCTAAAGCCTACTCAATGACAGGATGGCGAATCGGTTACACGGCGGGGCCTGAGAAAGCGATTCAGGGGATGTCACGTATCCAATCTCACAGTACCTCCAATCCCACGTCAATCTCACAAAAAGCCGCCCTTGCCGCGCTATCAGGTTCGCAGGAAGCGGTTGAAACGATGCGACAGGCTTTTGAGGAACGACGAAACGCCATCGCTCAACGTTTTGATGAGCTCGAAGGCGTCACATACATCAAACCACAAGGCGCGTTTTACATCTTCCCCGATTTCTCTGCCCATTACGGGCGCACAATTAACGGCCGAACGATTAACGGCTCAATGGATATGGCGGCCTATCTGCTTGAAGATGCAAAAGTTGGTGTTATCCCGGGAAATGGATTTGGCGCGGACAAGCACCTCCGTCTCTCCTTTGCCATATCGCTAGAAGAAATTAATCGGGGTTTGGACAGAATAAAGAAGGCTTTAGAGCGGTAAGGATTATAGAGTTTTACCAGTCAGCACCATTTACGAGTTGGTTAAAAGGAGGAGTATGGAATGGAGAGCACAGTTACCCTGACCTTGCCAACACATGTCTATGACAACTATCAGCAAAAGGCGGAAGCGATGAACAAGCCAGTGAATCAGGTTATTGAGGAAGTCATTTGTGCTTCCCAACCTTTGCCGCCTTCTGTAGATGACGTTCCCGAATATCTTCGCGATAATCTGAAAGCATTGGAGAAGGTGAACAACGAAGAATTACGCTGCATTGCCGAAAGTCATCTTGAATCCACCAAGCAACGAAAATTGGACAAACTGGCAGAAAAGCGTGACGAAGGTAGGCTGACAGCAAAAGAACGCTATGAACTCGACGAACTGCTCGAAGAGGGTCAGAAACTCATGGTCATCAAAGCTCATGCATGGGTATTGCTGAAATGGCGGGGGGAGCCAATTCCCACCTACGATGAGTTACGCGAGCGCGGTCAGAAAGAGTGGAGATGAACAGAAATAGAGTTTCTAGGGCACTACGTACCCGTGTTACAGAACAGGCTCGCAATTGTTGTGGTTACTGACTGACCTCGGTAGAGAACGCGGGGCCTGTTCTGACAATAGATCATATTATCCCACGTGCTAAAGGTGGTAAGACCATTGAGGAGAATCTGTGGCTTGCCTGTCGCTGGTGCAACGAACACAAACATGATCGTACCCACGCTTTAGACCCCGTGTCTGAGCAGTATGTCCACATCTTCAATCCACGGAAGCAGATCTGGTCAGAGCACTTCTGCTGGAGTAGAGATGGTATGCGAATCATCGGTCTGACTCCTTGTGGCAGAGCAACGGTAGAAGCCTTGAGCATGAACAACTTTGCCATCATCGGGGCCCGCTCTCGCTGGGTACAAGCAGGCTGGCATCCACCGAAGGACTAGATCGGGATCTAATTAAAAAGCAAGTACAAGAATCTCGTCATAGAAATAAGGCACAAATCCAATATCGAATTAACGACTTGTGCGAGTTCTTTTCAATGCAGAGGCCATGGGGTTCTTCCGTTGGAACCCGCTAAAGCGAGTCACTACAAACCTAATTAACGTGAGTTCGATATAAGGATGCAGGCACCACATGGAATGATAGGGTGATGGGGGAAAAGACACCAGGTACGAGGCACGAGGGATAAGGCACAAGAGGCGGGCTATGTCTGTCCTTGTCTTCCCTCGCGTCTCAAGTCTCGAATCTGCACCAATGCTCGAATTCCCTAATCCCCCCCGCGATGCGGGACTAAGAAGCTTGTCACCACAGGATTCTTACGTCGAACTCACGTTAATTTACAAAATCCGAGGATATCTTGATGAGGCGAGAGATGCCGCCAAACAACGGGTGTATGCGTATCGCCTCCAAGCCAACGATGACTTACAGCAGGCCGGTGCCGTGCTGAAACTCTTTACAACCGACCATTTTGCAGAGGATACACCTTTTTCAACCGTCCAGGCCAAAGCGTTTGGAATTCTCCCTCGCCAGAAATTAGACTTCATCGCAGATCATCTCACCACGAAGGCTAAATTCGACGAAACCGCCTTTGCTTGGGAACATATCGATCGCCTCGCTCATCAATTTAAACGCAATTTGCGGCTTATCCTTAAAACTGTCGACTTCGCCGCCTCGCGAGCGGACGATCCCCTGATTGAAGCGACTCATTTTCTGAAGAATGCATTTCAGGCGGAAATGTCGCTCAGGCAATATTCTCCTGAGACGTTCCCCAATCGATTCCTACCGGAAAACACAAAACGCTACCTTGAAGGCCTTGACGCTGAAGGACAGAAACGCTTCCTCTGCGATCGCTATGAGTTCTTAGTCTATCGTCTTTTGCGCAACGGTTTGGAAGCCGGCGATATTTTCTGTCGGGATAGTGTCCGCTTCCGCAGTTTCTCATCTGACCTTATAGATGATCAAACGTGGCAGAAGAAGGAAGATCTGATTGCCGATACGGGGATGGCGATCCTCTCCCGTCCCATTGAAGCTCATCTGGCATCTCTTAAGCAGATGCTTGAAGATCGCATAACTCAAGTCAATCAGCGTATCGCCGAAGGTTCAAATGAACACTTTGAGATCAAAAGACGGGGGAAACAGAGCCGCTGGACGCTGATATATCCCCGTGGCGGTGAGTCTGTGAACCATACCTTTTTCGATACGCTTTCCGTCGTAGACATTGGTGACGTTCTGCATTTCGTCAATCAACGTTGCCAATTCATGGATGCCTTCGAGCATGTTCTTGGGCACTATATCAAACACTCCGCCGATGACCGTGTCCTTACGGGATGCCTTATTGGATGGGCAACCAATATGGGGCTTTCAAAGATGGGTGAAGTTTCAGATATCGGATACCATACGCTTGCCTCGACATCGAATGATTTTATCTGTCTTCAAACGCTTTCTTTAGCCAATGACCGTGTCTGCAATCTCATCGCCTCTCTCCCCATATTTCGGCATTATGATATCGACGGGACCATTCATTCCAGCAGTGACGGACAGAAATTTGAAACCCGAATCCATACTATTAACGCACGCCATTCTCCCAAGTATTTCGGGCTTAAAAAGGGAATTGTCTCCTATACTCTGGTAGCCAACCATGTTCCTGTCAATGCCAAAATCATTGGCGCAAACGAACATGAGAGCCACTACGTATTCGATATTCTTAAAAACAATACCACCGACATCCAGCCCCAAGTGCATTCCACCGATACGCACGGGACAAACGAGGTCAATTTTGCCATTCTCCACCTCTTCGGATACCAGTTCGCGCCACGCTACGGGGATATCTATGATAAAGTCAGTAAATCTCTGTATGGGTTTTCGCATCCGAGCCAGTATGAGGATATGCTGATTAAACCGATACGCAAAATCAAAGAAAATCTCATTATCTCAGAATGGGAGAATATTGCGCGTATCATGGTGTCGCTGGCCCTGAAAACAACCACGCAGAGTATTATCGTCTCAAAGCTCAGTGCCTATGCGCGCAAAAACAAGACCCGACAGGCTTTGTGGGAATATGACAATATCATAAAAAGCCTGTATCTTCTGGATTACATCGATTCTCTACCACTTCGTAAAAACGTCCAGCGCGCACTTAACCGCGGCGAGAATTATCACAAGCTGCGTCGAGCCGTTTCCTATGCCAACTTCGGGAAATTGCGATTTAAAACGGAACATGAACAGCAGATCTGGAATGAGTGCGCTCGTCTTATCACTAACTGTATCATCTACTATAATGCCACCATCTTATCCCAGCTATTAGAGTCCAAGAAAAAAAACGGCAACGAAAAAGACATTGTCGAGCTCTTGGGTGTCTCCCCCGTCGCTTGGCGGCATATAAATCTCCACGGACGCTACGAGTTCAGCAAGGGACCACAAGAAATCGACATGAATGCCATTATTGACAAATTGAGCCAACTCGCTGTTCAACAAACACTGGCGGGATAATTTCTGGAATATACCTTTTGGAGGGGTTATGCAAAAATACCCAAACAATGAAAGGACTTTTACATTGGATACGACATTTGACACTCAACCCCCGCTTGCGGGGATTCGCGTGATTGATTTCGGACACTATATCGCGGGGCCTCTGACCGGCATAAGTGCTTGCAGGGCTAGAACCAAAGGAGGGTATACCACGACAGGTCATTTTGTACACTACGACCATTCAGCATCTTAAACCAGTGACATTCTGCCCTAAACTACATTCCGGCGATGTTTTAATGATTAACCCGCCAAATACGGAAACGGAGGTACGATTATGCCATTCGGAGACAATGACTGGCTCGCTTTGATCACAGAACCGACCGTAGAGCCACAACTTCCCATCTGCGATCCGCATCACCACTTCTGGGACTTTCGCACCGGGCGGATTCCCTACCAACGCTATCTGCTCCATGAACTCGCCGCGGACGTTAACAGCGGTCACAACGTGCGTTCCACCGTGTTTGTTGAGGCGCGGGCGATGTATCGCGCTGAGGGTCCAGAAGAGATGCGTCCTGTCGGTGAAGTCGAATTCGTCCAAGGTTTAGCCGCTGCCAGCGCAAGCGGTCTGTACGGTCCCTGCCGTGCTGCGGCAGCCATAGTCGGTCACGCCAACCTGAACTTGGGTGAACGGGTTGAGCCCGTGCTTGAAGCGTTGCAGGCAGCGAGCCCCAACCGGTTTCGTGGTATCCGCCACTCCGTGACGTGGGACCCGCACCCGGAGGTGGAAAATAGTGCAGCTCACAGAACGGAGAGTCAGTTGGCGAATGACAATTTCCGGGCAGGCGCACGGGTGCTGGCATGTATGGGGTTGTCCTTCGAGGGGTGGATGTACTTCCCGCAACTGCCAGAATTGGCGGATTTTGCCAAGGCACTGCCCGATCTGACTATCATCCTCAACCATATTGGCGGCCTGCTGCGTATCGGCCCTTACGCCAATCGGGACGACGAGGTGCTTGCCACTTGGCGTAGCGGCATCGCAGCCGTGGCAGAGTGCCCCAACGTCAACATCAAACTCGGTGGCATCGGCATGCCCCACACCGGTTTCGGTTGGCACGCCCGCGAAAAACCCATCGGCTCCGAAGAACTCGCTGAGTCGATGGCCCCCTTTATGACTTATTGTATCGAGCAGTTTGGCCCCGAGCGGTGTATGTTCGAGAGCAACTTCCCGGTTGATAAGGTGTCCTACTCCTACAACGTGATGTATAATGCCTTTAAACGGTTGTCTAAGGGCTACTCGGCTACCGAGCGTGTCGCGATGTTCCATGACACAGCTGTGCGTGTGTACCGGCTAGACGTATAATATTTCGATTTCGCAAATGAAATGTCCGGTAGGTCGGGCTTCCAAACTGCGTTCCCTTCGATAGGAAAGGGCCGACAGGACAAGGAGAAAACAATGGTGCGCTCTAACAAAATCTAATGCAATGTCGGTTAAATTCCGATTATGATAACCTTTCATTATAAGTCTTACCTTAACTGCGTCACCTGAAAAAGTGAGGTGGGAAGCAAAGGAAAATGGTGCATACCTTGAGATGAGATGGACATCTTAGAATGGTACATAAGACTAGAATGGTATGGTTAATGGAAACGTGAACAGTTGTAAGCCTCGTTATCTCCAATCGGGTTAATCCACCGAAACGCCCGTAGCCAAAAGGCAAAGCATCTGGACTGTGTTCTCATTGTTAGCACAGTCGAAAGGTATTACAGATGTTGAGGTATAGACTGAACCTAACCCATTCGTGAAGTGCATTAGACAGAAGTTGGAGAAATCCCTAAGTCAGATTCGGTTAATATCGAAAGTGATAAGGGCATGGAGACCTATTAAAAGTAGGTTTGCAGAGAACAATAGAGAACAGTTATTGTCATGTGAACTGATGAGAGTGCTTCGGAGGAACAATCGAAAGATTGATGCCTTGCAACTTGTCAGAGTTATTCTAACGTGAGATAACAGATAGGGAGTTAGGGAGACCTAACTTACCGAAAACTCTTTTGTGGTATGGACAACTTAAAAGCATGATGTATTAAAGTTCTTCTGTCAGTAGACTGAAAGATAGTGTCAGCCATCATACCTACGGCTGAGATACAAGGAGAACATAAAGCATCAAGACAGTTAGATAAAGCCGTTGTCATCTCTGCCAAGCCGTATGCGGTGAAAATTGCACGTACGGTTTAACGGAGCGGTACTAGCTGAGAAGCTACTCCGACTCTCACATTCAGATTGCTGAAATGCTACCATTGCAACCTTCGCCGCTGTGGAATAAGGGGCTGTGCTAATCGGTTTACAAAAATGGAGAGAATGAATGAAAGACCGCATCAAAGTTGGAATCATTGGAATCGGTGGAACAATCGGACAGACAACCGGGATTCTCGCCGCCGAGCCGAAGGTCGAAGTCGTCGCACTGGCGGACCCCGACCAGACACGCCGGGAAAGGGCATTGAGCGGCGTGGACGGTGTGCGCGTTTTCGACGATTATCACGAGATGTTCGACGCATGCGATTTGGACGCTGTGTGTATCGGACTCCCGACGTGGATGCATGCTCCGGTCACGCAGGAGGCGCTCGACCTTGGGCTTCATGTGCTCTGCGAAAAACCGCCGTCAAACAATGCGGAAGAGATGAAGCCGGTGACACAGCTTGCTGCGACGAAAGGTCTGACCTACATGTTTGTCCGACAATCGCGTTTCACGCCCCGGTTGATGGAAGGACGTCGGCTTGTGCAAGCCGGGGAACTCGGTGAGGTATACTACGCTGAAACCCGGTGGGTACGGACGCGGTGGTGCTCTGCGAGAGGTTGGCGACACGATAAAGCGAAGGGCGGCGGGGTGTTGCTCGACCTGGGCATTCACGCTATCGACAATGCGTGGTTCATGATGGGTTGTCCCCGACCAACAGAGGTCTCTGCCGGTCTCTACCGCGCTTTTTCCGACCTCGCGCCCCCGGGACAGGTGTACACGGCAGATGACGCGGCATGCGGTTTGGTGCGGTTTGAGAACGGCTGCACCTTGCAGTTTGCCGTCGCGTTTTCCTTGAACACCACAAACCGACAAACCCCGAAAGCTGACAGCGACCTCGTAAAAACAGAGGTTCAGGAGGTCCAGCTTTACGGCACGAAGGCAGGTTTTGAAAACGGGCGACTGCTGATTGGGACGCCGGACGGGGTCAAGGTCAAGCCGCTAAGCGAACCTGAACAGAAGGCAGATCCGGTAACACTTCAGGCGCGAGAATTCATTCGAGCGATTCGAGAGAAAGATGAGCCGCTCAATTCTGGTTCGCAAGCCGTGATGCTGATGCAGATGCTCGATGCCGCCACGAAATCAAGCGAAATCGGCAGAGCCGTTGCCATTGTTCCATGAACATTTCGTCGAGCTCAAACCTAAATAATACCATCGTTCGATGTGCCAGTGGGAGATTATCTGGGGCGATTTGGTAGCACGAGCCATTTGTTCAAAGTCGCGATTAACCGTGGAAAGATCGCCGAAGTTCTTACGCTAGAAAGTTTAGTAAAGTGGTTGTTCCTAAAGTTGAGTAATTCTGTTATGTATCAACAGCAATTTGGAAAACTCACAGTTCCAACATCCATAGAAAAATATAGACATTGGTTTTAAGCAGCCAAAAGCCACTTTGGGCAAACTGCGATACCCTCTACCCCATCAGCAAACGCATTAGGGGCTACTTTTCGGATGAGATTGTATGCGCCATTAACATCGGCATTGATAAATCGACCATTGCTTGCACGGAACAGCCCACGTCGGACTCGTTGCCCCATATATGTCTCATGCTTTTCAATCGATTCAAGGTCGAGAAAAGAACATTTCGACGTGTAGCTTTCTTCAGTCACGACGACTTTGATGCCGACAAGTTGCGCCTTGTAGGTCAACATAGAGATAAACCGGGAATGGGGAATGGAAACAAAGTTCTGATTGTTTCGTTTCCCGATATTTATCTCTTGCTTCCAACCGTCATTCTTGCCGATAGCGAGTGTGCCGATTTGCTCTTTGACAAGCCAATCAACGAGACGACGAGAAGCGGTATGCAGGTCGTGGTTAATCCTGCGATTGCGCCGATCGGTCAACGATTCAATCCGTTGTGATGTTCCGTATTCCGGGTCATCTAACTGAGATTGAAGGGAAGCCTTTTCTTTGTTGTAGTATTGATTTTGAGACTTCAACGGACGACCATTAACAAGAAGCGGAACGAATCCCGGCTTGTTTGAAGCTATCGCCGCTAAATTATTCAATCCAATGTCTACTCCTGCAATCCAGTCGGGATTGACTTGGGCTTTAGTCTCGGGTTGGGTATAGACGACCTCGACCACGTAATGGGTTTTCCGTGGCACGATGCGAACGATGTCATATTCGGCTTGATTGGTCTTAACTTCGAAGGATAACCCAGACGGTTTGATAATCCCCTGTTCCAAGATTTCCTTCTTTCGGCTTATTGCACCAAGTTCGTAAGTCAGGACATTACGCCCGGTTTCTTTGTCCTTGTATTTCGGAATTCTGGGATTGTCGGTAAATTTCTCAGGATTTTTCTCCCATTCCCGATGGGCTTTGAAATAGGCGGTCCAGTTCTTTTTCAGTGTTTTGAGCACCCAATTGGAAACCTTATGAGGTAAACCGCAGTAGGCATCAGAGCCCTTAACAGCGGCATAGAGTTTTTTCATTGTGTGGTTGATCAAAGTTATTGTCTTGAAAACTTCTGGAATTCAGGGTTATCGAAAAGCAACCGGATATTTCTTGGGACTGTTAATGGGGCAGATCTTTGTCGGAGGAACATGGACCATGATTGGTATCGGATTTAATCTTTGGTGAAAGACTTAAACGTTTGATGTTTTGTGCTTGATAATGGGCAAACCTTTTAATATAATGGGGCCCGAATAATTGAACAAGGAACTGTCAACCATGAACAGAACCAGCGTCTTACAGCGAGATGAAATCCACCGACGGTTTGGATGACCCGAAGGCTAAGAATTTGGGAAAGTGGAGTCGGACGGTGAAAAACTCAAAGCTAAAAGCGAGGAAGACAGTCAGACTATGAAGCTATGGATGGACGTGATGCGCGATCTTGAGCATCTAATGGAAGACTATGACCAGATCTATGATGGATGGGCAGAAGGTGGGGTGGACGGGCTGGTCATTGGGCCGCTGGTGTTCAATTCCCCCAAACTGTTGCCAGGGACAAAGTCTGCCCCGATGGATGAACCACCGGCCATGACCTATGACCCCGATCCGCGGGTCTACAAGCGGCTGGGTGTACAAGCACCACCTGCACCCGAACCAATGCCTGAGAAACGACGTCTGCTTGAACAAACGTTGCGAGCTGCAAAAGACCGTGGTTTTTCTGTGTGGATTTTCCAGGCTCAGACCGGAGCCGGTCCGGGCGGAGACGGTCACAGCTTGAGTGACGAGAAAACCCGCGCGGCGACCTGCGCACGGATGATCGATACCCTTCAACACTACCCAATGGCGGATGGGGCGATTATGGATGGTCCGGAATGGGGATACGAAATTGCGCCTCATCACATGAATCACCGCTCGTTTATTTTCCATGACCTACCCCAATCTGCGGCACCGTTATGTTTGGCGTTAGGCTACGACTATGAAACGCTGGTCGCAGCGAAAGACCGCTTGTTTGCGCATTTGCATCATCTTAATCCCCGCCGGATACGGCTCCACAGTAGCGGCGGGATGCTCGGAGCGTTCCAATTGCTAGGGAGCGATCCCGATCTGCTCGCATGGTGTCAGTTCCGCGTTGACTCGCTGATGGCATACTTTTCCAACGTCCGGGAATGTTTAGCGACAGAGATGGATCGACCGATTAAGTTGGGTGTTGGTCCGCGTTCTGCCGCATTTGCACCACTCTGCGGTTACGATTTTGCGCAGTTAGCGGCGTTCATGGATGTCCTGTTACCCAAACACTACTTCTTTCACCGCGGCTTTGATGGGATGCTCGGAACGGTCTATCGTTATGTCGAGACCTTGTGTGAGTGGAATCCGGGTCTCAGCGATAAAGATGCACTGGAGGTCGTTCAGGCGTTGTTTGGACTTGTGTTGCCGGGTGTCGCATCCCGCAGTGATTTTGAAGGGGCGCTGACTCCAGAGTTTTACGAGCAGGTCGTTACCCAAGAGACCTTACGCGCCCTCGCTGTAGTTGACCATCCAGATCGCATTGTTCCCTGGCTCGATACAGGACGTGCTCCACATGATGGTGACCCGATGTCTGGCAGAGATTTAAGGTTGTTGCTACAGGCGGCGCAAAGTGCTGGTTTGCAACGCTTTCTCTATCACCATCACGGCAATTTGACCGAGGGTGAATGGACGGTGATTAGCGAAATATGCGGCACGCGATGGGAGCCTAGGCAGAGCAACTACCGTCCGCCGGATATGATGGTACTTTGAGACCACAGTGGATGCAGCGTCTCCAACAAAACATGCCACAGCCTTCACGAGGCTGGTACAAGAAAGGTAAAAGAACAGTCATGAAAGTTAATTTGGAAGGACAGGTCGCCATTGTGACCGGTGGCGCGAATGGTATCGGTCGTGCCATTGTGCAGGTGTTTGCCGACAATGGCGCGAATGTAGTCGTTGTGGACATTGATGCGGAAGCAGGAAAACAAGCGGCGCATGAAGTCAGTGAGATGGGCGCGATATGTCTTGCAATCAACGGTGATGTTTCCGACGTTGAGTGCATGCAAGACGTTACGAATCAGGTCACCGAACGCTTTGGCAAGATTGACACCCTTGTCAATAATGCAGGAATCAATACACGCAGTGACCGTGCTCCGATTCACGAGTACTCAATAGAAGACTGGCACCGCATCGTTCAGGTTGATTTAACGGGCGTATTTGTTACCAGCCGCGCGGTAATTCCTGCGATTCTGCACAGCGGCGGAGGGCGTATTGTCAACATCAGTTCGATTGCAGGTCTTGTCCCGCTGAGATTGCAAAGTGCGTACGTCGCTGCCAAAGCGGGTGTCGTTAATCTAACGAAGTCGATGGCGTTAGAGTTAGGTCCACAGGGCATTTTGGTTAATGCTGTGGCGCCGGGGTCAACATTGACGCGCGGCACAGAAGCATTGTTCTATGGCAAGGACGGCGCGTACACCGAAAATGCCGCCAGTCTGCTTTCTCACATCCCGCTAGGGCGTCCGGGTCGCGTCGAAGAGATTGCTCACGCGGTTCTTTTTCTGGTTGCACCGGAGGCAAGCTATATCAACGGGGCAGTCCTGACTGTTGATGGCGGATGGACGGCTGGATATACGAGAGACTGGTGAGATGCAATTTTAGATTTGATGCAATATAATATGCAAAGGAGAAAAAATGGCAAAGATTACAGATTTCAAAGGATACGAAGGTGAACCTCCGATTCCCAAACCGGCTGAGCTTGTCAAGCCGAATATTGTGACCGCGCAAGACGGCGTACCGGTGCGGTATTCCGGCTGCGACGGCATCGGCGTGCGTATCGTGCATCCGGCAAATCCAAAAGCACCCGCTCAGAATCTCGGACTTGTCATGTTTTATATTCCGCCACACGTTTATCTTGAGCCGGGGAGCCATCATACCGAAGAATGTTATGTGATTCTTCGTGGAGAAGGCACAATGACACTTGCCACAGAGAAAGTGGAAGTCAAAGCGGGTATGTTTATTCACCTGCCGCCGTGGTGTCTTCATGGCATCGAAAATACTGGAAACGAAACAATGGAAGTCCTCATTTGCACTTCTCCACCAAATCCATAATTTGTGACTTCACCAAAAGGAATTGTCACCCGCTGAATCAGCATTTGAGAGAAAGGAAAAGATGTACGACTATTCGACGATTCTCCAAGCCATCGAAGCGCAGGCGACCCGCTTGTACCCGCAACAGATACTGGACAAAGCACGACCTGATTACGGTGCATTTTCCAGTTTTGACCTCTCCGACGGCGCGCATAACGCAGGACCAATTGCGGTGTTGATCTATGCTTTTTTGACCGATGATTCAGGGTTGAGAAGTTATTTAGTTCTTATTCCTTAGCAATTGATTTTCAACGACGTGCGCAACGGCCGAGCGGGCTAGTCGACCTGTGCACGACCAATTGGGAATCGGCGCCGGATACCGGTTTCACCGTTCAATTGCTGGCACCGATTGTTGCTCTGAGTCGAAAAAAGGGCGCGGAGGGAGACCAACGTGCCGCTGAAATTGCGGAAGCCCTCGGCGACTATGTTCGTACGGCTGCGCTCGGCATGATAGTCAGATCCACATGGACTGGTTGGATTACGAACCGATTGAACCCGAACCGGCAGATGTTTCCCCGACATTTCTATCGAATGGTTTGACGGCAAAGGGAAACGCCCGGGAGTCATTGTAGACGCCCACGAAGAGAAGATTGGCATGTGCCGGTGTATTTCCTGCGGTGAGTTTTCGAGTGCCCCGGACGCACAAGATTGGCTATCCGTCTCGTGGTTGTGGGGTGATGAGACGATTCGGCGTCGGGGATTGGGACGTTACTTGCTCCAACGCGGCCTCAAAGAGATGCACAACGCCGGTTATCGCCATGCGTACATTACTACGGGTTGGGATAGCTACTGCGCCGCAACTACGGCTTCCATGTCGTCGATTGGAGTCATGCTTTCAACCGTGACCTGATACCAATTTCCGATTGATTCGCCACTGACATGAATCATCCCTACCCCATCCTATCTGACCTGACGAAAATGTGGGATGACTCATGTGGTGGTTAGAATGCGTGCACCTGGCAGGTGCGCTGTTACGCTTATTCTACGGCGTTAGTCGATTTAGGAGGAATTCGAATGACAAGACCCAACATCATCCTGCTCATGACCGACCAGCAACGTTGGGATAGTTTGGGCTGCAACGGCAATAAGTTTGTCTCTACGCCGAACGTAGACCGGCTGGCGGCTGGCGGCGCGAATTGCACAAACAGTTTCACCCCGTGGCCGGTCTGCACCCCTGTACGAGCCACCATGTGGACTGGCGTCTATCCCCACCAGCATCAGTTGGCCGGGGACCATCGAATCGGGCTTAGTCGTCGAGGAATTTGTAGGGTTGCAAGATCTGATGCCCACCATTCTCGATTGGGGAGGGTTGGAAATCCCCGACTATCTTCACGGCAGAAGCATGACGCCACTGTTGAGGGGTAAATCCGTTCTGTGGCGAGATGCCCACTACACCCAGAACATCACCCGCGGTCCCTTTGTCGACCAGCGCTGTATTCGCACTAATGACTGGAAGCTGATTTTGACCCGACCTGTCAGTGGCCTGCGCGACTATATGGGCAACCATGAGTTGTACGACCTGGTCAACGATCCAGAGGAGGAATTGAACCTGTACAAGACGCCTCGGGCAGACGGCCACAACCAGTATCTCCACTTCCCGCCATACACCCAAGTCATTGCCGAACTGGCCCAGTTACTCAAACGCCACGCTCTGGAGATAGATGATCCCCTAGGCAGTGATCTCGCAGATCTGTGTCTGGTGGAGATGCAGAAACGTCGTGAGGTTGAGGGCAAATGATTGATATTGCCCAGTTTCGTACGTCAAGAAATCATGCTGAATGCACCTAATCGAACGGCAAGGAATTTTTCGACGCCCGCTGGAAAATCACCAGTTCGTCAATGGTCCCAGCACCCTTATTCCCTTTTCCGTCATCACCCACACGCACGTTGACATCGTTCCCATCAGTTGTTGAGATCTACCAGCGTTTGGCGCCTTCAGGAAAGTGTACCGCTTTGAACGATGCACAACGCGCCTCTAGCGGCCTTTCAATCGCCATGCGTTCGATACTTGACCCCAACTGCACGCCGTGGCAGTTGGTGAAGTCAAGCATATATTGTGCGTCGTCAGGATTCACCAAAGCCGCACCGTGTGCTAGGATGATGACATCTGGCTTAATGTTCCTGACGAGTTCGTAGTGCACCTGGCTACGTGCTGCCATCTCCTGAAGCGACTGGCCTGCTTCATATCCGGTTGTTCCGCCCCGC
>JADFGN010000133.1 GCA_022567695.1 Candidatus Poribacteria bacterium | reverse complement strand
AATAGATTGCTCCTAAACCCGCATGCGCTGCTCCCTGTTTCGGGTCAAGCTCGACTGTTCTCAAATACGCCGTCTTCGCCTGTTGAAGCTTTCGCGCCCGAAAGTAGAGGTGACCGAGTTTATAGTAGGCGGCGGCATAGTTTGGATTGAGTTTAAGCACTGCTTGGTACGCTTCCTTTCCACTCGCCTATTCTTTCGGCACATCCAACGCACAGCGAAAACCGAGTATTTGTCCACTGGCGACAATATCATCGTACTCGCGAAAAGCACAGCGCATCTGTTCTAAGCCAGCAAACCAACTTGCACCACGCCATGATTTCTTTCCCATTCCACTTATTTTGGGGCCCTTTGGATTTCTATAAGGGCTAATCTCGTAATACGCCATGTCATACCAGTCGGAAACCCATTCGGCAACATTCCCTACCGTATTGAGTACACCATAAGGACTTGCTCCTTGGGCAAAGCTATCAACTGGTGCCGCCATAGCGAAACCATCTAGGTGGCCATCAAATTTACCGTCATCATCAAAATTGCATTTGGTGGGGTCAAATTCATTGCCCCACGGCCAGATCCGCCCATCAGTGCCTCGTGCAGCTTTTTCCCATTCTGCTTCGGTCGGCAACCGTTTACCAACCCATTCAGCGTATGCGACTACATCTCCCCAACGCACACCGACGACTGGGTGGTCAGGTTGATTGAATTTGGGGTTATCCCAAAATATAGAATTGCGATGACCTGTGGCTTCGACGAATTTGGTATAGTCCGCGTTGGAAACTTCATGTCTGTCGATATAGAAAGCATCCAGAAAAACGGTATGCTGTGGAATTTCATCCAACTCATCGGCCAAGGGATCGACCTCCAAATTGCTACCCATGATGAATTCACCTGCTGGCACGAGAACCATACCTTCAGGCAGTGGAGGGATAATCGGAGTTTCATCGATCACAGGCGTTTCAACAACTGGAATGTCCTCTTCTTCCACAGGCATTTCTTCATCACTACCACAAGAGAATAGAAGAATCGGCATCAGCAAAATAACACAACACATCAAGTATTTCAATCTTAGATACCCTTTTATCTCAATTCATTCATGACCACAAATTATTAGGGAGTTCTCGCACAACGAAATCCAACTGAGCTACTGTGGTCACTGCATTCTTCTGGATAGATGTAGTAAACAGTCGTTCTTGTATCTCCTTCGGCGTTAATCCAAGATCCACCTCGAATCGTATATATGTTCTGGTTTTTAGGGAGTTCGTGATGGTCTTCTCCATGTCCATGCGTTTGTATATCCTTTGGATCGACAAGAACACTCACAACCCACTCCCAGACATTTCCTGCCATATCATGAATACCATAAGGGCTAACACCATCTGCGAAACTACCCACGGGCGCGGGAAACATATTATACCCGTCTATATGCCCATCCATTCTACCATTATCGTCAAAATTACCTCGCCAGGGTTCATAGTTGTTTCCCCAGGGATAAAGGCGGCCATCCATACTCCGCGCCGCTTTTTCCCACTCGATATCGGTCGGAAGCCTTTTCCCTGCCCACCGTGCATAAGCTTCTGCATCTGCCCAATTTACACCAATAACAGGTTGGTTAGTGGCATTCAGTTCGTCGTATTCCCAAAACTTAGGTTTTCGGTGTCCAGTCGCTTTTAGAAATTTAGCATATTGAGCGTTTGTAACTTCATATTTGTCGATGTAGAATGCCTCAACGAAAACCTGTTGAGGGTCAGCTTCATGTCCAAACGTCTGATCTGTTTTCTGGGCGGTTCCGATAGTCACTTCTCCCGCAGGAATTAACACCATTTCCTCAACATCGACTTGAAGGGAATTGTCTTTTATCATGTTACTGTCATCGCTGCACCCAATAAGAATCGTCACATTCAATGCAACGATAAGGAGCAAACGGCTATATTTTTTCACAATAACCTCCAGCAAATAAAAAAGACCAGGATCGCCCGGTCTTTTTTATAACTCATTTGTCTATAATTGATTACTTTGGAACTAACGTGCGTCTTTAATATTTGCCCACGTTGTCGCCACTTTTCCTTCTACTTCGACGGCTGTAGAAATATCAACCTGTTGGGAGATGAAATCAATCATCTCAATGAGAACCTGACCACGGGCAAGCCCGCCGTTACCCGGTTCTTGCATACAAATTCCGATTCGACCACTGTTTTCTGTTAGCTTAACGATACCAGGATCAAAGAAATCAGCTCCATCGTCGCCGAACTTCACTTCAACTTCCCACGGATCGACAATTTGAGGTGCTTTGAACGGTCTATCCGAAGTAAACGCCTCAAGTGATGGAGTATATCTCTCTCCATCGGCTGTTGGAACAATCGCGGTTCCACCACCCCACATATCAGCGTTGATGTTCATGATGGTCTTCAGACCGTTTTCACCGTTGGCACCGCCGCCTTCAGTAACGTAGAAGGCATAGTCAGCACAATTAAGGATGATGTTACCGCCAAAGAGAAAAAGTTCGGCGATAGAGTCATCCTCTTGCACATTTCCGGGCGTATACAACGTTGTGGGGAACCAACCAAAAATGATCATAATGTCCGCAACGCCATCATCAATGCGTGCTTCTGCCCAAGGGCCAATTTCCGCGTCGGTTGCCCAAACAACATCACCAACAGCAGACACAACACCTTTGAGGTTATCAAAGACAATTTGCCGCTGTACATCAGCATCTGCCTGTGAAATCCAACCAGTACCTTCACTGAAAATCGCAACATCTCCGAGTGCTGCCCAACTAGAAGCAGTCACTATTAGAGCAAACAAGATTGTGAATAGACTCAAAAAACTGCGTTTCATTTAATCTCTCCTTATTTTTAATAAAATGAATTTGTCCGAATTATCGGAGCAGTTTTGTAGAGACACCACGACGTGCCTCTACAGGTACATCCTAAAAGCCTGACTTAATTTGTCCCCACGTTGTGGCGGTTTTACCATTTGGGTCAACGGCTTGAGCACCAAGGACTTCAAACAGATAGTTATCAATCATTTCGGCGAGGACCTTCCCACGAGGGAGACCACCGTTATTCGGCTCTTGAAAAGCAATACCGATTCGTCCATCAGTTTCCGTATCGTGGACAATCACCGGGTCGAGGAAGCCTGCGCCATTATCTCCGAAAACCATTTCTACTTCCCACGGATCGACAATCTGATTTTCCTTAAAGGTTCGCTCTGAAGTAAACTTGTCAAGGCTTGGGGTATACTTTGCCCCATCTTTCGTCGCTTTGATTGCTGTGCCACCCGACCACATGTCGGCGTTGATATCCATTATGTTTTTCAAGCCTTGTTCGCCGTTGGCACCGCCACCCAGGGTGACGTAGAAGATGTAGTCGGCGGTGTTAAGGATGACATTTCCACCCTCAAGGAAATTCTCGGCAACAGAGCCATCAGCTTTAAGGTTCCCTGGTGGATAGAGGGTTGTTGGGAACCAGCCGAAAGTCACGATAATATCTGCTACGCCATTATCGGTATGTTCTTCAGCCCATGGTCCAATCTGTTTATCGCTAAGTGTGACAACGTCAGCCGGTTTTTTAAGTAAATCTGCCAATTCTTTTCCCTCTGCGGCGGCGGTACCTTGAGCAATCCAACCGGACTGTTCAGTAAAGATAGCAACCTCACCGAGTGGAGCTGCAAAGCTTGGTGTTGCACCGGTAAATGCTACAAGAAGGCATCCCAGTGTTATTGTAGAAACAAACATAAACGGTTTCATCGTATTTGACCTCCTGAAAAATTCGGTGACTTACCTGCTGTCACGATTTAGAATCAATATCAAAACGGCTTTAATCTACCATTTAATCTCTCTTTTTGTCAACAATAAAATTCCGGCGGCATTCAAGAATTGACGAATCAGGTAGGACGTGATATAATCCTTAACTCCTATGGCAACTCCGGATTCTTTTCCCCCCAAAATGAATCAGCAACTCACCGAAGGCGTGACCTTCAAGTCAATCATTATTGCAACGCTTCTCATCCCGCTCAACTGCTATTGGGTGATTGAGATGGAAGTCATCCGCTACTCCGGGCATCCAGTTACAATCTCCCTTTTCTTCAATGTCATTTTCAGCCTTTTCGTGGTAATCGGACTCAGCCAAATTCTCAAACGTCTCTCGCCGATGTTTGCCCTGAATCAAGGTGAATTGATAATTATCTACCTGATGCTATCAATCGCTTCGGGGATTACCGGGCATGACATGCTTGAGATTCTTGTTCCAATGTTGGGACACGCTTTCCGCTTCGCAACGCCAGAGAATGAATGGCGCGAGTTATTCCTGCCTTGGCTCCCGCGCTGGCTGACCGTCAGCGATACCAAAATTGCGCAAGGATATTACGAAGGCGAATTGAGTTTATACACCCGCAATCAGTTGTTGGGTTGGGCGTCACCGGTTTTATGGTGGACGACATTTATCGTGATACTTGTCTTCGGTATGTTCTGCATCAACGTCATTATTCGCAAGCGGTGGATCGAGCAGGAGAAACTCAGCTACCCGATTATTCAACTCCCCCTTCAGATGACGGAAACGCAACGTCACGCATTTTTTCGGAACAGGATGATGTGGCTCGGATTCGGACTCGCGAGTGGACTTACCCTTCTAAACGGGTTAAATTTCATTTTCCCCGTTGTTCCTGAGTTACGGACGCGCACGAGGTCTTTTACCGTTTTCACCGATAACCCGTGGAGCGCAATGGGTAGCATCCCTCTCTCCTTTTATCCATTTGCTATCGGGCTTGGTTTTTTCATTCCGCTGGATTTGTCATTTTCCTGTTGGTTTTTCTTTTGGTTCTGGCGATTGATGCGTGTGGTGGGGGCGGCAATAGGATTAAGAAGTTTGCCCCGTTTTCCTTACATGAATGAGCAAGCGTCGGGAGGATATATCGCGCTTTGCGCCATCGCGCTTTGGGCAAGTCGTAACCACCTCGTCCGTGTGGTAAAAATGGCATTTGGCGGAGAATCGAATCTTGACGACGCTAACGAGCCGATGCGCTATCGAACAGCGGTTATTGGTCTCATTGGCGTTATGGCGTTTCTCGTCTTTTTCTGTTATCGCGGTGGAGCGTCCGTGAAAATTACGCTGGCTTTCTTCGTCCTTTATTACGCCATCTCGATCGCGATTACGCGCATGCGGGCGGAATTGGGAACCCCTGTCCACGATTTGCACTACTCAGGACCTGATGAGATCCTCACCCGAGCGGTTGGTACGCGAAGGCTTGGGCGAGGGAATTTGGTAATGTTTTCTATGTTCTGGTTCATCAATCGCGCCTACCGCAGCCATCCAATGCCTCATCAATTGGAGGGGTTCAAGATGGCAGAGCGCACAAATATGAACCTCAGTCGTATCGCCTTCGCACTGATGTTCGCTGCGCTTTTGGGGTCATTGTCAGGTTTTTGGGCATTGATTGATCGGGGATATCGGCTGGGGATGGAAGTGCGGGCATATTGGCCCTCATTGAGTGCATTCGGGATTGAACCGTATCGACGGCTAGACCGTTGGCTGAGTTCACCGACGGACACCTTAGTCGCAGAAACAGGGTTCATGGGGTTGGGCTTTCTAATCACAAGTTTACTGATGCTTCTTCGTATGCGATTCGTGTGGTGGCCCCTTCACCCCGCGGGGTTCGCCATCTCGACAAGCTGGGGAATGAATGTAACGTGGAGCTGTTTGTTCGCAAGCTGGTTGATTAAGTGGATAGTTTTGCGGCATGGCGGAATCGGGGCGCATCGTAGAGTTGCTCCCTTTTTCTTGGGGCTCATCCTCGGAGAATTTACGATTGGCAGTTTGTGGACGATTATCGGGATTATCGTAGGGATTCCGACATACGGTTTTTGGGTTTAGGTACAACCGTTTTAAGCACCTTGAATCATTTGACATAGCCAAGTAGATGTGATATGATTAACTCGTTTTCTTAGGAAACGACGGGAGGGCTTTTCCACGGCTCGCGGCTCTAAATTGAAATCTTTCATTTATTCCAAATTAGGACTTACGCAATTGAATCGACCAACCCTCAGATTGTGTACTGACGTGCGTAAGTCCTACAAATAATACTTTACCCAAAAAGAGGAGGACCTTACTTAAATGACTTATATCATCGCAGAACCATGTATCGATGTCAAGGACTCGGCTTGTGTAGATGTGTGCCCAGTTGACTGCATCCATCCACTGCCGGATACACCTGAATTTGAAACAGTAAACAAGCTTTACATCGATCCGGAAGAGTGCATCGATTGTGGCGTGTGCGAGCCAGAATGCCCAGTAGAAGCCATCTTTATGGAAGATGATGTGCCGGAAGAATGGGAAAATTACATCCAGATCGACGCAGATTATTTCAAACAATAATTGCTTGTATAACTAATTTTGACAAACAAATTATACATTTTGGAATGCAAGACTTGTCTTGCCCCGCCTTATGCAAAACAAGTTTTGCACTCCACATCGACTTTAATACTGACTGAAAATTCTAAAGATGAAACTTCAACCCACCGAGATTAAACGACTACCCGCCGGAATTGCTATCCAATGGAATGACGGATATCGTAGTGAATACTCTCAAACACTTCTGCGTCAAAAGTGTCCGTGTGCGCGTTGTGATTCGTTGAGGCAAGGCAAAGAACCACTACGAATCTTACCTCCAGATGATTTTTTTGAAAAGCTAAAGCTCACCGATATACAACTTGTTGGGCGCTACGCCATCCGCTTAATCTGGAGTGACGGACATCGAACGGGCATTTACCCTTTCGATCTGTTGCGCTCGCTAAGTTCCCCTCCAACAAATGAAACGTGAAATGTAAGGGACGATTCATTTTCCTGAACCTTCATTTCCTTTATTTCCCGATGAATTCCTGCCTATCGATCTCAGCGAGTAACCGAACCACGAGATGACAATTCGGTGTTTTTTGTTTTGCCCCAAGTGATTCACTCAAATCCCGCGCCTCTCTCCAATAACGTGCATATTCAATTGGTTTAAACAAGCGACGACGCCCGATGAAAGTTTTCTTACAACACGCTAACTCGCTTCCATTGTCGATTGGATACCCCCACACACGACAGATTATCGGGCGATGTTCATAAACTGAGCACACACCACCGATGAGCATTGGACACTGAGCTTCTGATTTTCCTTTCAACGCATCAATCGCCTCAATGCCTGCATCCCTTATGATATTTTCGGTGGAGTAGCCAAGCTGTTCAAGTTTTTGGATCGATCGATTCGCTTTCTTGGCGATATGAGAACGTACCTCTTTAGACAACTTTCTAAGCCCTTCTTTGAGGTCTCGCGCCTCTGCTTCGCTGATCGCCATTGTCGCTGTGCTACGGCAGCAGTCAAAACAATTCAACGGGCATGGAGAACCGCCGCGTTCCTTACGTAAACGCTGAACCTCGAGGTCTATTTCGCTTACAATCTTTTGATAACGCACCATCACTGCTTCTTGACACATAGGCAATCAGTTTGAGAGTTCATTCTCATCAGCATCCCGACCGTCGGTCGGAAACGCCTCAAAATCACAGATGGAGTGGCGAAAAACAATGATTTTCGATCCATTTTCTAAAATCATCTTAATCTCATATTTGCTCACCCAATCCACTAACCCGCGAAAGATTTCCCCTTCGCGTGTCGTTACCTGAATAGGATATCGATCTTTACGAGCATCGGCAATCTCCTGCGTGTCGATTGTGTACCGTTCTTTTCGGGGAACAACCGCTTCCAGCTTTTGTGCTTTAATCTTCTCATCGTAGCGTATAAGCGATTGTATTCTCTCGGCGTCTTCAGCTTTATAACAGTATTTAGCATCTGTTTTAGAAAGTTCTTGATCTTCCCCGTTGCTCTGCAACATGAAGGAATATTTAGTAAACTCGCTGACGGTTGCCGAAAGTTGCACATGGTTGTACAGCCCAAAGAACATAGGGGTTTGGAGCCGGATCTGTTTTTGGATGTAGAGATCGCCAAAGGTTGGACGTTCGAGAGGTTTGGATTTTGCTTTGGGCGGGAACTCCTTTGGCTCTACTTTCTCCTGTTGATGGGGGTGGCTTTCAACCGCTTGGGGTATCGTTATTTCTGGACTTGACGCATGAGGTCGTGACTCAGTTTTTGGCTGTCGCGGAGTTGAAGATCGCCGGGGTGGAGTTGATGGACGGCGGACAGACGAAATCTCGTCCTCATTCGATTGACCATCTTGACTTTGGAAAAGCCGACCTGAATAATCACGCGGGATGATGGCTTTGCCTTGACTAAGCCACCTTTTCTCAATTGGTGTCAGTAAGATTTCAGCGTCTTGTGCAACAAGGCCCTTCTTGCCTTTAACAACCTCATACTTAACCCGTTGCCCAACTCGAAGGTCGTCGGGGTCCCACCCTTTCAGCGCGGAGGCGTGTAGAAAAACATCATCTTCGCCACTATCTTGGGTAATAAATCCAAAGCTTTTCTCCGAGTTATAGTACTTGATTTTACCTGTTGGCATGATTCCTCCCTCCATTTAGCATGACCAATATGTTTCAAGTTTCCGTATAATAGAAGACATTGCTCGTTTTGTCAATTTTTTTCTCATCAGGGGACGTTTCATTATGGGAACTTCACATCCATCCACTGTCTCTGCGTTGCAGATTCTACGACGGCATCAATGGCAACTTGCGCCTTCCACCCGTCAAAGAAGGACGCATCGCGTTTGAGTTCAAGCTGTTTCCTGAGAATTCCATCAACGAAGCTGTGCATCATTCGATCCAAGGCATGTGGTGTTCCTTGGGAGGCTTCGGAGGGTAAATCGATTGATTCCCAATCCCGGTTCCGTTCGCGGAAGCGCAGGACATCATGATTACCACGGCTGAGATAAGCGAAAAGTGCTCCCTCTTCACCAATAATTTCAAGGTAATTATTTTCTCCGTGTGATGGCGTAATCCAACTGACAAAGAACTGCCCCTGTAACCCCGATTCAGTTTCAAAATAACACGCGGCGAGATCATCGGTATCGATACGGGTTGGTTGACCTGTATTGTCATCAGGACGGACACGCGAAACATTGTGCAGCAATCCACATACCTGCGTCATCTCACCACACAGCCATCGAATCAGATCGAAGAAGTGTGACCCCATATCGCCAAGTATGCCGGTGCCGGAAAGGTGCTTCTGATTTCGCCACGCCGCTTTTGCCGTGGAGCGCAAACCGCCCCATCCATCGGTTTGGATACGAAGAAAAAACGGCTTTCCAATTGCCCCTTCTTTAAGCATTTCACGCATTTTGTACAAACTGTGCGTGTACCGAAAGGTGAAGGCGACTTGATGGATGCAGCCACTTGCTTGAGCGACATCATACATTTCACGCGCTTCGGTTGCATTCATCGCCAGCGGTTTTTCACAAAATACATGTTTTCCTGATTTAAGCGCCTCAATGGCGATTGAGTGGTGGAATACATTTGGGGTTGCAATTGTGATGCCGTCAATTTCATCGTCAGCAATTAGGTCTGTTGCATCCGTGTAGACTTTGGGAACGCCGAATTTTTGTGCCATCTGAAGCCCAAGCTCTCGATCGCGTCGGCATAACGCTGCAATCTCTGCTTTTGGATGACTCTGTACGCCAGGGATGTGACAGGTTTCAGCAAATCCACCCGCCCCAACAACTGCCAAACGAAGTTTATCTGTCATGGAAAACCTCCAGTAACTCAATGGATTCACACATCCCACCACCCAAAGGAACAACTGTCGAGATCAGAATCTGTTCTGCTATTCATGAATTTTATTATAACACATCCGTCAGAGTCAAGTTTTCCGTGCCATCGTCAACCCTCACTTGTACTCTCAGTCTCCTTCGATTTTGCCGCATACGAATCGCGGATCCAACGTTCAAGCACAGCATCCGAATCTTCCACGATCTCTTTGGTGAGGACAAACTCAGATTGTCCTGTGTTCTGTTTGATGAGATTCAAGCCGTGTTGGTAACTCTGAAGGAGTTCCTTGCAGACTTCCTTTGGGCTTTTTTCCTGATCAATTGCCCTTTGGCAAACAAGCTCCGTCGCTTCATTGTCGAATTGAATCCGCATCTGATGTTCACTGTGGAAGTCTTCCTCATAACGGCGTATATGCTCGCGCAAAACGATCTGCCGATTATAGTTTGGATCTTCCATGATTTTCTTTAATTCGTTCGCTGAATCTTCAATGACTTTCTCTGTGACAATGAATTCGCGGGTGTTGGAAGATGGGAGTTCAAACTTATAGTCTCGCAACGTCTTTTCGCAAACCGTCATCAATGCACGGGCGCCTGTTTTATGGATCTGGGCTTTTTTTGCGACTCCGTGCAACGCGCTGTCCGAAAACATCGCTCCAATGCCATAAGCGCGGAAGGCACGTTCATACTGGTGAATAATCGATCCTTCTGAGTGTTTTAGGATATGGTACAAATCTTGAGCAGAAAGCGTCTGACAAACAACGTGAACGGGTAAGCGGCCAATAAACTCCGGTTCAAATCCAAACTCAATGAAGTCTTGCGGCATCACGTACTGCAAGTAATCCTCCTCTTCCTGTTGTCCCTTCACCGTTGCATTGAAACCGATGCTTCTTCGATTTAAGCGCGTTTTGATAATCTCCGTTAGCCCATTGAATGCACCACTGATAATAAACAGAATATGGCGGGTGTTGATAATCTGTTTTTCGACTTTGCCTTTCTGCTGAAATTCCATGAAGGCTTTCATTTGTGAAGCGACATCGTAACCCGCCTGAAGGTCAACTTCTGTTTCCTCCATCAACTTGAGAAGACCGATCTGTACGCCACGTCCACTGACATCCCGCCCGATAATGTTGGGTGGAGTTGCCAACTTGTCGGCTTCATCAAGATAAATGATGCCATATTGAGCAAGTTCAAGGTCTTCATTCGCTTGAGTCACGAGGTCGCGAACTAGGTCTTCGACGTTTGCACCGACGTAACCCGTTTCGCTGAATCGGGTTGCATCCGCCTTGACGAACGGGACACCGATGAGCTTGGCAATACGGCGAATCATGTATGTTTTGCCAACACCTGTTGGTCCGAGAATGACCACATTCTGTTTGGAATAATCGGCGTCGGCCATCTTCGGGTCTTCGATACATTCCCGCACATGATTGTAGTGATCGCACACAGCGATGGCAAGCGCTTTCTTTGCCTCATCCTGTTTAATCACGTAGCGATCCAGATATTGTTTAACCTCCTTGGGTTTGAGGTCAAATTTTAGGTCTAACACCTTTCTCTCTGACGAGGGTTCATTTTGGGTAGTCGAAGCGTCGGTGGAAGGTCTTTCCTTTGACATGGTAAAATGCACAGAACCACCGTATTTTTTGTTGATAAGGTCTAACTCACGCTGGATCTCTTCGAGCGTTGGTATCTTTTTGTTGACTGTCGCGTTTTGCATGTTTTTCTCTCAAATGGTTTATTGTTTGTGACATGGAATGTGGGGGATGGTTCATCCCGAAACTTAGGCTTAATATCAATCGCGATGAACACGATAATGCAAAAAAATCTCGCCATCGACAACATCGTGATTGCGTAACTCAAGATCGACAATGTTGAGGAAATCGAATCCCTCTCCTTCGACAACCGTGGGTACATCTCGCCCACCGATAATTTTCGGACATAAGGTCAGATACACGTCATCAATGAGCCCTGCCTCAAACAGTGCAAAGTTAATCTGTCCTCCACCTTCGATCAGGAGTTGCTTGACGGCGTATTCTTCCGCGAGAATTTTAACGGCACGCTGGAAATCAACCTGAGTTTCGCCAACGACATACACGGCATCTGCAACACACTGCAAACGTTCCATCCGATTTGGGGAAATCCGTTCCGTTGTAAAAACCAACGCAGGCGCATCTTTTGAATGAAACATCTGCGCGGTTTCAGGGACACGCCCTGTTCCACTCACAACGATCTTGATCGGGTTGGCTGCCATGCCGCGTTGGAGGCGTTGCTCTCTGTTCAATTTACTCGGCGTAAACGTTGGATCATCCGCGATGATTGTCCCTGCACCAACAAGGATGGCATCGGCTTGACTCCGAATCTGACCGAGTCGAATCTTGTCTGCCCTGCTTGTGAAACGGGGACCTTGATTATCACGTGTGGTAATCTTGCCATCAAGGCTCATTGCCATGATGAGAAAGATATGAGGTTTCATCCACTAACTCGCATCACTACACTGTGAAATATGTTCTGATAGTTATTTATAGGCGGGAGGGCAAGGCTCCTGCCGCGCCTTAAATAGTTCGGCGGGAGCCTCACCCTCCCGGTAACTTTGCACAATTTATTTGACAGAGGACTCAATGGTTCACGATTTTTTGATACACCATGCATGCTCAACGATTTCTCCATTATCTGACACCTTATTATATAGAATCAGAAACGAGAGGACAACAAAAAACGGATACCAAATCGCTGATGACTTAAACAAGAGACGACGAATCCGACAAACAAGGCGGGAGATTGGGTTCACGTCCAGAATTTCCCTTGCGCATTTCAAGGAGATGGTTTATACTTAGTCGCAAAAAACACGCCACAGTGCACCCACTCCTAGCTTGGAAGGAATCCCAATGACCGATCTCCTAGACTCCCTGAACCCGGTTCAACGTCAAGCGGTGCAACATACTGAAGGTGCCCTGCTCCTATTATCAGGTGCAGGTAGCGGCAAAACCCGTGTAATAACCCACCGAATCGCTTATCTCATCCGTCACCACGGCATTTCGCCGTTCAATATTCTTGCGGTTACATTCACCAACAAGGCTGCGGGGGAGATGAAAACCCGTCTCGAAAATCTTGTCGGTGAGAGGACAAGCAAACTGCTGTGGGTGTCTACCTTCCATTCAAGTTGTGCTCGCATTCTACGGAGAGACATTGAGCGTCTCGGCTACTCCAGCTCTTTCACAATCTACGACACAGCCGATCAGCTTACCCTCATCAAAGAGATTTTGAAAGCGCTCAAATTCCGTGAAGAACAGAACAATCCAAGAGCCGTACTTAGCACCATCAGCAACGCAAAAAACGCGCTCATGACTCCTGAAATTTTTGCGAGTACAGCGGACGGCTTCTTCGAGCAGCAGGTCGCGCAGATCTATCGGGTCTATCAGACCTTCCTCCGCGAAAATAACGCCCTCGATTTTGACGATCTGATTATGCTAACGGTCGAGTTGCTTGAATCCTGCCCCGATGTTCTGGAATATTATCAGAATAAATTCCGTTATATTCTCATTGATGAGTATCAGGATACGAATCACAGTCAGTATCGGTTGGTGCGAGCGTTGGCGCAGAAGCATCAGAATATCTGCGTCGTGGGCGACGATGATCAGGCAATTTACTCATGGCGAGGGGCAGACATCAAAAATATCCTCGATTTTGAGCGGGATTATCCGAACACAACCATTCTCCGTTTGGAGCAAAACTACCGCTCTACCCAAAATATCCTCGGAGCCGCCTATGAAATCGTTCGGCACAACCGCAGACGTATAGATAAAAAACTCTGGACGGAGAACCAAACAGGAGAGTTAATTACCTGCTATGAGGCGCAGGATGAAAACGACGAAGCGGGACACGTCATTCAGGAGATTGAGCGTTGGCGAGCGCGTGGTGTGAAATACGGGGACTGCGTAATCTTTTATCGAATTAACGCCCAATCCCGTACCTTTGAAGATGCCCTCAGAGGCGCAAACATTCCGTACCAGATTGTGGGAAATGTCCGATTCTATGAGCGGATGGAGATTAAAGATTTGCTGGCATATCTGCGGGTGATTGTCAATCCGGCTGACACGATAAGTCTCAGGCGCATCATCAACGTTCCTCGCAGAGGCATTGGCCCGACAACCATTCAGCGGTTGGAAAATTTTGCTCAAGCGGAAGGAATCTCCCTGTTTGACGCAGTCATGCGTGCGAACAGAATCTCGACACTTCGGTATGCCGCGCAAGAAAAAGTTCGGGCATTCGCTGAATTGATCGAGTCATTCAACGCAGACGATTCGCCCGTACAGACGGTGGAAGCTTTGCTTGATCGCTCTGGCTATCTCGAGAACCTCAAGCAAGAAAACACGATCGAGTCTCAAAGCCGGATGGAAAACGTCCGAGAGCTAATCACTGCTGCCGCTGAATACGAAGAGAGAGAAGCCGAGCCGACGTTGGTGGGATTTCTGGAAATGATTACGTTGGTTGCTGACATCGACAACATGGATGATAAGAGCGATATTGTGACTTTGATGACGCTCCACAGCGCGAAGGGGCTGGAGTTTCCCATCGTTTTCATGGTCGGAATGGAGGAAGGACTATTGCCTCATCAACGTTCATTTGCCAGTGAAGCTGAACTTGAGGAGGAACGGCGACTTTGCTACGTTGGAATCACTCGCGCCAAAGAGGAGATATACTTGACTCACGCGCGTTCTCGGCGGTTATTTGGTCAAACGGACTATCGAATGCCTTCACGTTTCATTGAGGAAATTCCCGAAGAATTACTAAAGCGCGAAGATGCCTATCAACCCCGCCGCCCAACTATTTCCTCCTACGATCCGGACGAACCGGATACCGATGACGGGCAGTCATTCGATTATAGTGTTGGAGAAGTCGTTTATCACATGAAGTTCGGCAGAGGGAGAATTACTGCTATCAGTGGGTATGGCGAAGATATGCGAGTTACTGTACGTTTTGAGCGCGGGATTGAGAAAACTTTGATGGCGGGATATGCTCGGCTGCAAAGATTGGAGTAGCAGACAGAACACTTAATTTCACGACTAATTTGTGCAAGGATGAAAAGTCAAAAATGGGATAATAAAGGGAAGAGCAAAGAGTGGGAGGGCGAAGCTCCCGCTGAGCCGATCATGGGTTCGGCTAGAGCCTCACCCTCCCAATTGGATGATTCTTCGGAGTTCGCCAACAGTATCTTCTTTGTGGAGGAACAATATTCAAAATCAAAGCACTAACCCATTTGTAACAGTACATTTTCACTGTTACCTGTCAGCCAAATGATACATAGGAGGGATTTGTCATGGCAAACACGGAAAGCCCCACAATTCATTCT
>JADFGN010000132.1 GCA_022567695.1 Candidatus Poribacteria bacterium | reverse complement strand
GATTTATGGAGAGGCTGTTTAGGGGAATAGCTCTCGACGTATGGACTTGATTCAGTTTTTAATCTGATGAAAATGAGGAGGAATCGCCATTGTGAAACGTGAAGCTGAAATCGTACGTGAAACACGGGAAACACAGATCAAGCTCAAGTTGAATATTGATGGTACTGGGACATCCCAGATCAATACGGGTGTTGGATTTCTAGACCACATGCTTGAACTCTTTGCCAAGCACGGCTTTTTTGATCTCGAAGTGAATGCCACCGGAGACCTCCATGTCGATGACCATCATACCGTTGAAGACGTTGGAATCTGTCTGGGCGAGGCAATCAAAGAAGCGGTTGGGGATAAGGTGGGAATGCGTCGCTTCGGTAGCTTTGTCGTCCCGATGTATGAGGCACTTGCACGGGTCGATCTGGATGTGTGCGGACGTCCTTACTTTCACTATAATACACCTCTCTCTTACGGTAAAGTGGGAACTTTTGACATCGAACTTGCGGAGGAATTTTTTCACGGATTTGTCAATCATAGCGGGACGACGCTACACATCAATGTCCCCTATGGAACAAACCGTCACCACATTATCGAGGCAATCTTCAAAGCGGTGGCGAAGGCACTCGACATTTCAACAAGCATCGATCCACGTGTCAGCGGCGTGCTTTCCACGAAGGGAACGCTTTAAACAACCATATGAGTTAAATTCGAGATTACTGATGTACAAATTGAGTCATTACCAAAGGAGGTGTTCAAAATGACAACGATTATCAAAGCACGGTACACTAACGGAATTTTCAAGCCTTTAGAAGATTTAGATATTGCAGAAGGTAAAGAGGTCACACTGACCATAGACGAAAGTTCCACATCGCCATACAGACCGGGAGATGGGCTTAGAGCTGCCGCCGGAGGGTGGAAAGGGCTCATTGATGGGGAAAATTTGAAGAAAGAAATCTATGAAAGTCGGCTGATTCGCACACGACCAGAGGTAAAGCTGTGAATCCACATTATCTGATAGATACGGATTGGGTAATTGATTATCTGTGTGATGTCACTGAAGTCATTGGAAAAATCGATGCTTATAGAAATAGAGGCTTGACGATTAGCATCATTACCTTCGCAGAGCTCTATGAAGGGATTTATTTTTCGAGAGATTCTACTGAGAGTGAACGAAAGCTTGATAGTTTTCTTCTCGACGTTTCGATAACGAACCTAAATGAAGAAATCTGCAAAATTTTCGCACGGGAACGCGGACGGCTCCGCAAGGAAGGTACGATTATCGGCGACCTTGATATTCTCATTGCTGCAACTGCGCTTTCCTGCAATATGACTTTATTGACAAACAATAGAAGACACTTCGAACGGATTAATGATTTGTCGATAGAGTCTGTAGAATAAAGAGTGATGTGAGGATGTGTCTTGAATGGTATTTTCATTTCACGACATGTTGCATGTTACGGAATTTTCTTTGCTTTATTTTCGCAATTCGTTTATACTTCATATTATACACATCACCCACTACCCTTCACGTTTCACGACAGGAGGTTTAAAATGCTCGATAGAGAACAGATTGAAGCCTATCATAGAGATGGGTACTTACATGTTAAGCAACTCTTCACACCCGAGGAAACCGAAGAACTCGCGTCCGAAATGGTTCGGGTTATCAACGAGTGGGGTCAAGAGACCATCGGATGGCCCGGCCCGTGGCGTGCTCGCTACTTAGCTGAAGAGGAACAACAAACGACCAAGGCAGTGTTTATGCACAACCCCCATTTTTACTCATCAACCTGGGGGCGTGTGATTTTCCACGAAGGTCTGGTTGGTGCCGTGCAAGACCTTATCGGTGATGTGGTCCAATGGCATCACACCGTTCTTCACGCAAAACCGCCGGAAAAAGGGACCCCTTTCCCCATGCACCAAGATTATCCCTTCTACCCCCACGATGCGCTCGATTTCATTGATTGCCTTGTTCACCTTGACGATACGCCGCTTGAGAGTGGAGCCTTACAAGTGGTTCCCAAAAGCCATAAAGATGGCCCCCTAGAACATATCACTGGGCAGGGAACTGCGCCGCATTTGCCTACCGACAAATACCATCCCGACTTCATTGACTCAATTCCCATCGCCGCCAAGAAAGGGGACGTGATCTTCTTCAGTTACTGCCTCATCCACTGGTCCAACGTCAACAGGACGAACAATTGGCGAAAGTCTGTTCGTTTTGGATACCATAAGGCAGATATGCGTCCGGTCAACAAAGACCTCAATGAGCCATACAACAATATCATTGCCGGTGGCTTTAAGACAAATCCAAGTGCAACCGCTTGATGTGTCTTTCACCGAATTTTTCATCGAGGGCATTAAAACGAAGAAGGAAAAATAGGCTTAGAGGTTGAAAAATTCTGCTTGCCCACAAAAGCCGACACATTACATGTCGGCTTTTTTGTTAAAAAGAAATCAGATTGTAAAATTTCCACATAGCTGATTTTCATATCGTCAACAATTTCCTTGACCCTTAACATACGTTATGGTATAATCGCTATGTTACTTTTAATTTAACAATATGGAATAACCCGACACGTCGGGTTATTTTTTGCGAAAGACCTATAACAACTGTTAATCGGAATTTCACTCGAAAGGAAAAGTGATTTATGACAACGCCAGAATCGAAATGGATAAAAGTCGCGGCTGTCAGCGAAGTTCCCGTAGGGGAAGCGAAAGCTGTTCGGCTGGAGGCAGGCAGAAGTATTGCGCTGTTCAACGTCGATGGCAAAATCTACGCGACGGATAATCAATGCCCGCACATGGGCTACCCATTGACGCGAGGGGTGGTGCGACACGGCATCCTCACCTGTGATTGGCACGAACGAAGTTTCGATCTTGAGGGCGGTGGTTGCTTCAATGTCGAGTGTGACGACTTGCAGACGTTCCCCGCTGAAACGCGAAATGGGGAAATCTGGGTAGAAATTGGTGATTTTGCGTACAAGCGGAAAGATGAACATCTACGCCTGCTTTGGGAAGGTTTATTGAGCGCAGATCGTTGGACGATGTCGAAAGCCATTGCTCTGTTGTTGAAGGGCGGCGTGCCGGAAGCGGAAGTCGTCGAACTCATCCTTCGACACATTGGTCGGCACATCGCGAGTTCTCATGGCTCAGAAGGGGGTCATGACGTCGCGCGACTCATCAATGGGCTTAAGGTTGGCCGGAGGTATAAAGATGCAGATCGCTTAATTGCAATTACGACGGCGGCATGCTCCGCTGCCGGAGGAGCTGCAGAACGACTTGAAGTCGTCCCCTTGCCGCATCCGGTATCTTGGGAGAACATCGAACGGTGGGTACGCATGTTTTCGCATGACGCCCACGCCGAACGCATTGAGCGTTGCCTTTTTACCGCACGTCAAATGGGCGAAGCGGACAAAATCCTACCGTTGCTTTTTGAATGTACCGCCGAACCGCACTTCCTCGGCTTTGCCGATAACCTCATCTCTTTAGGTTACCTTTCCGAAACCGTTGACGAATTCGGCTGGGAAAAAGCCTCCGAACTCGTCTTCAATCTCGGCGCAAAATTGGTGGGGCGCGGGCGTGGCGAACCGGAGCGATTCCGCAGGGATGCCGTCCGAATCATGCGCTCAATGCAGCCTGCGATCGATGATGCAATATCGAATGCTTCAACGAGGGAGGTTACGGATTACGACGAAGATGCCTTTGTCAATGCATTAACGAGTGTGGACATTCAAAGAGCATTTGATGCTGTCAGAAACGTGCTGGAAACCGGAGTCAAAATCGAACGACTTATTACCACCTTGGTACTCCTTGCCGCCGATCGGATGGCGCGAACACCTGTCAACGTTGATGCCGGCTGGCCCTGTTTGACGATGGAACTCCACCTCGCGGCATCATTGCGAACTGCCCAACGAATCGGTGGGGATAAGGTCGCCGCGAAAGGCATCTTCCACGCGGCTTGGCTTCTCTTTGCAGACCGTTGGCTGAACATCCCGTCCCGCCCGTTGACTGAACCGCTCAGCGAAACAGAGCTGGATATCCCGGATGAAGACGCTGGCGTGCGACTGATTATCAATTCGATTGAGACACTTAAGGTTCAAGAGATTGGAGGGCAGGTGTTGGCGTATCTGAACGCTGGCTACTCTGGACAGCGGTTACTTGAGGAGATGGGCAGGGCAATTCTTTGGAATGACACCGGTAGCCAGATCTTGCCAACGTTGCGGACAGTCTTTGAGGAATGGGAGAATTGTGCCGAACATCCGGCGCATTATCAATTGCTGGTCTGCCTCGCTCGCTACGCCACTGACATCCGCACGAATAAAGACAGCCAATCCGCCACAACCACCGCAATGCGCTTTGCGGAAGGCAAAACAACAGTCGAAGTGTTTGAGGATTGATCAGGCAAATTCCTGAACGATTGGAGGATAATTCACATGAGGGAAAACAGTGTCAACAAGGAAACGTTTATTGACTCCGTCGAAGACGGCAAGACCGACAAAGTCAAAGACCTTCTCGCGCATGATTCGCTGCTGGCTTCACAAATTAACGAACCTTGGTTTAGTTTCGATGCACCGGCGGTTGTCTACGCAGCGGGTGGAGGGAACCGCGAGATGATTGACGTGTTGCTTGACGCGGGTGCGGACATCAACATTAAGAGTAGCTGGTGGGCGGGAGGTTTCTCAGCATTGAATCATGCAACCGGATCGATGTTGCGATACGACCGCGATTTGGCAGAATATCTCATCGAGCGTGGTGCTGTGGTTGACGCACATGCCGCCGCGGGTTTGGACATGCCGAACAAACTTGAAGAGTTGCTCGGCGAAAATCCGAATGTTGTCAATGAGCGAGGTGGAGACGGCATGACGCCTCTGCATTTTGCCGCCACGCCACGGGTTGCCGAGCTTCTGCTTGAACACGGTGCCGACATCAATATTCAGGACATTGACCATCACGGTACGGCTGCCCAATGGACGATGAGCAGTCGGCCTGATGTGAGCCGTTATCTGGTTGAGCAAGGCGCTGACGCGGACATCATTCTTTACTGTGCAATCGGCGATGTTGAGCGAACATTAGCAGCGTTGCAATCGAACGCCGACCTCCTCGAAGCCCGAGCGGATGGTGAAGCTCCCGGCGGTTATGTCTATTTCTATACAGTGGGAAGAGGGATGAACCTGCTTGAAATAGCGTTGCAGTTCAATCATCTGGAGATTGTGGGTGTGCTGCTTGAAGCCGGCTATCAGATTAAGCTAAAGGAATGGTACCAGATTGTCGGGCAAGGACGGCAGAAAATGGATGCACTTGTCAAGCGTTTCCTGGCGCATGGTTGGGACATCAACGGTCGGCAACAACATCGACGTGGATTGTGGTCGCCGCTGCATTGGATTGCCCAGCGTGGGCTGACGGCAGGATTGGCTTGCCTGCTATCCAACGGTGCCGATCCCAATATCGCTGATGATAAGGAGCGAACTCCGTTGCATATCATCGCAAGCAAAGGTATCGGAAAAAATCAGGTCAATCTGCTCATCGAACACGGCGCAGATATGAACGTGCGCGATGATATGGGCCGTACCCCTCGTGATTATGCGGAAGAAGCATCGCGTGATGCCGTTGCTCGGCTACTAGCGGAACTCGGCGCCGAGCAAGGGAAGTAGAAGAAGACATATCATACTGCTACACCAAGAGAAGGAGAAACACAATGTTAAACGAACAATCCAATTTTGTCAAAGTTGCCAATCTCAGCGAACTTGCCGAAGGGAAACCCAAAGCCGTCAAAGTTGAAGGACAAAGCGTTGCGTTATTTCAGCATAACGGCTGCGTTTACGCCACTGACAATCAGTGCCCGCACATGGGCTATCCGCTGACACGTGGACGGGTTCGCAACGGTGTGTTGACCTGTGACTGGCACGGCTGGAGCTACGATATGGGTGGGGGCGGCTGTTTCACCGGTGGTTGCGATGATCTTGCAACTTTCCCTGTGGATGTCCGCAACGGTTCAATTTATATCGACGTGGGAAGCGGCGGGAAGAAGCGCGATGATGCCCACTTTCTCTTGCTCAAAGAGGGCATGTTGAGCGCAGACAATTGGACACTTTCCAAAGCGGTCGCAATTATGCTAGCGAAAGGGGTTTCCGAAGAAGAGACGTTGAATCTGCTTGTTAAGCACATGGGTAGACACATTGCGACTGAGCGAGAGGGTGGTGACGGCGGACGTCAACTTGCGCTGATGATCAACGGTGTGAAGGTGGCACGCCAGTACGACCCCGATGACCGACTGATTCCGTTGATGATGGCGGCACAGGGGGCTTCCGGCCGGGCAGGCGATCGCCCCGCTGTTCAGCCATTGCCGCATCCGGTGAGTTGGGAGAAACTTGAGAAGTGGATTCGCGTTTTCTCTGCCGACAGAGAGTGGGAAGGAATCGAGAAATGCCTCATTACAGCACGGCGTCTTGGCGGGCACGACGACCAAATTATTCCACTGCTTTATGAATGCGCTGTTGAACCGTTCTTCTTAGGGCACACTGATAATCTACTTCACCTCGGTTATCTAACCGAACTGCTCGAAGAATTTGGGTGGGAAGTTGCCGAAGAACTGGTGTGTAATCTCGCCGCAAAAATGCTCGGCCGCGGACGGGGCGCACCGGATGAAGTTCGACGGGAGGCGATCAGGAAGCTAGAGTCGCTCAACGATTTTATCGATGAGCTAGCGTCACATCCACCCGCTGACGTCGCCGATTTCGATGAAGACGGCTTCGCCGCGGGTTTAGTGAGCGGCGATCTCTACGAAACGTTTGACGCCATCACGAACGTGCTCAAAGCTGGTGTGGACATCAACCGAATCGCTACCACGATGGTCCTCATCGGCGCCGATCGAATGGCACGAACGCCGGCAAGCATGAGTCCGGGTTGGGGAGGTTTGGGCTGGGAAATCAACCTTTCCTCGTCGATACGAACTGCCTTTCGATACGCCGGGTTCAAAGTCGCTGCCAAAGCACTCTACCATGTCGCATGGCAATTCTTTAGCGATCGCTGGCTCAATATCAGAACCCTTCCACTGACTGAGCCTCGGGGCACAGCGAAATCGGACGCGCCAGATGAAGATACGGCTCTACAAGAAGTTCTCGACCTCATCGAAGCAATTGGAGTTCATGAGGTTGGGAGGCAAACACGTCAATACCTGAACGCTGGTTTTTCCGGTGACCGTCTTTTATCGGAGATGGGACAGTGCATTCTAAGGGACGATAATGGATGGGATATTCTCCACACATTGCGCACTGTTTTTAACGAGTGGAAGCTGTGCAAAGGACATCCCGCTCGCAATCAGCTTCTTGTTGGTCTTTCCCGATGGACGACCGATGTTCGCAAGCGTACTGGGAGCGACTCTGCCGCCAGAACGGCGCAGCGTTTTGCACGCGGTCAAACCGCGGTGGACTTGTACTAATCGTAGGAAGCCAACTTTCTAATGCACAATGCAAAGCCGACTCATCACGGGTCGGCTTTTTTATTGTTCAGACTGCCGGGATTAGGTGTTGACAGTACGCTACCCCTTTTAATGCCTTGACGCACATCATCGTTGATGATACCATATTCTTGGCATTGTCCACGAACATGTATTAGGGATTCCTTAGTAGACGATTACGAAAGAGGACACCAAGGCAATGGTCGTCTACGTAGAGAAGGGTTAGCCTGAGTGCAAAAGTAGACGGTGTAAGGGTTTTCAGCAATTAGTGAGTCAATATCATTAAGTTAAGGTCAGTTCCTTTCTGGTTGTTTTCCAGGGAGATTGGCATAATTATATCAAAAAGATTCCATCTTCTGACTCCTGTCATGTGAAAAGAAAGGGTTGTGGATTTTGTATAAGCAGGTGAATTCCCCTGACATTGTTCTGTAGCCAACAACCACTTCAAATCCACAGACACCACAACCCCAGATTTTGGATCAAGTCAAGCCGTAGCAGACTCGTGGCGAATCTGCCATCTGACTCCGATTGCTTAATTGATTCGGTACCAACAGACTTGATCCCTCGTATTCCACATAGATTCCAGATAACTCGGTGGCAAACGCTGTATAGCACCATAGAATGGATGACTGCACGACTGGTGAGTCATAAGCATTAGTGAGTTAATGCGATAGAGACAGCCCTGTGGAAAAATGGTATTCTCCTTGATTGAATCTGACTAAAGCCAAAACCAGGACGAACAAGGAGAATACAGATGAGTTGTGTTTATCATAATCTTCCACCAACGATGAACGAAGAATTTACAGCGTTATGTGATGAAGCCGAAACGCTGGGACTCGACCCCACAATTCTCTCAGCACTGCTGATTGCGCCTCTTGTCAGTGACCATATCACCGAAGCCGAAGGGATTGTAGGACAACGGTTAGATACCTTGCGCCAAGCGATGAGGAAAAATGCAACACCTATTATGAGGCTTTTGAGTCGGCTTTCTTTGCGGCTCTTTTTAGATTATCTGAATCGTAAAAAGTCTGCCGTCCACCCGTGGCAGAAGACTCGGTGGCGAATTGTGCTCTGTGGAGATGATTCACTCTTGGTCCATGCCGAGGAAAGTAATCAGCCAGATGTCGTGAACATTTGGAGCACTCTTTATAAAACTTATCGCAAAGCGCATGACCTTATTGTCCTCGGTGTAACAATTGGTCCCAAGTCAGGGAATCTCTTCTTTCCACTTTGGGTCGAATTGTGGCATCAACCCGGTCAAAGACAGCAAACCCGTCCTCAACGGATGGCGGCTGCACTGTTGAGGCTCAACCAACAGCTCCAAGAAATAGGGTCTTCTCTCGACGGTATCGACTTTGCCACTGATAATGGATATCTCTCGCCAACCGTCGCCAAAGCAGTTGACTCTTGCGGCTTGGTGTTTACGACTCGATTTAAATCGACTCAAAAGTTGACAACACTTGATGGCGAGCCGATTGTCATAAAAGAGTTGTTGTCTGACCTAATACAACATCACCCGATTCGGGTGGACTCTCGTGCGGAAACTCAAGGTTATTATTGGCGTAAAGATGTCGTTCACCCCTATCTCGGACAGGGCACATTGGTCATTCAGCGGAGAAAAATTCGCAGTGGTGGATTCCAATATCATTACCATTTTAGCCAACATCAAAATGCCAAAGCCATTACCGTTTTACAGCTGGCTAAACGCCGTTGGCCTATCGAGGTATTCTTCCGAGAAAGCAAACAGCAGCTTGGCATGGGACATTTGCCTTATCGAAAATGGGCGGCTATGCGCGGTCATGTCGCGATTCGAGGATTGCTATATTTCCTGTTATCCACAGTGCGAACCCGTCTGCGATGGCCTAAATCTGAGAAAACCATTGGCGCACTTAAGCGTCGATTCCGTGAAGCTTTCATCGAAATCTTTCAATCTCTATTTCCGTTAAATGCTATCGAGAACGCTTAAACCCTTATGCCATCTACTTTTGCACTCAGGCTAACCCTTCTCTACGTAGATGACCATTGCCTTGGTGCCCTCTTTCGTAATCGTCTACTAAGTAAACAAACTACCCTCTTGCAACTCAAAATACTAAGGAGAATGGAAAAAATGCCCACATTACTCACACAGGTACTTGAAGCGGCGCAAACGCTGTCTGAAGGACAATTGCGAGAACTCTTGGACTTTATTGAGTCTATCAAAAATCAGACGACCCGCAAAGACCTCTCACAGCCCCCCAGTGGTAAGGAGTTATTGGAGTTCTTGCAGCAGGAGGGATTGATCGAAGAATTTCCCGACCTTGAAGCGGAAGAGGAACCCGAGCTTCCTCCGATTTCTTACACAGGTAAGCCTTTCTCAGAAACCATCATTGAAGACCGAGGTCCGAAATGAAACGTTTCTTTGACTCAAGTGCCCTTGTAAAACGCTACATTCCTGAAATAGGCACTGCAAGGGTGCAATCAACACTTCGCGCTACCCCTCGATCGGATTCGTATATTGCTTATATTACAGGCCCAGAGATTATGGCAGCATTTGCGCGTCGTCTCAGAATGGGTGACATCACGCATGCGGATTATAACATGGCAACAACTGCCTTTGAACGCCACTTTCGCCGCCAGTATACTCGGCTACATCTTTCTCTGGCTGTCGTCCATACCGCAATGGGCTTGACCAGGCAGCATCGTTTGCGAGGGTATGACGCAGTTCAACTGGCAACCGCTTTGACGTTAAGGGACTCCCTGCGGAAGCGTGGTATCACAGATCTAACCTTTGTTTTTGCGGACGAAGATCTGTGTCAAGCCGCCGCTGCTGAAGGATTACTGACAGAAAATCCGAATCACTATCCGTGAACTCCCACCTACTTCGTCACGATAGTGGAAGATGTCTGGTGGCAGCCGCACGTAGTCTCCATCGCTATCAAGAGAGAGGACGTGGTTTTCGGCCTCTGCTACGGACACACAAACTCCGAAGCAGAAGATGGCCAGGAGAAGACGTTGTAACCGTTGGAGAATTCCTGTGCCGCCGGGAATTTTATTGTTGACAAAAGAAACGATCAGATGTAAAATAGGCAAAATTTACAATTCTGATTTCAAGGAGAAGATTCGATGAAGAATTTGATAATGGCTATTGGCCTGTTGCTTGTGCTTGGCGTTTCTACTTTCACGCCAACGGGGAATGCTGTAGAGAAGGTTGATATATTTGTCTACACCGAAACTGTGCAGTGGATTGCCCAAGGTCAAGCCCAAGAAGAAGCAGATGAGTTTATCAAGGAAGTTGACGGGCAACCGGGTATCGGCGATGTTGTCAATCTCGGTTCTAAGGACATTGCCGACTGGACGAAAGACCACACCGTCAAAGAGGGACATCATATCATTGTTTTATTTGGTGATATTCATCCTGAGATTTATCCAGCAGCCAATGCGAAAAAGGATGGCTCCATCGCTGAAGAGTTTCTTGACGCAGGAAATACGTTCACAAATAGCGCAGATTACTTCTTCTGGGGCTTAGCTGGGCGGAACGAAGAAGGGGGTCTACAGAACATGATGGACATCCCCGGCATCGTCCAGTGGGATGACAATACCCAGATGAGTGTCACAAAGGAGGGTAAGAAAATTACCCCTTCTCTGAAGGATTATGCAACTGACCGACCGTTCCATACCGACCAACTTGACAACAAGTGGGAAGTCGAACTTGCTCTTGCAAGTGATTCAGGGGATCAAAAGGGAGACCGTTGTGACCCCTGTATCATCCGTAATGTAAATACGGATGCGCGATTGATTCAGGTCTATCAGACCAACGGTCAGAAAGACCCAAAAGGCAAGGTGTTAGCAGAAATCATTCTAAACTACTATCTAGAAACTGTCGGAGCTTTGGCAGTTGAACCCGAGAAAAAACTTCCCATCACTTGGGGAGAAATTAAATCAAGGAGATAGATTCATGCGAAATTTGCTGTTTTTACTACTCGCGGTAACATTTTTAACGATGGCTTCTCTCAGCTCTGTTTTTGCCGCTGGCGAAGTTGCTATCTACACTGGAACTGTCCAGTGGATTGGTAAAGGCCCCGCCGATGAGCAAGCACAGATCTGCGTAGACCTGCTGGATGCCGCCGGAATTGCCAATACATGGTTTGCTAGCGATGGCGATATGGATGCCCTTGCGACGTGGATGCAAGGCGTAACCGGTGATGGTGCCTTAGATGTGTGTGTACTCTACGGAGATTTCATACCGACCATCTATCCTGATGGGAACGCCGAACCCGACGGTACCATCGCGGAGGGGTTCATTGAGACCACCGATGGAGACACGTTCATTAACCACGCCGACTACATGTTCTGGGGACTAGCTGGCCGGCATGAGGAAGGTGGTTTGCAGAACATGATGGACATCCCTGACATTGTGATGTGGGATGATAATACGGCAGTTGTACCGACCGCTGACGGCGAAGCCATTTCACCTGCATTAGCAGGCTTGGGAGCTTACAACACGGACCGCCCGTTCCATGTCGATCAATTGGCTGATGATTGGGTGGTGGAAGTGTCCCTCGCTGAAAATGCGGACGGTACCCGTGCCGATCCAATCATCGTGCGTGACGGCGATCTCGGTCGTTTGATTCCCGTTATCCAAACAAACGGTGGGGATGAACCCAAAGGCGCGATTGCCGCCCAAATTATCATTTGGCTTTTTGATCAGGAAATTCAGGGAACGGCAGTCAAACCCAACGGCAAACTCTCCACAACCTGGGGTGATTTAAAAACCTTGAAGTAAATTTTGATGGATGATTTTTGCCTTGCCTTTTCAAAAGAGCTTGTTGGTCATGTTGATCAGCAGGCTCTTTTTTGTTCTTATTAAGAGGCGTGCTAATGTGCTATAATTGTGCTGTTCGTTAATAAATCTGTCGACCCCGTAATGGCACTTCTGCTCCCCCTCTCCCTTGACGGGTTCAGGGGCGGACAGTTTTCGCCAACCTCCCCCGGCCCCTCCTTCGTAAAGAGGGGAGAGCGTGGGCCCGCACCGGTTCTCCCCTTCGTAAGGGGGAAAGTCTTTTTCTTTAAACTGTCCGCCCCTAAGCATCAAGGGGAGAGGGAGAAGAAAACTGATGGGATGCCACTTTTCTTAAATTGATCCGTATAGGGAAAGGCTCAGGGAATCCATTTCATAGGAGGATTAACGCAAATGGATAATGAACGTTGTGATTTTTGTCATGAAGGTCGGTTAAAGGCACAGACTGTTCGAGAATATTATAAATACCACGGAGATCTGGTCATCATTGACAATGTTCCTGCTTATGTCTGTAACACTTGTGGTGAACATTATCATTTCGCCCAAGTTGCAAAGAAACTCAGACGCATTGCGGAAAACCGATCCAAAATTAAGGAGCGAATTTCTGTCCCAATCACCACTTTTGAAAGCCAATTTTCAATACCATTTGAAGATGCAATTTAACATCTATTCCATTATCTAGCACCTTGGACTAATCACGTTTGACAACTATGAAAACATTCAAAACCCTCCTCGTATTCAACCTCACGCTCCTTTTACTTCTGATGTCTGCGTGCGATAATACTGGGGACAAGTCGCTTCTTACTGAAATTCAACTCATCAAGGAACTCACCACGCCCAAAGATCAAGCAGTCATGGTCTATGTGCCTGAAGGGGCATTTTTGATGGGGACCAGCGATGCCGATATGGAATTCTATGGAGAATTTTTTCCATTGCGTTCCCCTTCACGATATGACAACGAACGTCCTCAACGCGAAGTTTTTTTGGATGCCTTCTACATCGATCAGCTCGAAGTCACGAATTCACAATACAAAAAGTTCCTGAGCGAAACGGGGTATGTGCCCAAAAGATACCTCGATAGACCACCGTTTAATGTCCCAGATCTCCCTGCGATTGTGTTAGAATGGGAGGATGCCGTCGCCTACGCCGAGTGGGCAGGAAAAAGGTTGCCAACGGAAGCGGAATGGGAAAAAGCTTCCCGTGGGACGGATGGACGAATCTGGCCCTGGGGAAGTGAGTGGGATGGTTCAAAACTCAGCGGGAATGACGGAACAGGCCTTGAAGACGGCTATAAAGAGACCGCACCTGTTGGACAGTTTCCACAAGGTGCAAGCCCTTTCGGCGCCTTGGATATGGCAGGTAACATTTGGGAGTGGGTCGCTGATTGGTACGAGCCAGATTATTACACGCACGCACCGAATCGTAATCCGAAGGGCCCAGAAACAGGCGATGGTCATGTCCTGAAGGGAGGCGGTTGGGCAGAAAACCTGGATTTCACTCGATGCGCAAACCGACTTGGAGGTAATCCCGGTTCACTCTTGCGCGGCTTTCGGTGTGCGATGGACCCGCCAGGGGAAGAATAAGCATATGGGAGGGAAGGGAAGGGAAGAATGGAAGACAAGGAAAGTTGGAAGAAGCAAAGGAAAACGTTCGTTTCAAGTTTCACGCATTACGCACTACGTTTTACGCCTCTTCCTCTTCTGTTTCTCAGTGTATTTGTTCCCTCCACCTTCGCCCAAAGCCCAATCGACTCTTATCAACAGGGCATTCGAGCGATGCGCAATCGTCAATACCCGCAGGCGATTCGGCATTTTCACAAATGCATCGAATTAAATCCAGAATTTGCAAAAGCGCACGGTGCATTAGGCACGCTCTATCTACAAATCGGAAACTTCCTCCAAGCAGAACATCACCTGAAACGTACGCACGAGTTGGATGGGACACTCGTCCAAGCCTCTATTAACCTTGCTCACCTGTACTCCAAAACGGATCGAATCGACGAGGCGATCTCAATGTATCAGAGCGTCATTGTGAACCATCCGAATCTCGTCCCGGCACACGTTGGCTTGGCATCGACCTACCAGAAGGCTGAACGGTTTGAAGCGGCCATCGAGGCATATCACCGCACGCTTGAGCTTAATTCCCGCATGGCAGAAGCAATGACTAATCTCGCTTCCTGTTACGAGGCGGTCAAACAGGAGAATCGCGCCATTCAGTATTACAAATCTGCTTTAGCCGTAAATCCAAAATTGTCGATGGCGAATGGAAATTTGGGGGCAATCTATCGAAATCGCGGCGACCTTGACAAAGCACTTCCGTTGCTTCAGGAGGCGGTTCGTTTAGACTCCAAGTTTACGGCGGCTCGATATAGCCTTGCCCTCATCCTCATGAAGAAGAGGGAGTTTGCGAGGGCGGCTGAAGAATACAAAACCGTCATCGCGCAACAAGCCGAGCACATTGGTGCTCACTATAATCTTGCACAGGCTTACTTTCGTTTGAGGCAGGTTGAAGCGGGAAAGCGGGAAATGGAACTCTACCGGAAGCTCAACGCCATTGCTCAAGAGATTGATACGCGAGAGCGTGCGACTGTCGCTGAACCGGGCAATCCTATAAAACAGTACCAACTTGGACTTGTCTATGAGAAGTATAACAAACCCGATAAGGCAATCGTAGCGTACCAAGCAGTGCTTAAACTCAATCCAAACTATGCCGCCGCCTACTATAAACTCGGCAGCCTCTACTTTCGGGCGCGAAAGTTTCATCAGGCGAAGACAGCGTATTTGAGAACAATCGAGCTTGACCCGAAACAGG
>JADFGN010000680.1 GCA_022567695.1 Candidatus Poribacteria bacterium | reverse complement strand
TAGTTTTGTGTGGGGACTGCCTCTATACAATGCGCTGGCAGCACACGGGGAACTTCCTATGGGACGTGGACTTCATTCATTATACGCCAGAGGAATTGACAATCTGGCTGCGAAAGCTGACGTATGGTGGTGAGAGGATTGCCCAACAGGGCGGTAGGCGAAGCAGAAAGGGGAGACCTGGTCAGTCTCCCCTGATATCGCATCAATATCAATACTGCACGATGTCCGCGTCTTCCAGAATCTTTTTCCAATCCGATCCCTTTTTATTCTTTAGCATGCTCCGGTTGAACGTAAGAATCATCGTCATTGTCGGCTTGCTCTGAAGATTAAAGTGAGATATCCGAGGAGACAAAGCGCCGTTAAGGGCACGAACAATTACATTTCGCATTTTCGGTACAATTACCGTTCGCGTTTTGATTTTTGGATGTCCTAATTCCTCTTCTTCCACGTCCTCTTCGATGGCCTCCACCTCTGAATGAATTTTCACTCTTATCTCTTTTTTGATGCGTTCCTTTTCATCTTGAATGCGTTCTGTTTCATCTTCGATGTGCTTCTCAATCTCAAACTCCAGGTGTACCTTTGCATCTTCCATCTGCTCCAGAATCTGGTCCTTTAGGTGTACCGAAGCAAGGTCATCAATTACCCAAGAATTGCCCTCGCCGATTGAATTCCACACAACGGCATTGGGTGAGCGTCCAGATCGACCGAAAATCACGATCGAGATCATGTCATCGGATTCAAGTTGACCGATGCGCATGCCATATTCTCCGATGAGATAGGCGAGCTTTGCCTTGAGCTTATTCACCTTGTCGGTATCATACGACTTAGATTTTTCCGTAATGAGCTGAGTGTCCTCGGGGTGCGGTTGACGACGAACTTCCCGCTCAATGTCACTCCATAAATCTCCGTTCTTCTTTTTTTTGACGACTTTAATCTCCTTGTCAGCCACGGGGAATTGTACCTCTAGGTTAAAAACGACACCGTAATTTTTGAGGTAGAATCCTTGACAACCCTGTCTGCCGAAGAATCCAGAGCCTTGATATTCCTTCGTGAAGTTTTCTTTCATCGTTTTATCAATAATTCGACACATGATCTCAATATCTTCGACCATTTCGGCATGGTTTATTTTCTGTTGACCTGCTTGCTGAGTTTGAGATGAAGCTGTTGCAATCATCAAACCGATAGTAAGCACGGTCGTGATAAGCGTCACATAGACTTTCATGATTATATCCTCCGTTAATGTTGAAATTTATTTAAGGTTCGCGCTCGGGTTGTGGCCCATCATAGGCAGTCATGATGAATTCAAGGGCGCGATAGGTTTCAAGTAATTCTGCTTCCGTCGCACCAGCGAGATTCTGAATCGATTGGCGGATGAACTTCAGGTCTTCGGCGCGCTGAGATTGCATGGATTGGAATATCGATACAAACTCTCCCGTCGTCTGTTGTTGCCGTTCATCCAGATGGTCTTGAAGTTGCCCGCTGAAGGCATTTAAGGTCGTTTGAAGTTGATTTGCCATCTCGACCTGTGTGGCTTGGCGTTGCGCTTGAAGTAATTGCAGGAGTTCTTGTTTCGTGATTTCGGGAGTTTCCTCTGGACCAAACCGTATGGTTAAACCGTTGTCCTTCCATTTGGCCTCAACTCCCATCCAGGCAAGCGTGGTAAAACCGATGACTAGAATTAATCCGACCGCCATTCCCCACGAGAGAGGACGCCAAAAATTCCAATTCAAACGCCAGCGCGGTTTCGGTCGGATGGCTTCGTGCAATTCACCGAGATCTACGGGAAGATCGATTTCCTCCAATTGATCAAGGGCACCCTGAGTTTCACTCAACCTTTCTTGGAATTGCTGGCAATCGCGACAGTGCTTCAAGTGATTTTGGAGTGCTTCTCGCTCAGATGTCTGCGATTCATTGTAGCTCAACAACACTATCTGTTCTTGCCAAAGTTTGCAATTCAAAAAGAACACCTCCTCACCAGCAAAGGTAGACATTAAATCCACTCCTGCTTTGATAGCATCTGACTTAATCTTTGCATTCCAGACACCATTCGTGACTTCACTGTGCTAACAGGACATCTTAAAATCTCTGCAATCTCGCGAAATTTTAGCCCATCGTAATGCCGCATGACGACGATAATCCGCAGATCTTCCGGTAAACGCGATAGCGCAAGACGTACCTGACTTTCGATCTCTGTGTTCACCACCATCTCATCAGGATTTCGAGATGGATCGATAAACCCTTCGCCGAAATCTTGTGATTCGGAATCGATTGAGATCGCCTTTCGACGTCTTCGTTTGGCAAGTGTATCCAAACATAGATTTGTCGCAATCCGATAAATCCACGTCGAAAATTTCGCAATCGGTTTATACGTTTTGGCAGATCGATATACACGGAGAAAGACCTCTTGCCGAAGATCTTCTGAGAGTTCAATGTTGTCTACAAGACGATAGCAGTGATTTAACAGGGGTTTCTCCCATCGCTTGACCAATAAATCAAACGATTTCATGTCCCCCTTTTGAATTTGGCACATTAACGCCTCGTCCGATGCTGGCATGTCCATCTCCAATCTGGATGATTTTCAGAAAGTATAAACGAATAAAGTCGAAAAAAGACGAGTTTTTTTGGGGGATAGTCAGTAATTTCCGGTTAGAGAATTGCATGAATCTGAAATAGCATCAACAGAACGATCAGTTCTATGTTGATTTCGACATTAGGATGATAAACGAGGTTGGGTCGCAAAAGAGGGTGGACACTAAAGGTTTGTCGAATCCGGTCGCCTTCACGGCGTTTTTGGGGGCGATAAATCCTATGTAGACGGTTTTAACTGGGAACTTATTCATGAAAATTAGTTAAAAATAAAGCGGATTGCGGAGATAAAGTTTTTACTATCTATTTTAGCGCAGATGATTCAATACTGATAAGGGGGTAGCCGCCAACAAACCCGCATCAATGGGCAACACCACCCCAGAAATCCAGCGTGATTCATCGCTGGCCAAGAAGACGGCGGCCCAAGCAACATCCCACGCATCGCCTTCGATGCCCAAAGGACCCGCCTTGCGGCGCAATTCCCTCTGTTCCTCAGAAATGTGAGCCACAAACGGCGCGTGGAGATGGCCTGGAGCAAGACAATTGACCCGAATATTCTCC
>JADFGN010000131.1 GCA_022567695.1 Candidatus Poribacteria bacterium | reverse complement strand
CCTCTCCACTTGCGCGTGGCTTACTCCCTGTTTGGATGCAGGTGATAAAGCTTTCTATTTCGGCGCGGAAGGCATCAAAGTTCGGATAGCTTTCTTCTTGTACATCGTTTGGATTATCACGGAATGCATAGCGCAAAATCTCGGCGCGATCGAACCCTCCCGTCACTTCAGCAACGCCATTTTCATTGGCGACGTAGAAGTCCTCAAAACTGAACGACCCCATCGAAACCATGCCAGCGTTCACGACACCGATTGCGCCACTCTTGAATCGCAGAGTGAACATGGCGCAATCAATCTGTGGTTTCCGGTCAGGCGCAAAGAACGTCCCACCTTCTGCGTAAACCCGCGCTACATCTCCCATCAAGAAACCAAGAATGTCAGCGGCATGTACGGCGTTTTCAAGGATGGGACCGCCACCGTCATCCTCTGCCCAGAACCAATCTTTGTGCGACATCCCCGGATGTGGATACCGATGCACCATGTACTGAATCGGGCCAAACTCTCCCTGTGTAAGCTCTTTAAGACGTAGGAGCGGGGGAATGTATCGCTTCTTATGTCCGATTTGCAGAACGACCTCGTTTGCTTTGCACACGTCGATCATGCCTTGGCAATCCACAACGGTGCTTGCCATCGGTTTCTCACACAACACATGCACACCCCGCTCTGCTGCCATTTGTGTCAGCGCAAGATGAATCTTGGGTGGAGTGCAAATGCTGATTGCTGTCAAGTTCTCTTTATCCAACATCTCCTCGGTGGAGGTGTATGTCTTCACACCATACTTCGATGCGAACTCAGCCGCAATCTGCGGAACAATGTCGCAGACGCTGACTAACTCAACGTCTGGAATGGTTGCCCATCGATCGACGTGGGCTTTACCAACTCCTGCCAATCCAATCACTGCAACTTTCATAATTTTTTCCTATAATATGTAGGTCGAGTTTCCAAACTCGACAGGAGATCGTCGAGATATGAATCTCGACCTACAAGATTTCATATCACGATCTCCTTTACAACCTGTTTAGAAATGAATCGCCTAACTAAGGCGACAAGCCAGATCTGAGTTCTTCAAGTCCTTCGATCATTCGTTGAAATGTCTCCGCTAACCGATCGACCTGAAGCTGTACTTGCGCCTCGTTATTCATCTCAAGCGCATCCTGCATTCCCGGAAAAACAACTGCTGCATAACCGCTATTAAGTCCGGGCGCATAGATCAAGTGTTTGAACCACGGGCGTAGCGGCAGTCCCGCTTCTGAAGTCAAGCGTTGTTCCAATTGGTATAGACCTCGATTCGTCTTTTCCATTGTGGTTAAATCTCCTGCCTTCAAACGCAATGTGAGCGCATTGTGAAGACTGTCCGCCGCCGTCTCCCATCCCGTGAGTAATTGACGCAAACGCTCCGGGTTCTCGGACGCGATGACACTATCCGTGTGGCCGTTTTGCAACACTTTCAGGTGCGTCAAAAGCTCTTTGGCGTATTCTGCGTAGTCAAAGGGTAAAACGTCCGCATTCGCAAGGCGTAATGCTAAAATTCCCCAGATCTGCGCCATCGCTACGTGGTACTGAAACGTTGGATCGCCGAAGTGTTCCATCCAGTAAAAATTGTCCTGCATGGCATGGTAAACACCGTAGGAACCGCCAAACCCCATGCTGACTGAGGGAATCCCCAAGTGCCCAATGAATGGCGAATGATCCGAACCGCTGCCGAGGTTACCGACCTGTGGCGTGTCTCTATCCTGTTGTTTCTTCCAGACTTCATAAATCGTTTGCATGGTGCGTGGATCGATGACGTCCTGCGTTACCGCCCTCACCAACGGCTTGAGCGAAGGCACAGCACTCGCGTTGAACCTGCCTCCAGTCGCTGCTATATCGACGTTCAGATAAGCGATCGCTTTCTGTTGGAGTTCAGCTTTAAGTTCTTCTGCCCATTCCGTAGATCCGATGATACCGAATTCCTCTGCATCCCAACTGGCAAAGAGGATGGAGCGCTTTGGCCGACGCCCTTCCTTCGCCAACTGCCCAAGACAGCGTGCGACTTCCAATAAACTCGCTGTACCGCTACTGGGGTCTGCGGCACCGTATATCCACGCATCGTGGTGGTTCCCAAGGATGACCCACTGCTCCGGATTTTCAGAACCCTCTAAGGTCGCAATCACGTTATAGATTGGGCGATTTTTATGCTCACAGTGGACTTTGAGATGGACTTTTGCGGGACCTGGCCCGATATGGTATGCGAAGGGGAGACCTCCCTGCCATTTTGAAGGGACATTCGGTCCGGCTAACTGCTTGAGAAGTGGTTCAGCATCCCGGTAAGCAAGCGGCGCAACAGGGATTTTGGGGAGGTCTGTCGCCTCTTCAATTGGTATCCGACGGGCGTTCTTTGTCGATGCCCAACCCGGCGTCAACGGATCGCTGGCATGCTGGAAAATATATTTGACTGTCCCGCGCTGGACGGCATCTGCTGAACGCCACGGTCCGCGTGGGTAGACATCGCCCTTCATATATCCGTCACCCGCCGGATCGGAATAGAGGATTAAGCCAGAGGCTCCATGCTCGCCCGCCACTTTGGCTTTGACACCGCGATAGCTACCGCCATACCGAGCGATACAGATCTTTCCTTCGACAGAAATTCCCATCTCCTCCAACGTCTGATAATCATCGGGCAATCCCTTGTTGACGTATACCAGATCTGCCGTTACTTCGCCGTCCGGTGAGTAGGCATTATATCCTACGACAATCTCCGTTTCATAGGAATCCTTGTCCCACTCCCAACTCTCCTCTTTGCCATTCGCTAGATACGGAGTCGGGGAGACCATTTCAACAAGGATTTCAACTGGGTATGGCAGGTAAACCTCATACTCATAGATCTGTGCCTTCAATCCGTATTCTTGATATTTTTCGTAAAGGTATTGGGCAATCTTGCGGCTATTCTCCGTCCCGGCAAGATGTGGTTCTTCTGTCAAACGGCGCAGTTCTTTGCGACACATTTCGGGAGAGGTCAAACGCTTAAACGCTTCTTCGTATGTCTTCTCTTCAAGAGAATTGGCATCCGTAAACCCACGAATGGTTGGTTCGGTTTGGGCAAGCAGTGGGAAAGCGACAAGCGCGAAACAGAAGATCCGTATTGTCCGTTTAATCATAAACATCACCTTTTTGCTGAATGTGTATTGTCTAACTTACGCGATAAGGCAAGCATAATATGCTATCTTAATTTCATTGATAATAGCACAACTTCACTAATTTGTCATTGAAATCTTTAATTGACAAAATCCTTACATACCGCCCCCATTCCTAACTCCATAGTTGACGATCAATGAAAATTACTGTATAATCTCAAATGGACGATAAAATTATTGCCTAGCCGTCAAGCTAATTTCAATCGGTGAAATCATTGAAAGCCTCAACTCCTCATGATATCTAGCCGAAAATATGGAGAGCGACAATCCAAAGACAAGCCAGTAGAGAGAAAACGGAATTAAGGGGAGGCGAGTCTTACTTGTATTTTGCGCTCATTAAGTAAATTGGAAGTTACGCAGTTGGGTCAATGACGTAGCAATTCACCTGTATTCAGCATCTGGTACCCTGACTAAGATTCAAGATACAGGATGCAGACAGGACGGGTCAGATTCAATCTGAAGTGCGTAACTTGTGTAACTATTAGATGCTAAATAGGTTGTTTATCAATCCAAAATGGGAGGTGCGACTTCTTCCCCACATCCGTCGGCTCTGTTCATAATAGGCTCTAAAGCATGCATTGGGCTTGATCGGAAGGATGGAGAGCTGCCGCAAAGATTTGATGAAATCAATTGAACTTGAACTGGTTGAGTTGCTCAAAAGTCATCAGTCAGAGATTTTAAATGAGTGGTTTGAAACCTTAATGGCAGCGGGCTGGATTGAGACACAGCAAGAAGAGGTCGATCGATCGATTTTAACCGAGGAGATGTCTCGTTTTTTGGAGGCAATGATTAGACACATAACCCATCCTTCAAGTAGTGGGTTGCAACATTGTGTTTCTCAAGCCATCGATAAATGGCTATTCAGTTTGCCGCTCTCGCTGTTGATGAAAGGATACTTTCTCCTGAAACAGTGTATGACTAATCGCATCCTGAATGCGATCAAACCGGGAGAGCAAAAAATCGATTTACTTATCCGGCTTGTAAACGAGACGGATGAGCATGTTCTTGTGATTAGTGAGTTGTATCATCAAATAAGTAAGCAACGTCTGGCCAAAGTTCAGGGCAAACTGGCAGAAAGAAATAAGAAGCTGACCCAGATTTCACAGCGGCTCTGGAAAACGAATCGACAACTCAAAGATGCAACCATGGTTGATGAACCGACCGGCTTGCTAAATGTGAATGCATTTGCGGAAGCGGTCAGGCGTGAAATCGTCCGTTGCGAACGCTATAAATACTCAACCGTAATCGTCATTTTCAAGGTGAGCAACTTTGAACTGATCCGCGGGAAATATGAAAAGAAGGTCATTGATAGTTTATTCAAGGAAGTGGGACACCTGCTCCAATTTCGTCTCCGCCTCAGTGATGTACTAGCAAGATATAGTGATGACAGTTTCATCCTCATGCTGCCGCAAACAAATCTGGACGGCTCGTTACACGTCGTAGAAAAATTGAAAAATTCCATTGAGCGCTACGCCTTCGGTGGTAAACACAACATTTTTCTCAAAATTTCCTACACCTACTCCGTTTGTCCCAAGGATGGGAATTCGGCAAGAGCGTTGATGATGAAGGCAAATCCAGTGATTCGAACGCGACGTTCATAGCATCTTTAGGAGGCGTCTTATTCACGAAGTTATTATTTTATGTTTAGCGGCGTGGATTACAGGTGTGAGTAAAGCCGGATTTGGTGGTGGTCTGGGTATGATTGTTGTGCCGATGCTTACGCAGATTAGACCGGCCAAAACCGTGGTGGGTTTCATGCTTCCGCTGTTATTATTCACGGATATTCTGTCACTTTTCCATTATTGGAATCGTTGGGACCGCGGTAATATCATTAGGCTAATACCTGGCGCATGGGTAGGTATTGCAATCGGCAGCTACATCCTGAACGATATTTCAGATTTTTACTTGAAAAAAGGGATTGGTGGTATTGCTTGTCTCTTTGCGACATTAGAGTTCTTACGACCGTTCTTCATAAAGAAGATGATGCAATCCCGGTTGCCCCAAGACTCGAAGCAATCGGATAACACAGAACATGAGGCTAATGTCCACTTCAAAGCATGGCATGGTTTTATAGCGGGTATACTCACAGGAATCTTTTCTGCAGTGGCTCATGTCGGTGGGCTGGTTGTAACTATGTATCTTCTGCCTCAACGGCTCACCAATCAAACTTTCGTTGGAACCACAACGGCGCTTTATTTTATCATTAATCTCACCAAGATTCCGTTTTACAGTCACATCGGCCTGTTTACCTTTGAAAGCCTAATCGAGAATCTCGCACTTTTACCGTATATCGCTCTCGGTGTGATAATCGGCATTTTCCTGAACACACGATTTCCAAGACATGTATTTTCCCGAATTATCCTTCTTTTTGTTTTTGCCGCAGGAGTTAAGTTGCTAATCACGTAGAAACAACATACGAAGCAAATTAATGGTATGGTTCAAAAACGGATTGATACCTTGGGCTGAAAATGCCGATAATCTGATATTCAAAAGGGTTGCAGGATTCAAGATACATGACCATAAGGTCACTGGCATCTTGTATCGATTGCATCTTATGAGTTGTTAAGTAGGGGCGAGGCATGCCTCGCCCCTACTCAACCGTGAAATGAACCATTCCGTTTCGTAGGAGGTTGACCAGAATGCTAAAATGGGGAGTATTGGGGGCTGGTAGCGTCGCTCAACGCCGTGCTATGCCAGCAATCAACAAAGCAAAAGGCGCAGAACTCCATGCGCTTCTATCAAGAGACGCTGAAAGGGCAAAGCGGCTCGCATCGGAACATGGCGCGCAGAAGCCTTACACGACCCTTGATGGGCTATTATCGGATGCGGATATCGATGCCATCTACGTTTCAACACCTGTGTATCTTCACTGTGAGCAGGTTATACAGGCAGCTGAACGCGGTTTGCACATTCTATGCGATAAACCGATGGCGATGAATCCTGCGGAATGTCAGCGAATGATCGATGCGTGTGAATCGAACGGTGTTCATTTGCAGATCTGCTTCCTGTTCCGCTTCCATTCCTGTTATCAACAGATCAAAAATTGGATCGACGAAGGACGGCTAGGAAGGATTGTTCAAGGCCGCATGCCATTTCTCAAACCTCTCCCGATTCCCAAAGGTGCGTGGCGTGGCGAACCGGACAAAGGGGGAGGAGGTAGCATGATGGATTTGGGAGCTCACAGCGTCGATCTCCTGCGTTACATTATCGGTGAAGTTTGCGAAGTGAGTGCATTCTCTAATAGCGTCGTGCACAACTACGATGTTGAGGAAACCGGAACGATTATGATGCGTTTTGAGAACGGTGCTCAAGCTGTTACCGATACGAGCTTCGCAGCTTCTGGCTGCGATCTTGTATTTGAAGTGTACGGCACAGATGGCTGGGTTTTCGTCTATAACGATAATGGTTGGAGGATTAAGACCTTTTTCGATGGTGAACGTAATGTTATGTCCTCTCAATTCGAAGACCTTTACCAATTTCAATTTGAGCATTTTGCCCGATGTGTCGAGCAAAATGAAAAACCGATTGTCACGGGAGTTGACGGTTTAAGAACAAACGAGATTCTCGCGGCGGCTTATGAATCCAATCGGACAGGACGAGCCATTCAATGTTTAACCTCTTTATGAGAGTGGCGACAAAATGTCTTCATTTTCACTTAGAACATAAAGGGCGACATCTTGTCGTTGTTTTGCCGTGCCAAAATGTTATACTAATCGGAAATTTATCCAGAAAGCATAGGCTACTCCTCAAAAACTTGGGGCTTGAATCACAGTCGTTGACTGCTTGGTAGATATCAAGGCTAATCTAATGGTATCCGATTGGCACACCTCTTGCTCAAAAGGCAGATTATCAAACGCCACTGTCATTTGGACAGTGGTTTTTAAAAAAGTCTGAAGTGTTAATCAATTGTACAGGAGGTAAGACATACATGGCGCTTGTACCGCTTGGTGATCGCGTGCTTGTCAGACGTAGTGAAGAAGAAGAGGAGCAAACAAGTGCAGGGATTATTATCCCTGACACAGCAAAGGAAAAGCCTCAAGAGGGCGAAGTGATTTCAGTTGGTAGAGGCCGTTTGCTTGATAGCGGTGAATATCATCCCGTTGATGTTGCTGCTGGAGACAAGATTCTATTCGGAAAATTCTCAGGTACCGAAGTTAAACACAACAATGAAGAACTTCTAATTCTGCGTGAAGATGACATCCTCGCAAAAATTAGTTAGTTTATTAAGGAGGGAAGAGCTAACATGGCAGCAAAAATGTTGACTTTTGATGAAGATGCTCGAAATGCTATCAAGCGCGGCGTTGATACGCTCACCGAGGCCGTAAAAGTAACTTTAGGTCCAAAAGGGCGAAACGTCATTCTTGATAAGAAATTCGGTGCTCCAACGGTTACCAAAGATGGAGTTACTGTCGCAAAAGAGATCGAACTCGAAGATCCTTATGAGAACATGGGGGCTCAGATGGTTAAGGAAGTTGCTTCCAAAACCAGTGATGTTGCTGGTGATGGAACAACGACAGCTACCATCCTGGCGCAAGCAATTTACCGCGAAGGATTGAAAAATGTCTCCGCCGGACATAACCCCATGGCACTCAAGCGTGGAATTGAGAAAGCCGTTATCGCAGTTGTTGATAATTTAAAAGAGCAGAGCCGGGAGATTGCTGAGAAAGATGAAATTGCACAAGTCGCAAGCACTTCCGCCAACAACGATATGGCTATAGGCAACCTCATCGCCGATGCTATGGAGAAGGTTGGCAAAGATGGCGTGATTACCGTCGAGGAAGCCAAAAGCCTTGACACGGCCCTTGAGGTCGTCGAGGGAATGCAATTCGACCGAGGATATCTCTCACCCTACTTCGTGACCGATGCCGATCGCATGGAAGCGGAACTGGAAGATGCATACATCCTCATCCACGAGAAAAAGATTAGTGCCCTCAAAGACCTCGTTCCTGTGCTTGAGAAAGTTGCTCAACAGGGCAAACCGATTTTGATTATCGCAGAAGATGTTGAGGGTGAGGCGTTAGCCACGCTGGTTGTCAACAAGATTCGTGGCGGTATTAAAGGCGCAGCCGTCAAAGCACCGGGTTATGGCGATCGGCGAAAAGCAATGCTTGACGATATCGCTGTGCTCACGAATGGACGTGTCATTAGCGAAGACCTCGGCATTAAGCTCGAAAACATCTCCGTGAATGATCTTGGAACTGCAAAACGCATCATCATTGACAAAGATAATACCACAATTATTGAAGGTGGGGGTAGCAGCGAAGCTATTCAAGGACGTATCAGTCAGATTCGCAAACAGATCGAAGACACCACCTCCGATTATGATCAGGAAAAGTTGCAAGAACGGCTTGCGAAACTTGCTGGTGGAGTCGCCATAATTAATGTCGGTGCTGCGACTGAAATCGAGATGAAAGAAAAGAAAGCCCGTGTTGAAGATGCTATGCACGCAACTCGTGCTGCTGTTGAAGAGGGCGTCCTACCGGGCGGTGGTGTAGCACTTGTCCGGGCAATCGATGTACTTGACAGCTTAGAGACAGATGATGCCACGGAAAAGGTTGGCGTGAACATTGTTCGTCGAGCACTTGAAGAGCCGCTTCGCCAAATTGCACGCAATGCGGGGCAAGAAGATTCGGTCGTTATTGCGAAGGTGAAAGAGAAAGGCGGAAACATCGGATACGACGCTTTGAGAGATGAGTATAGCGATATGTATGAAGCAGGTGCTATCGATCCGACAAAGGTTGTCCGTGTTGCGCTTCAAAACGCCTCTAGCGTTGCTGCATTGCTGATTACGACCGAGGCATTGGTCGCGGAGATTCCTGAGAAGGAAGGACCAGCTCCTCCAATGCCACCGGGCGGTGATATGTACTAAAGATTCGGATATAACGAATACTAAGGGGAGTAAGGTAATCAGCCTTCACTCCCCTTTTTTATTTCGATTTGCAGCCTTTCACTTCCCCTCCAAAACATCCTCCGACAGAATATTTCCTGGCTTAATCACAGCGATTTTAGTTTTTCCTTGCCGAACGGTAACGAATAGATAATGATGAAAGCTTCCCTTCGTAATTGGCGGATGCATATATGCTCCACCGCCTCCCGTTACGACATGCCGAATACCGTCGCGAGTCATTTTCGCATAGCGGTGCCAATGGCTGGCGAACACGACATCAACATCGTATTTAACCAATAGCGGATGAACCACTTCCATCCACGATTTAGTAAACCATAGCGGTTTGTGCATAAGAACAAAAATCGGTTGCACCTCGTTTCCATGCTCTGCGTGGGAACGCTGTTCAAGTTCTTGCTCAAACCATGCAAGCTGTTGTCCGGTGATTCGATCAATTTCTCCCGCCAGGTCCGTACACAACACAATGAAGCATGAGCCGTTATAATCAAACGAAAAATAGGTTTTGCCAAAACGACGCTCATAAATCTCCTGGCTCTGTTTGTTCCAAATGTCGTGGTTACCCGCCGCAAGGTAGATCGGCATTTCAAATCTATTTAGCGCGCTTTGGAACGTATCCCATTCACGTTGCAAAACCTCCGGATCGCTCGTCCCACCCTCAATGAAGTCTCCCAGATTAAACGCAAACGCTGGACTCAAGCGATTGATCTCCGCAATGCTCGTGAGAAAGATTGGCGATAGTTTGTTTCGAGTTCCTGATCTCGTATCCCCGATAACGACAAATGAAAAGGAGGCTGATTTGGGAACTTTTAAATCTTCACCACGACAACTAAGCAATACCGCCAGCATCATAAAAAACGTGAAAGATCTGATACGCCACATGCTGGCCGGCTGATGGGTGTTGGCGAAGAAAGGCATCCTTGCTCCGTTTACGAAAATCCCAGATATTGTTTGGAAAGATGGTTGAGCGCATCCTTGTAAACCTCAAACATAATCGATAATCTGAAGAAAACCTCATCTAACTCATATTGACGTGCCATCTGATGCGCTGAAGCGCGTTGGTAGTATTCGCTTCCAAAATCAATGTAGAACTGCGTACTCACAGGACGATTCTTATAACGGTGACGGTATTCGATTGACTGCGGAAAAATCCCTGTGGTATAAAGTGAATAATTGCCAATGTGGGCGTAAACGAGAAATTGCCGACGTGAATCAACATTTTGCGCTTCCATAGCCATATCAGTCAAATATTGAGAGGTATGTTCATCGTGGCGTTGGACGCGATACAATCGATCAGTTTTTACAAAGAGACTTAGCAGGTTAGCGAGATAGTTAATGACGCTTCGATCGCCGAGGATTCGCTTGTCAAATAGGCTTCGCCGTAACAGCACGTTGAAGAACAGAAAAGGTGAAATTCCCAAGATCAATTGACGTTGGTCATAAATCTTGTTGAACAAGAATTCGCTATTCAATAGTGATTCTAGTCTTGTTGGGAGCCGATGGATGAGGTCTGCAATCTCCTCATAGCTACGTCCTGTAGTGGGGAAATTTTCAATGAGGAATCGTAGGTCGCGATCTGCCAATAGGCTCAAGTCTGTGCGAGCAAAATCAGGTTTCGGCATCGTAATTTTCCTAAAAATTGAGTGATTAAGCTGATTAGCATATTATACCGTATTCCAAAATAATAAATAACAAAAAAGCCCCCAAAGGGATTTTTGTTTGTGAAGGCTATTGCCTTAAACCATATCATACATCTGAAATCATTACAACATCAATCGTCGCTCATGCTCTTGCAACTAACAGTGCCTCTCTCGGTCAATGCCTTCAATGTGTGCTTGGAGCATCTTCGCTAAGATAACGTCAGTTCGAACTCACGTTAGTCAGACAAGTTTTGACATGTAGCCGAACCCCGCTACGCGAGGGCAGGCGTGCAAAAGTTCGGGTGAATCGCTAATTTGCCCGAATTCTGGCGAATTCGGCTACCCATCACAATTTATCTGACAATAGCAGCACGCGAATTTCGGCTTGTTTTGATGAGGATCGTTTGATATGATATACTCTCAAAACGATATCAACGGGGCCAATCGCGTTATTATTATACACACCTGTGAACGGGGGCAAACCAACCCGACGCGATTGCTCCTATTGAGCGGTTTCTACGTCCCATTCCTTTTCCGTACCATCTGCTACACCTCAAAACGCGGCGGGTACTGCACCCGCACGGTATTTCCCTTGGAAGCTATGACACAAACAAAGGACATTTCAACTGATTTTGGAAATGGCACCAAAAACCGTGGTGTTCTGAGAGGGCTGATTTTCGGTTGCCTCTTGATTGTGCTCAACTGTTACTGGATTATCGCCGCTGAGAATCGGGTCGTGTGGGAGTTGACAGACTTCTCGATTTTCCCGACCGTTTTATTTACCCTCTTCGTTTTGGCGGGAATCAATCTCTTATCCAAACGCTTTCTCAACAAGCTCTTCTTGAGCGAAGCCGAGCTAGCGACCACATACATCATGATCTCTGTGGCAACCGCTCTCGCCGGGCACGATATGGTCCGGCAGTTAGTTCCCATGATGGTCATTGCCTCTTGGCACGCAACCCCTGAAAACGAGTGGGAAGATCTCTTTTTCCGCTTCATCCCGCGATGGCTCACGGTCGATAATCGACGCATTCTACAAGGCTACTTTGAGGGGGGTGAGAACTTTTGGCAACGCCAGTATATCGAAGCGTGGATAACCCCCATCCTCGCGTGGAGCGTCTTGGTGGTCGTGTTGCTGTTCGTCATGCTCTGCATCAATATCATCATCAGAAAGCAGTGGATTGAGCATGAGAAGTTGAATTACCCGCTGACCGTGATGCCCGTCGAAGTGATTGGCAATACCTCGAAACTATTCAAAAATAGACTAATCTGGCTCGGTTTTGGTATCGCTTTCGGTCTTGAGATCCTCGCGGGCATCAACTATCTTTATCCCGTCATCCCGGCGCTTTTAATCAAGTATAACATCAGTGACCTTTTTAGCGAAAAACCGTGGAACGCAATGGGACGGATGGCGATTTATATTTACCCTTTTGCGGTCGGGCTTGGGTATCTAATGCCCTTAAACCTTTCACTTTCGCTCTGGTTCTTTTACCTATTTTGGAAAGGGCAACGTGTCTTTTTCAGTGCGATGGGTTGGACAACGGCTTTAGGCTTGCAAAGAGAGCAACAGGGTGGGGCATGGATCGGCATCGGCATCCTGGCGCTTTGGATGGGCAGGAGGCACATTATAGCTGTTTTGCGGAACGTCTTTTCAACCCAATCGTGTGACCCTTTATACCGACTCGCGGTGTTCGGAATGATTTTTGGCATGGCGTTCATTAGCTTCTTCTGGTATCAGGCGGGGCTATCGCCGTGGGTGACGCTGGGATACTTCGGCATTTACTTTATTCTTTGTATCGGGATGACCCGGATGCGGGCAGAACTCGGTCCACCGACCCACGAACTGCGCAACATGCATCCGGATCGAATCATGATCTTGTTTATGGGCACCCGACCGCTTGGCGCCAGCAATCTGACGAACACAACGCTTCTCTCGTGGCTGGCTTACGGCTATCGGTGTCATCCGATGCCCCATCAGTTGGAGGCATTCAAAATCGGAACACACTTCAAACTGACTGAGAAGCGATTAGTCGTGGCGATGCTTGTCGCGTCGATTGTCGGCGCAATGATGTCCATCGGTGCTCATGTCGCGCTTTACCACCAGTATATGTTCGATCGCCACTGGGGCATCGGCGATTTTTCCCGCTTACAAAGTTGGATCGCCTTTCCACGAACCACAAACATCCCAGCGATCCAGCAGATGGGATTTGGATTTCTTTTGACGGTTGTTCTCACGCTATTCAAAAGACGTTTCCTTTGGTGGCCGCTTTATCCGGTGGGATATGCCGTGGGATACGGTTGGGCGATGGATTGGATGTGGTTCTCCATCTTCTTAGGCTGGCTGTTTAAGCGGCTGCTGTTTGCGGGAGGCGGGGTGAGATCCTATCGGGGTGCATTGCCCCTCTTCCTCGGCCTCATCTTTGGACAATTTATCGGGGGAAGTTTGTGGAGTTTGATCGGGGTCGTATTCAACAAAAACGTTTACACTTTGTTTCCCTAAAACTTGCTTTACGGGGGCGTCGATTGTCTATTTTCAGAGCAGGGCAGAGGCTCATACCATTTCCAGATCGAAAGATTACTAACTCATTCTCCGTAGGGTTGGGTCGCTATCCCCAACCGCCAACAGGTATGAAGCGAAGCGGAAATCCCGCGTATCGGGGACGGGATAGCAGCCGTCCTCTACGTTGTCGTCACCCTTAGTCTCTGCGGTTAGTAACAAATGAATCGAAAATTGGTATCAGTAAACTTTCGTAATTTGGTTACGGATTTTCGTAATTTGGCTACGAATTGTTGTGCTGAATCCATACGCCTGTGCTGAATCCATACGCCCCAAGGGATAAGTATAATAAATCGAGTAAGCGTTCAGGGGGTGGCTGAACGCTTACCTTTTCTTATTCTCCTCTCGGCGGTCCAGTTGCGTGCTCCCAATTTATTAGTGCGACACAGACCACAAATAAGCGTAATAAACCTTGGGATCGACCAGAGTTGGTATATTTTTTGCGATTGATTAAGGAGGCCCAGAAGTGGCGATCTTTCACGTTTTTCCATTCACACAGTTGACATTTGCGTGGTACCGGGTTGTAAGATCCATCCTCAAAGAAGTGATAAGAATGGTTACATTAGATGATTTGCTTCCCATCCCGAAAAATATAAGCGAACGGATTTGTCCTCACAGGGGCCGATTTGAATCAGAAGATCAGGAAAATACAGTCAACGCAATAAGAGATGCGGTCGAATTAAATCCTTATTTTGTGGAATTTGATATCCAAAAATATAATGGAGGGTTTTCCAGTGGACATCCACCCACGATGGTAACGGGAGATGAGGGCAAATTCGAGAACATCCTCCGCGTGTATGTTGAACATGCCAGGCATGTTCAAAAAAACGATCAGAATTTCAAGCGAATTACTTTTCCAAAGATTGATTTGAAGTTAAATGGGAAAGAGGATTATCAAGAAGTGATCGATAGCCTTGTACCCGTCTTGGCTCATCCAGAATATGAAGCCATCCCATTTTATTTGGTCAATATAGGGGGAGTCTCTGGAGAAATCTATGCCTCAGCTCTGTCATATTTTGCCCGCCGGTCGGGAAAACTGAAACAACGGGTGAGATTAAACGTCAATTTAGAACAGCTGGGCACGTCCGATGAGAAGATGATTGGTCAGGCCATGACGCTGTTAGGGGATTTGATTTTTAGCGTCAGCCCTGAAATTCATACTGCTGATGTTGGAGAAGATCTGTTGCTCTTTCTGAGAAGACACCAGATCGAACAGCTGCATTTCTGGCTGTTAGGTCCGCCGAGTGATACAAATCCGAGGGTATACCTGAATACGTTAAGATATGCCCTGGCGTGGGGCAAATCCAACAACTTGGCGGTCTATTTCGATATCAATCCCAGGTATATTGCAGGTGAAGCGGCAGCCGCAAAGCGGGCAGCTTGAGGAAGTCCCGAAAAGGGAACTGTTGGTTAGACGGGCCATGAGATGAATCTGGGTGACACTCAATATCATAGCTGCACGGCTTCACCCGTTTCCGAGGAGCGCATCGCCGCGTCATAAACCCGCATCATGCGTGCGATTTGTTCTGGCTTGACGATGAGTTCCGCCCCCTTATTCAGGACATCCGAGATATTTTGATAGTACGACTTCCAAGAGCCTGTGATGCTCTCAACCACGAGTTCACGATTCTCACCACCGGCTTCCGTCCAAACTTTCGCATAATTGGCGGGGTCTTCTTCTGCAGCGTCGATGTTTCCCGCTTTCATCGCCGCCTCCTGCGGATCTCTCCCGTACTTCACCAATCCCCCAAGATTCCCCAGAACGTACCAATGGGGTTTC